>NZ_JBHURE010000017.1:39972-104418 GCF_042674095.1 Lysinibacillus sp. NPDC056959 | reverse complement strand
CGGACACCCTTGCTCTTAGCTAACCTCTACTTCTGTCTTCGGGGTTCGGGACTTGCACCCTATAGTTCATACGCATGCCGGGCGCACATAAAAAACCCGCCACAAACATGTTGTGGCGGGTTTTAAAAATTTTATCCGATTGAACCTTCCATCTCGAACTTGATTAGGCGGTTCATTTCTACTGCGTATTCCATTGGTAATTCTTTTGTGAATGGCTCGATGAAGCCCATTACGATCATTTCTGTCGCTTCTTCTTCAGAAATACCACGAGACATTAAGTAGAATAATTGTTCCTCTGATACTTTTGAAACTTTCGCTTCATGCTCTAAAGAAACATTATCATTTAAGATTTCGTTGTATGGAATTGTATCTGAAGTAGATTGGTTGTCCATGATTAACGTATCACATTCGATATTAGCACGTGCACCACTTGCTTTAGGGCCGAAACGAACTTGACCCATATATGTTACCTTACCACCTTGTTTGGCAATCGATTTAGAAACGATTGTTGAAGATGTGTTTGGTGCCATATGAATCATTTTCGCACCTGCGTGTTGGTGTTGACCTTTACCTGCTAATGCGATTGATAATGTCATACCACGAGCGCCTTCACCTTTAAGGATACAAGCTGGGTACTTCATTGTTAACTTAGAACCGATGTTACCGTCGATCCATTCCATTGTACCGTTTTCTTCAACAACTGTACGTTTTGTTACTAGGTTGTAAACGTTGTTTGCCCAGTTTTGAATCGTTGTATAACGGCAGTATGCATCTTTACGTACAACAATTTCTACTACTGCTGAGTGTAAAGAGTTTGTTGTGTAAACAGGAGCTGTACAACCTTCAACATAGTGTACGTGTGCGCCTTCATCTACAATAATTAACGTACGTTCGAATTGACCCATGTTTTCAGAGTTAATACGGAAGTAAGCTTGTAATGGCGTTTCCACTTTTACACCTGGTGGTACATAGATGAATGATCCACCTGACCAAACTGCTGAGTTTAGTGCAGCAAATTTGTTGTCAGTGTAAGGAATTACTTTGCCCCAGTATTGTTTGAAAATATCTTCGTTTTCACGTAAAGCTGAGTCAGTATCTTTGAACACAATACCAAGATCTTCAAGGTCTTGTTTCATGTTGTGATAAACAACCTCAGATTCGTACTGAGCAGATACACCTGCAAGGTATTTTTGCTCTGCTTCTGGAATACCTAATTTATCAAAAGTAGCTTTAATTTCATCAGGTACTTCATCCCAAGATTTTTGTGTAGCTTCTGATGGTTTTACGTAATACGTAATTTCATCAAAATCTAAATCTCCTAGGTCGCCACCCCATTGCGGCATTGGTTTTGTATAGAAAGTTTCAAGTGCTTTTAAGCGGTACTCAAGCATCCACTCTGGCTCTTGTTTCATATTAGAAATTTCACGGACGATTTCTTCAGTTAAACCACGTTTTGAACGGAAAATTGATACGTCCTTGTCATGGAATCCGTATTTGTAATCGCCAATATCAGGCATTTTTTTAGCCATCTTTTCTCCTCCGTTCATAAATAATTGTTATTTTGTTTAATGCTCAATAACCTTACTTCAAGTGAAAGCACAAATAATGCTTTCACTTGAAATTAGGATTTATTTATTCCTTAACACCTTTTTCCATCGCTTTCCAAGCTAATGTTGCACATTTAATACGTGCAGGGAATTGAGAAACACCTTGTAGTGCCTCAACATCCTCAAGGTCATATTTATCGCTATAGTCTTCACCCATCATCATTTTAGAAAAAATATCAGCAAGCTCTAATGCTTCATCAATTTTTTTACCTTTGATGAGCTGCGTCATCATGGATGCAGAAGACATCGAAATTGAACAGCCTTCGCCATCAAACTTCGCATCCTCGACAATACCGTCAGTCACTTTTAGCGTTAAGTGAATACGGTCTCCACAAGTCGGGTTGTTCATATCAATCGTTACAGCATCATTTTCTATAGATCCTTTATTACGAGGATTTTTATAGTGATCCATAATGACTGAACGATATAGTTGATCTAAATTATTAAAAGACATCGCCAAAATACTCCTTCGCAGAACGTAACCCTGCCACTAGGCGGTCAATATCTTCTTCTGTGTTATACAGATAGAAACTTGCACGCGCTGTCGCTACTTGTTGAAGACATTTCATTAGTGGCTGTGCGCAATGATGTCCTGCACGAACAGCAATACCGCTCATATCAAGAACCGTTGCCACATCATGTGGATGTACATCGTCTAGGTTAAACGTTACAAGGCCACAACGCTTCATCGGGTCACGTGGGCCAAAAATTTTAAGTCCGTCAATTGTTTCAAGCTGATCCATCGCGTAGCCTGCAAGCTTATGCTCGTGCTCCGCAATTTTATCTAGCCCAATTTCAGTTAAGAAATCAATAGCAGCTCCTAAACCTATTGCACCTGCAATAATAGGAGTTCCGCCTTCAAATTTCCACGGTAATTCTTTCCACGTCGACTCATGAAGTCCAACAAAGTCAATCATTTCGCCACCAAATTCAATTGGCTCCATCTTTTCAAGGTGTTCTTTTTTACCATATAGTACACCTATTCCAGTTGGTCCGCACATTTTATGACCTGAGAACCCTAAGAAATCTACATCCAAATCTTGAACATCGATTTTCATATGTGGTGCTGCTTGTGCCGCATCCGCTACCATTACCGCACCGTTAGCATGCGCAATTTGAGCGATTTCTTTAATTGGGTTAATCGTTCCTAGGACGTTTGACGCCATCGACACCGACACAATCTTTGTTTTAGGTGTAATTGTCGCACGAACCTTTTCTAGATTTAGTGTGCCATCTGCTTCAAGCTCAATATATTTCAGTGTTGCATTTTTTTCCTTTGCAAGCTGTTGCCAAGGAATAATATTGGAATGGTGCTCCATGTGGGTAATGACAATTTCATCACCATCAGCCACATTAGCACGACCATAACTTGCTGCTACTGTATTTAAAGCAGTTGTAGTACCGCGAGTAAAAATAATTTCTTGTGTTGAAGTAGCATTAATAAAATTACGAACCTTTTCACGTGCCCCTTCATACTTGTCAGTAGCACGATTACCTAATGTATGCACACCACGGTGAACATTGGAATTATCGAATTCATAATAATGCTTCATCGCTTCAATTACTTGAATAGGTTTTTGAGAAGTGGCTGCGCTATCAAGGTAAACAAGTTTATGACTGTTTACTTCCTGATTTAAAATTGGGAAATAGCTTTTAATGTCTTTATTCATCATTAGCGAACTTTCCTTTCAATAACCTCCGTCAGTTGCTTTTGAACGCCTTCGATTGGTAATTGCGTAACAACTGGCGCAAGGAATCCATGGATAACAAGGCGCTCTGCTTCTGCTTTCGAGATACCACGACTCATTAAGTAGTAAAGTTGTAGTGGATCAACTCGGCCAACAGATGCTGCGTGTCCTGCTGTTACATCGTCTTCATCGATTAATAGAATTGGGTTTGCATCGCCACGAGCTTTTTCAGAAAGCATTAACACACGTGATTCTTGTTGTGCATCCGCTTTTGTCGCACCGTGTTCGATGTAGCCAATACCGTTAAAGATTGATTGTGCCGCATCTTTCATTACACCATGCTTTAAGATATGACCATTTGAGTTCTTACCCCAGTGACGAACTTCAGTAGTGAAGTTAAGTTTTTGTTCACCGCGACCAACAACGACTGTTTTTGTATCAGCATTAGAACCGTCACCGATTAGATGTGTAATGTTTTCAGAAATAGTATCTGAGTCATTCATTAAGCCAAGAGCCCAATCTACTTTCGCATCACGAGCTAGACGTCCACGACGATTTACATAAGTAGTATATCCTTTCGCAAGTACATCAACCGCACCGTAAGTAACTTGTGCATTGTCTTGAACTACTACTTCAGCAATAATATTTGCTTGACCTTTTGCTTCTTCAACTGTTGAAATATATGTTTCAACATATGTTACAGCTGAATTTGCTTCAGCTACAACTAACACGTGGTTATATAATGAAGCTTCTGCGTTATCGTTTAAGAAGATTACTTGAAGTGGTTGTTCAATAATTACATTTTTCGGTACGTATACGAATACACCACCGTTAACAAGTGCCGCATGAAGCGCAGTTAATTTATGCTCATCAACTTTAACAGCTTCTGTCATGAAGTACTTTTTAACAAGGTCACCGTGTTCACGAACCGCCGTTAAGATATCTGTAAAAATAACACCTTTATCAGCTAATTCTTGTGATGTTTTAATGAAAGCTGGTGTATTATTGCGTTGAACATAAAGGTTTTCTTGTGCTTCAAGATCAATTAAACCTTTCGCTTCTTCTGGTAAAGCATCAAGTGAAGAAAATCCTTCACTGTCAACTGTATGAGTTAGGAAATTTAAGAAATCCCATTTTGTAATATTTGTTCTGTCTGGTTTTGGCATATCTAAACCAGTTGCTTTGTCTAGTGCTGCCGCGCGAAGCTCAGTAAACCAAGCCGGTTCTCCCTTTGCTTCTGAGAACGAGCGCACGTCCTGTACTGTTACAGGCAAGTTAAGTTCCACTGTCATGCTAGTTCGTCCTCCCTCTTATGCTTCTTGTTCTTCTGTTTCTTCTTCGATACCTAATTCTTTTTTAATCCAGTCATAGCCTTCCGCTTCTAAACGTTGTGCTAACTCTTCGCCACCTGATTTAACAACACGGCCTTGCATCATTACGTGTACATGGTCTGGTGTAATGTAGTTAAGTAGACGTTGGTAGTGAGTGATCATTAAGCAGCCGAAGCCTTCTCCACGCATTGCATTGATTCCTTTTGAAACAACTTTAAGCGCGTCAATATCAAGACCAGAGTCAATTTCATCTAAAATTGCGAAAGTTGGTTTAATCATCATTAATTGAAGAATTTCGTTACGTTTTTTCTCACCGCCAGAAAAACCTTCATTTAAATAACGTTGTGCCATATCTTCATTCATTTCAAGGAATTCCATGCTTTTATCTAATTCACGGATAAATTTCATTAGAGAAATTTCATCGCCCTCTTCACGACGTGCATTGATAGCTGAACGTAAGAAGTCAGCATTTGTTACACCAGCGATTTCAGAAGGATATTGCATAGCTAGGAATAAACCTGCTTGAGCACGCTCGTCTACTTCCATTTCAAGTACATTTTCGCCATCAAGCTCAACTGTACCAGAAGTTACTTCATATTTAGGGTGACCCATAATTGCAGAAGCTAGTGTTGATTTACCAGTTCCGTTTGGTCCCATGATTGCATGAATTTCATTTGTATTGATCGTAAGATTTACGCCTTTTAAAATCTCTTTCCCGTCGATTTCAACGTGAAGATCTTTAATAACTAAAGTTGACATAAAATACCTCCATAGTGTGTTCAGTGAATGGTGAACCATCCCTTAATTATCATCATTCTAATCTTAACTGAAAATCGTTCTCTATGCAAACCATTTCAATCACTTTCACTTTTCTTTGAAACAATCCTTAAAAACAAAGAGTTTGTAAGCATTTTCAAAATATTGCTAATCGTTATTGACAATGAGAATCAACTCCCCGTATTTTCAATAAAATAAACCTAATTGAGAATGGATTTCATCTAGCTACATAGTGGAAACCCCTCAGGAATCGCTAATTGTAGCGGTTTTGTGACAGAAATGTATAAAGAACAGTACCAATACTATAACCTTTTTTATTAGAATAGAATCAAATAAGAGAAAGAAATTTATAGAGTTCTAGTTCAAAAAAAAAGATTTACCATCATATCGTGGGGGATGATTTCCGTTCCAGCTGGGCGCTTTGTTGCTATCACACAGTTAAAACATTTGTTGCTGTCGCTACGCTTTCGCACAGTTCAAACATTTGCCGCTGTCGCTTCGCTTTCGCGCAGTTAAAACATTTTGCCGCTGTCGCTTCGCTTTCGCGCAGTTAAAACATTTTGCCGCTGTCGCTTCGCTTTCGCGCAGAGCAGAGCTTCCTAGGGACGTCCAGCCTCCACTCCAATCAGCCTATTCATATAACATACTTTTCAGATATCATCCTAAACTTTGATGATAGCCAAAATTAACAATTGAAGATAATGCAATTTCTTTTAATTCTCTTCTTCATTTTTTCTTTTCTTCTTGAGCTCCAATGAAGTTTCTGAGCATCTACTTCTATTAAAGCTCGCTAGCTAACATTTGTTTATTTACGGTCACTTTCATCTTAAATAGTATATAATTGAAGAATAATCAATCGTATTTTTCGATTAATAGAGGTGAATATCTAGTGGAGTTACGTCAATTACGATATTTTGTTGAAGTTGCAGAACGCGAACACATATCAGAGGCTGCCGAACATCTTCATGTTGCTCAATCTGCAATAAGCCGACAAATTGCTAATTTAGAAGATGAATTAGGCACACCACTTTTTGAACGTGTAGGACGCAATGTTAAATTAACACCGATAGGAAAAACTTTTCTCGAGCACACCATTACTGCTTTAAAAGCCATTGATTTTGCCGCTAAGCAAGTTGAAGAATATTTAGACCCTGCTAAAGGTACGATAAAAATCGGCTTTCCAACAAGCTTAGCTAGTTATGTATTGCCAACTGTTATTTCTGCCTTTAAGCGTGAATATCCAGATTTGCAATTCCAACTCCGTCAAGGTTCTTATCGTTTTTTAATCGATGCAGTCAAAAACCGCGAGTTAAATTTAGCTTTTTTAGGTCCACTTCCACCGAAGGACGAAACAATTCGTTCAACCATATTATTTACTGAAAATATCGCTGCATTACTGCCAGCAAAACATCCATTAGCCAAAAAAGAAAGTATTCAACTTGCTGATTTACGTAATGATTTATTTGTATTATTCCCAGATGGCTATATATTACATAAAGTAGCTATGGATGCCTGTCGCGCTGCCGGCTTCTTACCAAACATCATCTCTGAGGGTGAGGACTTAGATGCACTAAAAGGTCTTGTCGCTGCGGGCATTGGGGTTAGCTTATTACCAGAAAGCTCCCTATATGATTCAGCCGCTCGCTTCACAGTAAAGGTACCGATTAAATCACCTACAATTCCAAGAACAGTCGGTATTATTTCACCTGTAAACCGCGAAATTGCTCCATCAGAAAAAATTTTTTTAGACTTCGTTACCAATTTCTTTTCACGACTTTCTCAATTCCAATAAAAAAAATCGCCGTATGTGGCGATTTTTTTGTGGGTTTAGATGGTTCTTACCGTCACTAGCGATTTTATCCGTCATTCTAGCAGTACTTTCCGTCACTTTGATAATCCTATCCGTCGTTCTGGCGGTTCTTTCCGTCGCTTTGATAATTCTTTCCGTCTCTCTGGCGTTTCTATCCACGACTTTAACTGTTCTATCCACGATTTTGGCTTCTCTATCCACTACTTCGCCTGTTCCATCTGTCTCTCTGGCAATCGAATCCGTCACTCCACTGATTGTTCGTTAATCCATTGTAACGTTTTCGAACTTAGGCCTCCGGCACGCCATAAAACAATCTCATTGTAGCGTTTCTTTCGTACGTGTGCTGTCCATTTTTCAAGTGTTTCCTGATCGGCATACCAAACTTCATGCTTCACTTTTTGTTCATCTACATACGTGAAATATACAGCACCACTTGCTTTATCTCGTTGTTTAACCGCTTTCGTTTTGTTCAGTAATTCCTCTGCCTCTATCTCTGTTAATGCAACTGTTTCGCCTTGATTTACCCATTCAAATCCGCCAGTTGCAAAAGCAATCGCTAGTTTTTGATTGGACTTCTTAATTTTTTTTATTAAGTCATTTAAAAATGAAAAGTTTGCCTTTGCACCTGGACCACTATGATATCCGTGCACATTATAAGCCATCACTGTATATTTAGGTCCATTTGGCAATTTAACATCAAATGGGAAGCTAGGCTCTAGTACGACATGTAATGAAATACCTTTTTTTGATAACTGTTTATAAAGTTCGTTTAGGAAACGGACATACCCAGGAAGGTCCTCTTTAGCAACCTTTTCATAATCAATTTCGATACCATTCACATTGTATTGGTCAACAACTTGCAAAATATTATCAATATGTCGCTGCCTTGATGACGCATTTTGAAACAACCGATTTAATAACGTGCTATCCTTCTGAACTGAAGGGGTGTTATCTGTAACAGTGTCGTTAATTAACGTAAGTATCACTTGATGTGATTCATTAAATTGTTGCTGTGTTTGTTTCAACATTTCTATCGTATCTTCAGTTAATAATAATTGGTCATTCTCATTAAAATAAGCACCAAAAACGCGAATGTCTTGTAAGCCATGTTCTGAATTTTCTACATCCTCGATGGCAGATTTGATTTGCCATTCAGGTAACCAAATAGATAGTTGAAGCTTTTCTTTGTTCTTCAATGGTTCTCTCGCCTTCACAGGTTCTTCTTTACTATTACTACAGGCCGTGATAATTAGTAGTGCTAGACAGGTAAACAATAAAATTTTTTTCACTTGAATTTAGTTCCCCCCGCTTTAGAAGGTTTCAATAAAGAAATCCACAACGCTATTAATTAAAGTCATTGTTTTGTGCTTTACTTTATCGAAGTTCGTGTATTGGTTAGTAAAAAGTGTACGATCGTTACTATCTGTAATCAAAATATCTTCGATGAATGTATCATAAATATCATCTGCATACTGTTCATGCGAAGTTTCTTTTGTGCTGAACATCGCACCAAATCCAATTTGTGATCCTTGAATATCAGGATTTACTTGTATTGTTTTGGATAATACCGTATCTACGTCTATCTTAATTTTATCCTTATTAACAGCAATGTTAAATTCTCTTGTTTTTGTTAGGTTTCGTGGATATTCTTCCTTATCAATTCTAGAGCCTTTTTGGGTATCCTGATAATTGTATACAGTAGCCTTATTAAATGCATACTCTTCTTCATTCCACTTTATTTCATTTAACGGGAAACGCCCCTTCTCAACAACGCTTGATTCTGGTGATTTCTCAAAAACAACAATCTCATTATCGATTAATGCTACCCGAATATAGCTATCATTTTTTTCATCATAGTTTAAATAAATAGATTGTTGTCCAACGACATTCCCTTTAAAGGCAAAGTTAATATTATATTGCTCTGGAAGTGTTTCCTTCAATATTACCCGACCTTCACTAGCAGGTGCAGATGTTATAGTAATTGCATTATTTTCATATTCTGCTGCACCATTCATGACAGACCATTCTTTTGCTCGTTTAGGATCTCCGACTTCAAATTCTACATTTTGCTTACTAGCTTGGCGTATTTTCATCATCAAGTGATTGGTAGACCAATAAGGAGAAACTTGCAATCTACTTAAGTTGTAAAGATTAGCATCCGCATCATTATATGCCCCCAGCTCCAAATTGAAATGCATTTTAAATTTATCTTTAATTTCTTTATTATTCGCACGTTCAACTAACGAATCCATATTATTATAAAGTGAGTTGGCATGCATAATCGCATAAGCTTTAGGAACTTCTCCTAATTCCTCCTCATAAATATCTTGCATTAGCTTGTAATCTTTTTGGATACGTTTTTCCATTTCCTGTCGCGTTTCACTTGGTATCATATATTGATTGCGAATGAAGTCCATTAAATAATGATTATAATATTCGATAGTCGTTTTATTTGGCACATTATTTTCATCTATTACACCTAACGACTGTCCTTTATTATTAAAAATATTTATATATGTTAGACGGTACCCATTAGAGCCCAACTCCCAATACCCACTTTTCTCCATGAGCAATAAATCTTTCGGCTTTAAAAATTTGTTGTCCCGTGTATCCATTTTATTGGCGTACGTAAACATCGTAGCTTTATAGTTTAGATCCTCCATGATGTTTTGAGCAAATATACTAGAATCTGTCCGTCCATCTTCAAATGATAAAAACAAAGCTTTTTCTGGCAACGGTTTGTCTTTCTGATAAAAATCTAAAATATCTTGCTGAGTAATTGTTTGATAACCCTGACTTTCAAGTAATGCTAGTTGTTTTTTTAAATTCTCTTTAGATACGTATTTAGGAGACTCGCCTCTGCTCACACCAAAATATGATAATGCGATGAAACCATCTTTATTTTCTAGAGGAACCGTTTCCTCTACCCTTTTTTCTGTTAAAAACACTACACGTATTAAAATAATCGCTAAAAATATAACGATAATCGCTTGAACAATGGATCGTATTATTTTCCTTCGATTTTTTTTCGCTGGATTTAATACAACATTTTTTTCACTCATTTCTTCTCACCCATTTTTCTATTTAGAATCGAAAATCGGGATTTTCGCAATTTTTGTTTTTCCAATTTCTTTTCTTTGGCGATGACATCTTGAGGTGTTTCTCTCGTACCCCATGTTGATTTCCAAAATGTAACCCATGCAACAGGCATTTGCCACAGCAAAATAAATTCATAGAAAAGTACAAAGATAAAGCCAAATGTCCATAACTTACTTTTTCTAAAGAAAAGATGGGCCAAACTCATTAGCATTGCCATCAATAACAAGCCCATTAAAAACGTAGTTGGAAAAACGCCATGCATAATTGGCACGTAAAGTAGATTGTAAACAACAACAATAGGTGCTGCTATCGGTACGATTAAACCGATAATGAAGAAAAGAAACATAAAAGGTTCCTTCTTCCACATAAATAAAAATGCTCGTAACGATTCGCGTAGCCATGATCGTTTCCATCTCATTTGTTGAGATAAAAAGACTTTTGAATCTGATGGAACAATTGTAGAACATACGGCATTGTCTTGATATCCCGTTCGATGTGTTTTTAAAATATAGTTTGTCATACTACGGTCATCACCGAATGTTGCCGGTTGTCCAAGAAATTTTTGGTTTAACCATGCTGTTTCATTCTTTAAAATAAGCTCTTTGCGATAACATGCTAATGGACCAGATAAACAAGTTACTGTATCAAACCAAGACTCAGCAGCTTTCATTATCCGGAAGGCTATATAATAGCGAACGGTTTGCAATTTCGTCAGAGCATTTGTAAATTTATTTTCAACCTCTGTTCTTCCAGCCACACCGCCCATTTTAGGATCTTGGAAAGGCTGCACTATATTTCGAATAGCATGAGGTTCTAGAAAACTATCTGAATCTACGAAAACGACTAAATCGTGTTTGGCTAGATGCACTCCGGCCACTAGAGCCTCACGTTTCCCCCCATTTTGAGGTAGCTTATGAAAACTTAAGCGATTCTTTGTTTTAAATCGCTCACCCTCGCTATGAATAAGTTCAATCATTTCCTTTGCTTTTTCCTCAGTTCTATCTGTTGAATAGTCATCTACGACAATGACCTCTAATTTGTCTACAGGATAATACTGATTAATACAGCTTAAAATTGTTCTATGAATCCACTCTTCCTCGTTAAACACTGGAATAATAATAGAAACGCCCGGTTCAAATTGAGGATTTATCGGGACATTCCTATAGAAAATTCCGAATAAATATCGACTTAAAAGAAATGTTGCAGCAATAATACTATATAGATATAGGAATTTATTGAATCTGAAATAAATAACACTTTCAGCCCTCATTAATACCACAATAAGAGAAACAATCAATAGAAATAAACTTGCCACAAAGATTGATAGTCCCCAACGTTTTTTAGTCATATAGTCATTTAATGGCTGTAGAAATTCACATGCATAATAGCATCTAGTTTCACCATCTACTTCTTTCGTAAAATGACGAACAACTTTCGCTTTTACCTTTACCTTAGATTCATAGCCCTCCGGCATTGCACCACCAGGTATGGTGAATTTCATCGTAATAATTTCATCTATTTCAAAATTAGTAGGACTATTTGAAAATATAAGGATACCTGTAACCGAAATATCCTCCGCATAATGTTTGTCACTAACCTTTTGCTTTGCTCTTTTAATTTGTACTTCAAAATTAGTTTCATAGCGTAAACTTAACAGCTGTAAACGATATATTTCATTGACATCTGTAGGATCGATTTCTTCCTTTTGATACGAAGCACCTCGTCGATTAACGAGATTTCGCACATTTTCTGGGTCAGGAATATTCGATAAAATTCGTCGATCAGAGCGCGGTATCGTTAAAATCTCTTTTTTCTTATTCATGATTATCAATTCACTTTCTTATTTGAATCTTCTTCAATCCAAGTCGACATTTTTGCAAAGCTATATCCATCTTTTTGTAGTTTTTCAATGATTAATGGAAGTACTTCAACTGTTTTTGTACCGTCTAAAATGTGCATAACAATCACCTTTCCTGGGGCAATTCTACTCATCACACGATTATAAATATCTCGAGTGGTAAGTTCTAAATTCCAATCGAATGATGCTATATCGTACATAGCAATCGATTTGACACCTGTAGCGGCAATAATTTTCGCTGATTCTTCATTAATAGCACCTTTATTAGGTCTGAAATACAGCAAAGGTTCTTCCTGTAAGGCGTATGTTAACGCCTTATGTGCCATCACCATATCCTCTTGTAACTCTTCCGGTGTCATGGTCGTAACATCAAGGTGATTGTAGGAGTGGCTTGCAATCTCATGGCCTCTGTCAACAATTAATCGCGCTAATTGCGGATCCTTTTCCACACCTTTGCCAATTAAAAAGAATGTAGATTGAACGTTATACTTATCAAGAACATCCAAAATCTCTTTAATTCTCCCCTCACTTGCCCAATCATCGAAGGTTAAAGCAATTTCCTTTTTGGAAGTATCTTTACGGTAGAACATATTTGCTTTAACATTTTCATAATCCGGGTTCACTTTAATCGCGTCATAGCCTTCAATTTCCTCTAAGGATTTTACTAAATATTGCTCACCTAATAAGTCCGTTAATGTAGAGAATACATATCCTTTCTCTTCCCCTAATTGAGACAGAAGTGGAATAACATCAATAATCGCAGGATTAATGTACGTGTTTAAATGAATAACAGATCCACTGTTGATAAAGCGATGAATATAATCCATTATTTCCTCAGCACTTTGCATATTCCGATCTTTCGGATTAATGGAAGATTCTACGACTCCCTTCATATTGAGCGTTTTAGTTGCTAAACGCATATTGTCAGTTGAGTCACCAGAACGACTTCGGACGTACTTCGGTGTATAACCTAGATGCTCTTCAAAAACTTGATTTGCTAAATAAATCTCTTTATAGGTTTCTTCATAATTTAAATCGGTCATATCAGGAAACGTCAGCGTACCATTTTCTACTTCATGACCTTTTGCTAAAATGTCCTTCACTAACTCAGGATCTTGTGCCACTCGCGTTCCTTCTACAAAAAATGTTGCCTTCATGTTACATTGGTCTAATACCTTTAATAGCTTCTGCATTGTTTCATTGTCAGCAAGCCCATTAAAGGTTAATGCTATCTTCGGACTAAGAATACTCGCATGACTATAAATTTCACTCATTGTCCCATCATGTTCCTTCACCTCAATTGTTGAATCCACTGGTTGAATCTGATTAGTTTGAGCAGACGATTGACATCCTGTTAAAAATAAAATGAATAATAGACTACATATTTTTAGTCGACTCGCGTTCACAGAATCCCTCCTATAATTTGTAGTATTTTTCATTCTCGAATAAATAATGGGTATTACGTGTATCAAAAATTAAAGCAGCGTGTTGATCAATTAATGAATAATCAATAGTTGTATGATTCGTTAAAATGACTACAGCATCTGCCTTTTGAATGATTTCTCTTGTAAGTGAAACTGTGTTGAACATGTAATTATCAACTGTAAACGTGTCAATAAATGGATCAATAACATTTAGCCCACATTGCTTGTCCATTAATTCGTCTATGACATGTAATGCTGGTGATTCTCTAAAATCATTAATATTTGGCTTATAGGAAACTCCAATCACTACAATTTCCGCATCACTTATCTCCTTACCTTGCGCATTTAAATAACTTTCAAGTCTTGTAACTACAAAGCTTGGCATGGAATCATTTATTTTATCAGCGGTCTCAATTAATGTTGCAGCAATACCATGTTGCTGGCCCGCCCATAATAAATATTTAGGATCCACCGGGATACAATGACCACCTACTCCTGGGCCTGGTGTAAATGGCATAAAACCATAAGGCTTTGTCGAAGCTGCTTCAATAACTTCCCACACATCAATATCCATCTTATGACAAATCTGACTTAATTCATTAACAAGAGCAATATTAATTTGCCTAAATGTGTTTTCTAGTAACTTTTCCATTTCGGCAACCTTTGGACTTGTTACAGCAAATACATTTGTATTGATTACTGATTCATAAAAAAGCTTAGAAATTTCTAAACAAGATGGTGTTATTCCACCAACTACTTTAGGCGTGTTCGAAACTGAAAAATTAAAATTTCCAGGGTCGACACGTTCAGGTGAATAAGCTAAAAATAGATCTTGTCCAATAACAAAGTTACCATTTTCTAAGATTGGTTGAACTACTTCTTCTGTTGTTCCAGGGTAAGTTGTACTTTCAAGAATTACTAAAGTATTTGAGGATACGTTCTGTACGATTGCATTTGATGCATCAACAATATACGAGATATTAGGTGTTCCATCTGCAGTTGTAGGTGTTGGTACACAAATAATAATAATATCTACTTGTGCAAGTTTAGAAAAATCATTTGTCGGCTTAAATTTCTGTTCATTAACCGCCTTTTCTATGGCTGTATTAGACATATCAGCAATATAACTATTACCGCTTTTTAATTTGGTGATTTTTTCATTATCTTTGTCGAGGCCAATTACTGCGAAGCCTTTATTGACAATTTCCAGGGCTAATGGGAGCCCCACATAACCAAGTCCAACAATTCCAATTGTTGCACTTCTTGTTTTGATTTTTTTTGATAAAGCCAATCCCCTTAACTCAATTTTTATCCCCATAAACAAATTCCTCCTTTGTCTAAGTTATTATCAATTATGTCTCGGCAAAATTGCGCCCAGAATCGATTTTGTGCATAGGCCTACACGTCGCTACGAAAAACACTTGTAGCTGGCGTTTCACTTTCGCTACGAAAACATTTGCTGAAAGAAAGTTAAAAGCCTAATTCGAAGATTATCTCTACAATTGTAATTTCATTTATGATTCATTTTTCGTACATGTATTCCCTCATCGCACATCTAACGAAGTAACATTATCCTAAAATCCAAAACGCGAATCTCTCTAATATATATATAGTACTAAACAAAACTTAACATTTTCTATACAATTTACTTTTTAAATGAAAAAATAACTATTTTACCAATAACCAGTCTCCTAACTAAATCCATTTTCCCTTTCTTTAGAACTATAAATTTTTGATATATCCCTACATAAACATGTAATTTTATTAAATTTCAACAAGAAATATTTTTAATTATTTATCACTAAAAATTTTTACTAGTCTTAAAAAATGTGCGCTATTTAATTAACCATTAAATCCGTAACGCTTTATGTTCACCATTAGCTATTTATCTTGAAAAGTAGCACTCTCTAATTAATCTGTAAGAGAATTTCCACATTATTTCGCGTCCTAAGCAAAAAAAAAATCGCCATAGCAGGCGATTTTTTTCTTTAGTGATTCTATCCGTTCACTCTGTTATTTATTAATTTGTTGGTTTGTTGAAACGGTCAACAATCATGGCTAATGCACCATCTCCCGTCACATTTGTAGCTGTACCAAAGCTGTCTTGTGCTATGTACAGTGCAATCATTAGTGCAACCATTGTTTCATCGAAGCCGAGCATTGTTTGCAGTAAACCTATTGCTGCCATGACTCCTCCTCCTGGGACGCCAGGTGCAGCAACCATTGTAATACCTAGCATAAATATAAAGCCGATATATTGTGTAAAGCCTATATCCATACCGTTCATCATCATAACACCTAAAGAACAAGTTACGATTGTAATTGTACTACCTGATAAATGGATAGTTGCAAACAGTGGGATTGTAAAATTCGTTACTTTTTCTGAAGCCCCTGTTTTTTGTGATTGTCGCAACGTAACCGGAATAGCTGCCGCTGAAGATTGTGTGCCTAATGCTGTAAAATACGCAGGTAGCATTGTTCGAAGTAACTTAAGCGGATTTTTCTTATTTAAAGTTCCCGCAGTAGTGTATTGCACTAGCAAGATGACCCAATGCATCGCAATTATAAGTACGAAGACAATTGCGAAGACAGATAATATTTTTGCTACTTGACCTCCATATGTCATGTTCAAGAAGATCCCAAAAATATGAAATGGTAAAAGTGGAATAATGACAAATGAAATTAACTTTTCAATGATTACATTAAACTCTTCAAAACCACGTTTCATCACATCACCTTTGATGACTGTCATACCAATCCCTACGATGAATGCAAAAATTAATGCTGACATCACACCCATTAATGGCGGCATTTCAACTTTAAAGAATGCCTGTGCTAAAAATTCCTCTGGGTTTTTCATACTTTCCATAGCACCATTTGATATGAAGTTAGGCAACACATTTCGCGCTACTAAAAAGGCGAACATGCCTGCAATGATTGTTGAGAAATAGGCAAAGAATGTTGCCAAACCTAATAATTTTCCTGAGCCTTTCCCAAGCTGGGCAATGCCCGGTGCAATAAATGCAATAATAATAAGTGGTACAACAAAATTTAAGAAATTACCGAATAAGCCATTGAATGTTGCAAATATACGTACAAATGGCTCTGGCATAAAACCTCCAAGTATTACCGCTAAAAAGATAGCGACAATAATTTTTGCCAATAGACCAAATTTAAACTTCACTAAAATGTCCTCCTTAAAAAAACAACTGTCTTTCTCGAATGTATTAGTAGTAATTTAACATAAACAGTTGCAAGAATATACAGCTTGCGAAATAGGCGGAATTGTAAAATATTTTTGTATTTTCAAACAAAAATAGTTCCTCAGCATAATGCGGGGTTGATTTCCGTTCCGACCGGACGCTTTGTTGTTGCTGTCGCTTCGCTTTCGCACAGTTAAAACATTTGTTGCTGTCGCTTTGCTTTCGCACAGTTAAAACATTTGCTGCTGTCGCTTCGCTTTCGCACAGTTAAAACATTTGCTGCTGTCGCTTCGCTTTCGCACAGTTAAAACATTTGTTGCTGTCGCTTCGCTTTCGCACAGTTAAAACATTTGTTGCTGTCGCTTCGCTTTCGCACAGTTAAAACATTTGCTGCTGTCGCTTCGCTTTCGCACAGTTAAAATATTTGCTGCTGTCGCTTCGCTTTCGCACAGTTAAAACATTTGCTGCTGTCGCTTCGCTTTCGCACAGTTAAAACATTCGATGTTGGTCACGGAGGCGTTATCACAGGATGTGATGTTTTTAACCTCCGCTCCTCTATTGCTAATCTCCAAGGAGTCGCCCAGTCCTAACGAAGATCAACGTATATATCATACGTTTTAACAAATAACATCCCAACTTTTAGTAATGAGCCAAAAAAACTTAGAATAGGCAAAAAACACCTATCCTAAGCTCTCATTTAATATGCTTTAAATAATTTTTGTAAAATATAATATGATTGTTTTAAACGCTCTTCAGACTTAGGTGTTTGCCATGGTTCCCAAGTATAAGGTGAGAGTTTCGGTAAGACTTGGCCATTTGTCTCTGGTAAAGATTTTATAGTTTTGCCCTCTTTATCTACAAAGACCGCACCAATATAAATATTATCGACTTTCGTCGAAGCTGTCTCTCCATCTTTATATAAGTCCCCCATAAACTCACGCTGGCTTGGATCTCTAGTTTGGATTAGTAGCCAAGGAATTCGTAGCTCAATCACATTATCATCCGTCCACGTATAGTCTACTAACGAATTATAATCTTTTGCTTTTGGATTGGCATTCCCTTGAAGCAGCTTCCCTGTTTCATAATGACTGAAATCAGTAGTAATGTTTTGCTCTGGTAAGTACAACTCTTTATTTAACACATAATAAATTGGTGCAAACTTACCACTATTTTTTGTTGGAACTGCCATACGAGGTGGAATCAGATTTATATTATGACCGTAAAAATAATCATAGAAATCATAGTATTCATCTATGACCACTCGAGAGTCTCCACTTTTATTTAATTCCACAATAAAATCTACGCCATTTGAAAACGTCATATCTTTTATTGATGTAGCTGAAGTATTCCCTTGATTTGGTACTACATCAAGTAAAATACGAGGTGATGCTTTTTCTAAAACATCACTTTTTAATTTGAGATACAAATATCTTTCATCATAATCGACAGCAAAATCTGTTGAGTCAGAAGGTGAGGTATTGTACATTTGAGTACCTTTCCATTCCTTAGTATCGCCGTCTACTTTTACTTTAAATCGATCAAAGCTTAGTACGCCAAATTGCTGTTCATTTGTTTGTGCATTAGACCAAAATGGTCGACGGTTTGGATCATCATAATCCATCGTATTCCACGTCCGCTTAAACCACTCGTCCTGCCATGTAAAGACTAGGCCTCCGAGCAAGCCTTCATGCATAATATCTTCATATAAATGTTGTAGCGTTTCACCTTGTTGCTGTTCGGACATATGGCCCTGATTCCAGCCATAAACATTTTCATGTGTCATACCACGAGCTGCAGGTATTCCAAATTCCGCAACAAGAACAGGCATTTTATGCGCTTCATGTAGTTCTTTTAAATACCCTGCATAACTATTTTTATTGCCCCGGAAATCTTTATAATTTAAATATTTTTGATCGTAGTTAAAGAAGTCAGGGTAATAAGGATAAACATGATAGGAAGCAAATTGACCTGGCGCCTGCATCTCACCTTTCGTATAGATGACATTTGGATTTACGCCTACCAAATCCTCATCCTCAGAAGGCTCAGATGGATGGTCTAATAAGTCGGTTGTTACCCAGTTTGTGAAACTCATTGGACGGATCCAATTATACTTGTCCTTCTCGTAAACAGTAATAAGATCCATTTGCTCGGCTAACCAATGTTCAAATGGTGCAGCATTTTTCGTTTCAAAATACGTCCCATTGTATTCGCCTATATTAGCGTGTTTCTCGTTCGTACCAACAACCATTTGCGGATACCATTCGATTCCTAGCACCCAGCCTATTATATATTTTGAAACGTCCACATCATATAATCCTGAGGCATGTCCTGCTACTGGCTTCACATAAGTATTACCGTGGATAACGTCCACCATTCGTTTCATTTCAAGTTGAAAATCCTTTAGAGTAGCTTCATCATAGGCATCTAATGAATCAACCAAACCTTCTTCATTAATCCATACACCATGCAATACATACAGTGGTTTATCTGGATTTTCTTCATTGTATTTTGCAAGTGCCCGATAAAAACCTGGCGGGTGTAATGTATATATACGAATCGTATTGGCATTCATGTCAGCAATTTGACGGAACCATCGATAGTATTCTTCTTCCGTAATAGCAGCCTCGCCAGGAAATGCTCCTGGTTTACCCATACCGATATTAACGCCCTTAAAGACTATCGGCTCCCATTTTCCATCTCGTAAGACTTCAAATGATTCGCCCTTAATACGTGCGTTATAATTTAATTTGCCATGATTAACGGTTTCTTGAACTTCTTTTTGCTCAAACGTTTCGAAAATTTTATGCATGACTGGTATATAGATTGACCAATAAAACGAACTATCTGCATACTTCTCAGCATATTTATAAATGGTCGGTAATCCTTTTATTTTGTAAAGGGTCGGCACACGGGACATATCGTTAAAGTCTCCTGCAAAATAATAGCTTGTCGTGTAGCGTTTATCCTGTGAAACGATTGCCGCAAATTGCTGTGGAATATCGTTGTCCTCTAATAGTTTTTCCCCTTCTTTTGTTAAGTCCCATTCATAATTAGCGAGAGCATCCTCTGCATATTTAGGTGTGATAATATCAAACCAATAGCCATATTCTGCACGAGCAGAGGTGTTGAAGAACTTTTTCCCTTCTTCAGTAAATTGCACCTGAATACCTTCTGTGTTTACATGCTTGTCCAACTCTAACACAATGAGCTTTTCTGTAATTTCATTAAACAGAAGAAAGCCTCCGCCTTTGTATGGCCAATTATCACCATGTTCATCTATGACCCATTGTGGAATTTCTGTATTTTTATGATAATCAAGCTCATCAAAATATCGCCCAATCCATCCAGACCATGAAATTCCTAAATAATCCTGTAACTCTTTTCTAACTTCCGCTGACGTCGGTGATGCAAATGTATTGTATTCAGCAATTAACATACTTTTCTTGTTGCTTGCTAAACGATCTACTATAGACTGCCATTCATCCATTTCCAAGCCGCCTACAATTTTTTCTGAACGTTTACCTAAGCGCTTTTTTTCATCTAAATCATCCTTATAAACGCCGTACGTATCAGCCAAATAAATAACATCATAATTACTATAGTCAGTCGGAAACTTTTTTTCTGACACGTTCTTCGTTTTATCATTCGGAAGTGTACCAAAGTAATTTTTTTGTACATCATACGGATGCTCATCGATCGTGTATTTATAATGGTTTAAAAACCAGTTCACACCTAAATGCTCTCGATAAGTTTCATTCGGAACCGTTTTATCTAGAATCGCAACGTTGAGCGGTTTTTCATCGCTGAAATACCACCATGCTATAGGTGTAATAACGAGAATTAGAACGACTATAATTCCTATATATATACGCTTCATACACTTTTCTCCTTTTCACCGATGCCGACACGCTTCATATTGCCCCAATCGCTTCTTCTTAGCACAAACCGAATTAATCCCTCACAGCGCCAAAAAAGAGTGAGTGGTCGATACCAGAAAATTTCAGTAAATGCTAAAAGTATCATGCGTAGTAGCTCTCTCGGTTTCGGATAAGTATTCAAAATCCATGCTTCGAATAATATAGAAGCTATTGAAAAAATCACCCCATAAATAACGAAAAGCAGTAACAGAATTATAGCTATTTCATAATAGATTTTCCCTAAGAAAAATGCCACTACGATATAAATATAACCACCTAGCTCAACTAGTGGACCTAGGCATTCTACTAGCCAAAAGTATGGAAATGAAAGCAAACCTATTAAGCCATACTTAGGATTCAACGTCATCGTCTTATGCTTCCATAGGCTTTCAAATAGTCCTTGATGCCAACGTCTACGCTGGTTTCGCAAAACCCCTAATGACTGAGGTGCTTCAGTCCAGCACACAGGATCTGGAACAAATTCTATACGTTTCTTTTCTTTTTTCTTTCTTATCAAACGGTGAATATTCACGACAAGCTCCATGTCTTCTCCAATAATATTCGTTGAATAACCGCCCGCTTTCACAGCCCATTCCTTCGAAAACACACTAAATGCTCCCGAAATAATAAGCACAAGATTGTATTTACTTAAAGCTATTCGCCCCATTAAAAAGGCTCGCGCATATTCTATTATTTGCATGATCACTAAGTAATTATTTGATAAGTGTGTTTCAGTAACGGAACCAAGCTGCATTTTTGCGCCATTGGCAATTCGAATATTTCCTCCTGCTGCAATCACTTCACCATCAGATAAAACAATCGGCTTCATCACACGAAGCAATGATTTTTCATCTAAGATTGAATCACCATCAATAGAACAGAAATATGGATATTGAGATACATTAATACCTACATTTAATGCATCTGCCTTACCACCATTTTCTTTATCTACTAAAATACAATTTTTATAGATTTCAGATTCATAAATTTGTTTAACTTGTTTTGTAGGGATATGTGTACGAACAATTTTATCAACGGGCTTCATTCGGAAATGCTCGATTACGGTTTGTAGTGTAGAGTCAGTAGACCCGTCGTTAATAATGATAATTTCCGTTTGTGGATATCGTAAATTTAACAATGAATAGACTGTGTCTACAACGCCAATCTCTTCATTGTAAGCAGGGACTAATAAGGATACTGGTTTTGAGTAAAAGGCATCTGTATGCGCATCATCATACTCTGAGGGGTCTAATTTATAGCGTTTTCGCATAACTAGCATGGCGATAACAAACATGGCGCAATACGAAACAATAACAAACAACATATAAAATAGAATAAATCCACCAAAGAACCACATACAAAAATCTAAAAATACTTTCATTTGTTCCCTCGCTTTCTGACGATTGTTTCACGAGCCATGTCAATTGCATATGGGTCATTTGAGGACTCCATAAATTGCTGTAATTTCGCAATTCCATCTCTATTTTCTGCAATTGTTTTAGCAGCCTGTGAGCGAACCCACCAATTTTCATCTTGAAGAAGCTGTTCTAAATAAGCATAGGTATAGTTTAGTGGTACATGCTTAAAGATTTTCGCAACCATTAATCTTATTTCCCAAATATCTGATGTCACAAATGGGACATAAGGATTGATTTCATCAATTACACCAATTTCATAAAGACCTTTTAATGCTCTGATTTGTATTTCTGGAACCTCATGCGTTAATAGCTGTTTTAACTGATCAATGTATTGTATATTTCTTTTGACAGCTGCAGTATCAATTGCAGCAAATTGGATATTTGTTGTCCAACTATTAAAGTCTTCAAATAATCGAATAAATACGTCATCCTCTAACAAGACAAATACTCTTCTATACTCGCTTTCAGAATAATGAATGTTCGATTCTTTAATTTTTTCGATAAACATTTCAGGTTGGAAGAGAGAGTAAATTTTTAACAGTTGAAAATATTCCTCCTCCGAAATTTTGGTTTTTTCGAATTGAAGACATGCCTCTAATAAATCCTCTATCTGTAAATCAGCAATATGATATAAAGCATTCATCCTAATGCTCCATCGTTTACTGGACAAATCCTTTTCATAAAACTTTTTTAAATAGAGATTAGAAAACTCTTTTATTTTGTGTTCAACTATTTCATTGCTTATATTTTTCAAATAAGATGAAAAGATTATTTCTATAGCTGCTACTTGAGCTCTCCCTCTGGGTACAAGCACTATAGAGAAAATTTCATCATTGATTAAATAGTTGTACCATTGCTGTGAAGAATTTTGTAAAAAAGTATCACGTACTTCTGCAAAACGAATCTCCCGCTTGCGCTGAACAAGTATATAGATCGTAAATAAAAATAGAACTGTTAATAAAACACCGCTGACCGTTAAAAGAAAAGGGATCGACAGCTTGATCATAGCCAGAACCTCGCAAAAGTCTTCTTAATTTTTGCTTCTAACAAACGTAAATTAAATGGTTTGACGATATATTCATCGACACCACCTTCATAAGCATTCAGTGTTGCACCCTCTGAGTTTCGTTCAGACATCATATAAATGATGAACTTTTTTTCATTCGGCATTTCTCGCAAAATGTGCAAAATTTCTAAGCCATTTTTACGTGGTAAAATATCGTTCATCACAACTAAATGCATATGGCCAGATTTATAGTGATTGGACTGTAAAAAATCATAGCCATCCTCATAGGTCGACACGTCAAAAGTATAATGAGGAATGTCTAAATTTTCGAGTGTCGTTTCTAGCACCTTTCTAAAGATTTCATTCTGTTCAATAATGCTAACCTTTACTTGCTCCATCGGTTGTACACGATAATCTGTAACCTGTTCTACTGACCAAGTTGGCTGTTCTTCATCAGCTAGTTTGTGCTTATTTTTCTCTAACAATGTTTCAAAATCAACATTATTATTCCTTATTTCAGTAATGGAAGCTTTTAAAGCTATTTGTTGAAATTCCCTTTCTTGCGTTAGAATTGCGAAAATCCGTTTTAAAAATGCTTTTACCTCTACTTCACTACTTTGCAGAAAAAATATTCCCCAATGCATGCCATCTGCTAGTTGGAAAAGTAAATCTGTTTTTCGTATTTTAGATTTTAGAAAAGCTGAAATTTGATGATTCACTTGATTACAATCTATATCAGTTTCTTGTGAGGAATTCGCTACTTTTAAAAAGACTGCAGTCATTGTTAAACGTGAACGAATAACACTCTCACGCAAAATTTCAAAATAACCTTTCACCTCATGCTCCTGCATGATATCTTCCGCAACGATTAATTTATTCATTTGTGTTCACTCCAGTTGATGGAAGAAGCATTGTATTCTTCTTCATTATTTTTCTATCATTCTTTTGATTTACAAACACAACAACTATAGTAATAAATATGACTAAACAATTTCTACATAAAATTTTCGGTAAATCGATCACTTGTAAAATATTATTATATTTTTGCTATAAACTACAGAATAATAACTCTTCCAACAAAAAGTTATATTTTTCTGATAAAAGACAGCCTTTTTACAGTAAGAAGAAAGGGTATGTAATCTTTTAAATTACATACCCTTTCAAACTCAAAAAAACACTATTTTATTCCAGTTTGTCGACTTATACTGTGATGGGGAGAGTGAAGCCAAACCCGGAGAAAGCGCCAACTCGGAGTGAAAATCAACTTTTAAAATTCTTTTGATAACAAGATAAAAAAGGGTATGTAAGTTTTATACTTACATACCCTTATCGATAAATTTCAAATTATTTAACTGGTACAACTGAACCTTTCCATTCTTCAATAATGAAGTCTTGGATTTCTTTAGATTTTAATACTTCTATTAATTTTTTAATTTCTGGTTTTGTTTCATCATCAGCACGTACAGCTATAATATTTACATAAGGAGATTCTTTATCTTCAAGAGAAATTGCATCTTTCAATGGATTAATGTTGTTGTCGATTGCAAAGTTCGAGTTAATTAAAACTGCATCGCCTTCATTATTTTCATACATTTGTACAAGCATTTCTGGAGCTGTATTTGCATCGAATTTGAAGTTTTTAGGGTTTTCAGCGATATCTTTTATTTCTGCCGCTGTTTTATCGACGCCATCTTTTAATTTAATTAAGCCCTTAGCTTCTAACAATGAAAGCATACGACCGTGATCTGAAACTGAGCTAGAAAGTAAAATTGTTGCACCTTTTGGTAGATCCTCAAGAGATTTATATTTTTTAGAGTAAATTCCGATTGGTTCAATGTGAATGGCACCAGCATTTACAAAGTCATAGCCATTTTCTTTCATGCTAAGTTCTAAGAAAGGTAGGTGTTGGAAATAGTTTGCATCAAGTTCACCTGATTCTAAATGTTGGTTTGGTAATACATAGTCTTGATACGTTTCAATTTTAAGATCGATACCTTCTTTAGCTAAAGCTGGTTTTGCTTTTTCCAAAATAACCGCATGTGGTGTATTAGAAGCACCTATTGTTAATGTTACATTTTCTTTATTGTCTGATTTATCACCAGATGATGCGTTTGAGTTTGTATCATCTTTTTTACCAGCACCACAAGCAGCTAAGGCTAATACTAATACTGATAAAAATAATCCTGCTAATAATTTCTTCATTTTATTGCACTCCCTTTTAACTAATTTAAAATATGTTAGCGGTATAAAACCGAAATAACCTTTTGGATGTCCGTAGCGAGCTACGCTTTTTTGTCATTAGCGCCTTTTTAGCGTTTATCTGTTTTGGCTGTAATTAAGTCGCCAATCCATTGAATAATAAATACTACTATTAAGATTAATATAGTCGCCATTAAGGTTACATCTTGGCGATTACGTTGGAAACCATCTAAGAATGCTAAGTTTCCTAGACCACCTGCACCGATAATACCTGCCATCGCAGTATAGCCAACAAGTGCTACAGCCGTTACAGTAAGACCAGAAATAAGCGCTGGTAACGATTCTGGAATTAATACTTTCCAAATAATCGTTGACGTTTTAGCACCCATTGAACGAGCTGCTTCAATAACGCCTTTATCGATTTCACGTAATGAAATTAATACCATACGCGCATAAAATGGTGCAGCTCCGATAATTAGTGCCGGTAAAGCCGCATCTGCGCCACGAATTGTGCCGAGCAAAAATTTCGTAAACGGAATTAATAAAATAATCAAAACGATAAACGGAATCGAACGGAAAATATTAACGATTGAGCCTGTTAAAAAGTTCACCAGTTTATTGGCCCATATTTGGTTAGGACTTGATAAAAACAATAAGATCCCAATTACTAATCCAAGTATAAATGTGATCACCGTAGAGATTGTTGTCATGTACAACGTTTCATACGTAGCTTCCCACATTTTTTCCCAGTCAACATTCGGAAAGAGACTAGTTAGCATTGGCAATCACCTCCGTTTGTACTTCGACTGTATGCAAGTAGCTCAGTGCAGCTGCAACATTCGACTCTGTGCCTTCAATTTGTACGATAAGTGTACCGTACGCGCCATTTTTAGTTTGCGAAATATTACCATGTACTATACTTACTTCTACATCACACTGTTTCACAAGATGTGAGATGACAGGCTGTTCTGTTTTTTCTCCTACAAATATTAGCTTTACAAGTTGTCCATTAGGGTAGTTTGCTTTAATTTGTGCCACAGTTTCCTGTGTTTCCTTCGTATCTGTAATTTGAGAAACGAATTTTTTTGTAATGTCAGCTTGTGGCGCTTGGAATACTTGTAATACTTCACCACGTTCTACAATTTTTCCAGCTTCCATAACCGCTACACGGTGGCAAATTTTACGAATAACATGCATTTCATGTGTGATTAACACGATCGTTAAACCTAGTCGCTCATTAATATCGACAAGTAAATCTAGGATAGCATCTGTTGTCTCCGGATCGAGTGCGGATGTTGCCTCATCACATAACAATACTTCTGGATTATTAGCAAGTGCACGAGCGATGCCTACACGTTGCTTTTGTCCCCCTGATAGTTGTGATGGATACGCATTAGCACGTCCGTCTAAGCCAACTAGTGTGATCAATTCTTTCACACGTGCCTCACGTTTTGCCTTTGGAACACCTGCGATTTCTAGTGGAAAAGCAATGTTTTCCGCAACAGTTCGAGACCAAAGTAAATTGAAATGTTGGAAAATCATACTAACCTTTTGTCTAGCATTTCTAAGCTTTTGCCCCTTTATGGATGAAAATTCTTGATTGTTAACCGTTACCGTACCTGATGTAGGCTTTTCTAAACCGTTTAACAAGCGAATCATTGTACTTTTACCAGCGCCACTATAGCCGATAATGCCATAAATTTCACCTTTATCGATAGAAAGGTTGACGTCTTTAACTGCTGTTAATTCGCCATTCGAGGTTTTGTATTTCTTCGTAATATTTTGAAGCTGAATCATAGCGAATTCTCCTTTTTTTTATCAATTGTGCCTCGGCATAATTGCGTCCGGAATCGACTTTGTGCTTGCACAAAGAAATCCTTTTCGATTCCATGACATCCGCCGGAGGCTTTTACTTCTTTCAGCGGGTGTTTCGGTGAAAGAAGTAAAAAAAACCCTTCAACTATAGACAAGTAGAAGGGGTCACGTAACTTATACGTTGAACCGTTCTCTCATCTTTCAAAGATAAAATCTTTGGGTGATTTGGCACCTTTTCACTTTGTGATGGTTGCCGGGCTTCATAGGGCACTTCCCTCCGCCGCTCTTTATAAGAGTTCGATATATTTATATTTTTTAGTATATTCGTACTTTACCACGTGAGTAAAGTTCAGTCAATTTATTTTTTTAACAATTCGTATAAATACGGTACGGATTGAAAAGCATAAACCTTTTCCGTCACTTTTCCGCCTTCACATACAAGTAAACACGGTACACTTTCGATTTTATTATCATAAGCGATTTGTTCGATAAAATTAATATTCGCTTTACCAACCTGTAGCTGTGGTAGCAATTGCTCAACAACCGACATCATTTTCGATGCAACTACACACGTTCCACACATTGGTGTATATAAATAAAAAGCAGCCTTTTCACCCGACTGGATAGCCACGTTCCACTGCTCTTTTGACCATTCTTCCATTTTTTTCACGCAACCTTACAAAATATATTCATTATGGATTGAGAAATGCGCACGAATTAAGATTGCCGCTAACACCTTTCTCGGAGTTGTCTCTACTTCCTTATATGTTGGCATAGTACGTAAATGCTCAGCCTCTGGATAATGTCTGTCCATTAATGCTCGTAGCTTATCACCCGATGTATCTGCATCAAAAAATGTATAAAGCTCACAGCCTTCATATGGATCAAGTAACTCTTCTAATTGATGCACACCAATTGTACCATTCGTGCAAAGTATTTTAACATGTTCATTTAAAATAGGTTCAATTTGAAGCTTATCCGAACGGCCTTCGACAATTAAGCATTTCCCCTCGAACATAAAGCCACCCCCGTTTAGACATATCCCTTATCATTATTATATCAATAAATCTTGTCATTGATACTGTTAGACACCTATTGTTAAGGGAATATACTTGCATTCACACTCATCCACTATGATGGCAGAATGGATGAAGATAATAAAAAACGTCGGTAGTTTCCGACGTTTTTCTTTACAGGCTTGTCTTATTCTGCAATCATTTCATCGTATTGCTCAGCTGTCATAAGCTTTTCAACTTCTGATGCATCAGCAGGCTCTACAACGATCATCCATGCTTTTTCATATGGTGATTCATTAACGAATTCTGGGCTATCTTCTAAATCTGCATTTACTTCAACTACTGTACCTGAGATTGGTGCATATAATTCAGAAACTGTTTTTACAGATTCTACGCTACCAAATGGATCATCTGTTTTGATTTCGTCACCAACTTGTGGAAGTTCAACGAAAACGATATCTCCAAGTTCAGATTGTGCGAAATGAGAAATACCGATACGTACTTTTCCATCTTCTACTTTAACCCATTCGTGCTCTTCAGAGTAACGTAAGTCTTTAGGTGTGTTCATGCAAAAACCCCTCCATAAATATGTAATATATTCACTTTCAGTGTGCCATACTTCTTCCATAAAAACAAGATTAAAAGCGATTAAAAGCGGTTATTTCCAAGCTTGCTCAAAATCTGATTCTTTAAACCCTAACGTAACTTTTTTTCCATCAGTTACGATTGGACGTTTAATTAACATACCATCTGAAGCAAGCAGTTCAAGTTGCTCCTCTTCAGTCATTTCAGCAAGCTTATCTTTCAAGCCAAGCTCGCGATATTTCATACCAGAAGTATTAAAAAATTTCTTTAAAGGTAGTCCACTTACTTGCCATAAGTTTGATAGTTCGTCCTTTGTTGGCGGTTGTTCGACAATGTGTACATCTTCATATGAAACTCCATTGTCATTTAGCCATTTTTGTGCTTTTTTACAAGTAGTACATTTCGGATATTGAATAAATTGAATCGTCATTTAAAGGCTCCTCTACTATCATTTTTAGGAACTACATTTTCAGTGTATCCCTCATTTTCTGTAGTATACCATCATAACCGTTACGAACCAAAATGAAACAATTATTAACTTATTCCTTCCATAGCGTGGGGTTGATTTCCGTTCCGGCTGGGCGCTTTGCCGCTGACGCTTCGCTTTCGCGCAGAGCAGAGCTTCCTGGGGGCGTCCGATGAGCCGTTTCGCTTCGCTGCAGGGTCTCATCTGTGACGCTGATCCCCAAGGAGTCGCCCAGCCTCCACTCCAATCAACCAATTCATATAGCGTGTGTTTCTTGCATATTTATCCGATTTAATGTAATAAAACCAAGCTTTAGCTACCGGTGTTTTTTCGTGCGAAAGCGAAGTGTTATCGTAGCAGAATCAACAACAGATGTACAATCGCCCTTACTATTCTGATTGATTATGATGTGTAGCCTTAGCGTTCTCATTTGCCATTCATAAAATTTATTAAAGTTCTACGATATTGTTGATTGGAGTGGAAGGCTACTCGACTCCCGTGGGAAAGTGAAACAGGCGAGACCCTGAGGCCAACATGATGTTGGTCACGGAGGCATTGTCACAGGACGTGACGCATTTAGCATTCGTTCCTTTAGCGAAGGAAGCGGCTCGACGCTCGCCCACAGGAAAGCGAGTAGCCTGGAACGGAAATCACCCCCTCATTTTAAGAGCTATACTTTTACTTCCAACAAAAAAACCTAGCTATCACATCTCTATGGATAGCTAGGGTTATTTTGCATATTAAACTACAAATTTTTCTGCTTCAATTAATTTAACAGAAGCTTCGCGTTTCTTCGCGATTAAGTTGTATGGGTTGTTGCGAGTTAATTTACGTAGTGCAGACAATGTCATGCGTGCAGCGTCGCCGTCTGCTGAAGCAAGAATCGTATCTTTTGCTTCTTTTTCAATTTCTGCAAATGCTTCTTGGCAGAAGATTTGAGTGTACAGTAATTTTTGATGAGCTTTTTCAGCACCGTCACGAGCAATCGCTTTTTCTGTACGCAATACAGCAGATTCCATTGCGAATAGTTGGTTTGCGATATTTGCAATCTTCACTAATACTTCTTGCTCTTGATCAAGCTTCGCACCGAAGCGTTGTGCTGCTAAACCTGATGCTAATACAGCAATTTTCTTCGCATTTTTCACAAGATATTTTTCCTGTGCTAACGGCTCTGTGCCTACATCTTCAGGCATTAGCATAAGAAGCTCTTGTTGTAAATTTTGAGCAACTTGTAGTAATGGCAATTCACCTTTTATTGCCTTTTTCATAAATGTACCTGGTACAATCATGCGGTTAATTTCATTTGTACCTTCAAAAATACGATTAATACGAGAATCACGATAAATACGCTCTACTTCGTATTCAGCCATAAAGCCGTAACCACCGTGTAATTGAACCGCTTCATCCGCAATGTAATCTAAAGTCTCAGAACCAAATACTTTAGCAATAGAACATTCAATAGCATACTCAGCAATTGCACTAGCAATCACTTTCCCTTGCTTTTGCTCATCTGGGCTTAGCTGACTTAAGCGGTCCTCAAATAAACCTACTGTACGATAGTTTAATGACTCAGACGCATACAATTGTGATGCCATTGTCGATAATTTTTCTTTTGTTAGATTGAAATCAGACAGCTTCGTTTTAAACTGCTGACGTTGGTTTGTATATTGAATAGCAAGCTCTAATGCACGTTTCGAGCCACCGATTGTTCCAACCCCTAATTTATAGCGACCGATATTTAAAATATTAAAGGCAATAACGTGTCCGCGACCTACTTCACCTAAAAGGTTTTCTACAGGTACTTCTGCATCTTCAAGGATTAAAGTACGTGTCGATGAAGATTTGATTCCCATTTTTTTCTCTTCTGCGCCTACTGAAACGCCATTGTAGGCACGTTCTACAATAAATGCTGAGAATTTATCGCCATCGATTTTTGCATAGACAACAAATACATCTGCAAAGCCTGCATTTGTAATCCATTGTTTTTCACCATTTAAAATATAGTGTGTCCCTGCATCGTTTAACTTCGCAGTCGTTTTTGCACCTAATGCATCAGAACCTGAACCTGGCTCTGTTAATGCGTAAGCAGCGATTAATTCACCTGACGCAAGCTTTGGTAAATACGTCTTCTTTTGATCTTCATTTCCGAATAGGACGATTGGTAAAGAACCAATACCTACGTGGGCACCATGTGTAATAGAGAAGCCGCCAGCAACAGACATTTTTTCTGCGATTAATGCAGAAGAAACTTTGTCTAATCCTAGACCTTCATATTCTTCAGGTACATCCGCGCTTAGTAAGCCGAGCTCACCTGCACTTTTTAGTAGACGAACCGAATGCTCAAATTCATGGTTTTCTAAATTTTCAACGACTGGTAACACTTCATTTGCTACATACTCTTCAGTAGTTTTAGCAATCATTTTATGCTCATCTGTGAAATCTTCTGGTGTAAACACACGATCTAATTCCACATCTTCAATAATAAATCCGCCGCCTTTAATGAAATCCGTTGTTTTTTCTGTCATTCTAAATTCCTCCCTATATATCTATTTTTAATAGTTTTTATCCCCAATATATAGAAAAGCTTGAAGTACTACGTTCGGAGGCAACCGAAAACACTGCACTCCAAGCTGATCTAGCAAAAATTATAGAAGTTCAAATACTCCCGCAGCACCCATACCGCCACCGATACACATTGTTACGACACCATATTTCTTACCTTGACGCTTCAATTCATGAATGAGCTTTAATGTTAAAATAGCTCCCGTTGCACCAAGTGGGTGACCAAGGGCAATTGCTCCACCATTAACGTTTACTTTGTTTTGGTCAATGCCTAAATGACGTACGACTTGTAAGGATTGTGACGCAAATGCTTCGTTAATTTCCCATAAATCAATGTCATCTATTGATAAGCCTGCGATTTCAAGCGCTTTAGGTACTGCCACGATTGGTCCAATACCCATCACCTCAGGAGGTACGCCACCAACTGCAAAGCCTAAAAACTTCGCCATCGGAGTAAGCCCTTGTTTTTCTGCTTCTTCACGGTCCATCACAAGTACCGCTGCTGCACCATCTGAAGTTTGAGAAGCATTACCTGCTGTAACACTACCTTTAACATGGAAGGCCGGACGAAGCTTCGCTAAACCTTCTACAGATGTACCTGGACGTACACCTTCATCCATGCTAAACGTGAATTTTTTCACCTGTAGTTTGTTGTTGTCATCTACATAATGTTGCTCCACTTCAATTGGTACGATTTCATCATTGAATTTACCTTCTTTAATCGCCTTTTCCGCAAGCACATGTGAACGAACAGCAAAAGCATCCTGATCTTCTCTACTAACATTGTATTGACGTGCCACTTCCTCAGCTGTATGCCCCATCCCCATATAATATTGTGGAGCAGTTTCAGCTAATGTTGGATTTAAGCGAGGTGTATTACCTACCATTGGCACCATACTCATAGACTCGACGCCACCAGCAAGAATTGCCTTAGAATGTCCTAGCATAATACGCTCTGCTGCAAAAGCAATTGCTTGTAAACCCGACGAACAGAATCTATTAATTGTTAGCGCTGGCGTTGTATCTGGTAGTCCAGCAAGCGCTCCAATACTACGTGCTACGTTCATGCCCTGCTCGGCTTCCGGCATTGCACATCCTAAAATTAAATCGTCAATCGGACCTTCATAGCCCGCTCTTTTTAATGTTTCTTTGACAACAACCGCTCCAAAATCATCTGGTCTAACTGTTGCTAAAGAACCCTTCTTCGCTTTTCCAATCGGAGTTCGTGCTCCTGCTACAATAACGGCTTCACGCATCGTATTAATCCCCCTTTGTTTCATGTGCAAGTATAGTGAATTCAGTCTTAAAGTTAGTTACGCAGTGGTTTTCCCTTTAAAAGCATGTGCTGCATTCTTTGTTGAGATAACGGATCTGCCACTAAGTTTAGGAACGCCTCACGCTCAAGGTTTAATAGGTATTGTTCATCTACTAATGTGCCATATGGAACTTTACCACCAGCAATGACATACGCTAATTTTTTAGCGATTTTTAAATCGTGTTCACTAATATAGCCTGACTCAAACATTCCTTGAGCACCGATTAATAGCGTACCGTATCCTGATGCACCGACTACAGGAACTTTCGTAGGAACAGGTGGTAAATAGCCTGCCTCATAAAGCGCTAGTGCAGCTTGTTTTGCATCATATAGTTGGTGATCTGGGTTAACAGAAATCCCGTCAGCAAAGTTTAAGAAGTTATTTTCACGTGCTTCTTCACCAGATGTCGAAACTTTTGCCATCGCAATCGATTCAAATACTTTATTAGCAATATGTTGATAGTCTACTTCAACGCCATTTGGTAACCCTTTTAGGAATTTTTGGTAAAGCGCCTTATTACCGCCTCCACCAGGGATTAATCCTACGCCAACTTCGACTAGGCCCATATACGTTTCCATTGTTGCTTGAATATGTGCAGCTGGTAAGCAAACCTCTGCTCCGCCACCTAGCGTCATAGCAAAAGGCGCTGCTACAACAGGCTTGCGAGAGTATTTAATCTTTTGCATCGCATCTTGGAATGCTTTAATAACGAAATCTAGTTCAAAAATATTATCATCCTGTGCTTCTACTAAAATCATTCCTAGATTTGCACCAACACAGAAGTTTTTCCCTTGGTTACCGATGACTAAGCCCTTATAGTTCGCTTCTACTTCATCGATTGCAAAGTTAATCATTTGGATAATGTCTAAGCCAATTGCATTTGATTGGGAATGAAATTCAAGTAATGCAATTCCATCACCTATATCTATTAAACTAGCACCTGTATTTGATTTAATAACGCCGTGCTTTTTCTTATAGCGTTTTAAGTTAATTTCCTTCTCATTCACTGGCACTTTTACGTATTCAGAGCCATTATAATAGGCTAGGTCACCGTCCATGTCGGAATAGAAAGTTTCTAAGCCGCTTGCTAACATATCTTTGACGAATGCCGGTACCTCACGACCTTCTTCCTCCATTTTAGCTACGGACTCTTTGACGCCAATTGCATCCCATATTTCAAATGGCCCTTGCTGCCAGCCGAAGCCCCATTTCATAGCATTGTCAATGGCAACAATATCATCAGCAATTTCACCGTGTAGCTGTGCAGAGTAAATGAGCGTCGGAGCGAAGATACCCCATAATAATTCTCCGGTACGATCCTTAGCATAAGTTAATGCTTTCACTTTATTTGCTAATCCACGAGTTTGTTTTGCCATTTCGATAGAAGGAGTTTTTAACTTTTTAACTGGGCTATACTCTAAAGTGTTTGGATCAATTTCAAGTATTTCTTTGCCTTGCTTTAAGAAGAACCCTTGACCTGATTTTGCTCCGAGCCAGCCATTTGTGACCATTTTCTGTAGGAAATCTGGTACTGCAAATACTTGCTGCTCTTCACCAGCTGTTTGATCATAAACGTTTTTCGCTACATGGATAAATGTATCTAAACCAACAACATCCAACGTTCGGAAAGTTGCTGATTTTGGACGACCGATTAATGGACCTGTTACAGAATCCACCTCGCCAACTGAATAGCTACCCTTCATCATTTCTTGTAAAGTAATTAGTAAACCGTACGTTCCGATACGATTGGCAATGAAGTTCGGTGTATCCTTAGCAAGTACGACACCTTTCCCAAGCACATCTTCGCCAAATGTTTTCATAAAGCTGACAACTTCTGGCGCTGTTGTGTTTGCTGGAATGACTTCAAGTAATTTTAAATAACGCGGCGGATTGAAGAAGTGAGTTCCTAGGAAATGCTTTTTAAAATCTTCTGAACGCCCTTCCGCCATTGCATCGATACTTATGCCAGATGTGTTTGAACTAATAATTGTGCCTGGCTTACGTACAGCATCAACTTTTTCATATAGGCTTTGTTTAATCGCTAAATTTTCAACGACAACTTCAATAACCCAATCTACATCTTTTAATTTCTCTAAATCGTCCTCAAAGTTACCAACCGTTAGTAGTGATAAATTTTTCTTAGAAGTAAGTGGTGCTGGCTTTTGCTTTAATAACTTTTGCAGAGCTCCGTTGGCGATACGATTTCTCACAGCAGGATGCTCTAAGGAAAGACCCTTCGCTTCTTCCTCTTTTGTTAGTTCCTTCGGCGCAATGTCTAATAATAATGTTGGAATACCGATGTTTGCTAAATGTGCTGCAATTCCAGAGCCCATTACCCCAGAACCTAGAACAGCTGCTTTTTTAATGTTGTAAGTCACAAGCAATTCCCCCTTATTCTCCCATTGAATGAATAGCCATTCATTTTTTGACCAAAAAAATATCAAAGTTTGCCTTCGTGTATTTTTGTCCAGAATTTGAATCAGTCTAGCTCTATTCAAATTTAATCTGTGACATACAACTAAGGCTTATCTTCGTTCAACTACCGTTTTAGTTTTTGTGGTAATTTTTTCCGTTGAATGAAGATAAAACTACTTTTTCTGTTTTCAGTGTAGAATATTTTGTTTCATTTAGCAATCTTTTTTCACCAATTATTTTTGCAATATACAACTTTTTTCGTTTTTTACGAGCGAAAACAAGACAATAAGCAGATAGCGATTATTCCAAACAGAAAACTTTCAGGTTGCGTTAAAAATGTGTAGAATGGTAAGCGAGGAGAGTGAAATAACAAATGAAAACAATTACAACTGCTGACCAATTTAATGAACTGATCTCTGGTGACCAAAAAGTGCTAGTAAAATTTTACGCTGGATGGTGCCCAGATTGCACACGCATGAATATGTTCATCGATCCAATTATCGAAGAGTACAACCAATTTGACTGGTATGAACTTAACCGTGATGAACTTCCAGAAATTGCGGACAAATATGATGTAATGGGTATTCCAAGCCTACTAATTTTCCAAAACGGTGAAAAATTAGCACACTTACATAGTGCTAATGCTAAAACACCTCAGCAAGTTACTGAGTTTTTATCTGCACAACAATAATTTAGATAGGCTATATTAGCGTAGAAGAGCTACGTATCTGTGGCGAAAGCGAAGTATCAGCCGCAAGTTACAGAATTCTATCTGCGATGAAAGAGCTGCATTTCTTTTTGAAATGCAGCTCTTTTTTAGAAAGGAGATTATGATGCGCCAACAATTGTCGCTACTTGGAAAATCACAATATGATGCAGCCATTTCACCCAACTATCGTAATTCCGCTTGTGGACCTACAACGGTACACGTAATCTTAAACTACTTGGAAGATCAAGCTCCTTCGGTAAATGAGCTTTATAAACTTCTCGGTGGCACGAAAATCGGGTTATTTAAGTGGCGTCTAATTCGCAATCTTCGTCAGCTCCGTCCGACATGGGATATTCGTGATTGTACTTTAAAGGAGGCTATGCAGGAAATCGATGCAGGTCGATCTGTCGCCATGCGCTTTGACCGATATTTCAGCCTGAATTGGTGCGATAAAAAGGCTGCCTTCGCGTATCATTGGGTACCTCTGATTGGTTATGAAATACGAAATGATGAGCTGTTGTTAATGTTCCATGATAATGGTGGTCCTAATCGTGAAAGTAAAATTCGAACGGCTCCGTTTAAAGATAATGAGAAAGTATTGAGCTTCGTCAAAATCAAACCGAACTAACGAAAGCGTGCCTACAATGTTTTGACACGCTCTTTTTTCATCAATATCTCTCTTCAAGAATACTTTTTAGAACTTGTGCAAAAAAGCATGATCATGGAGATCTTGTTTATAGCTATAAAAAAAGCAGAGCATATTTCTATACTCTGCGTGAATAACTTGAAGTTTATTAATCAATTATGCCTCGGCATAATTGTGTCCGGAATCGGCTTTGTGCTTAGGCCTGCACGAGGGCCGACATGATGTCGGTCATTTCGGTAATGCCACAGGACGTGGCGTTTCTACCGATGCAGGTCAGTGGATGTGATGATTATAGGCTAACATCCTCTGGAACTCCTTTTCGATTTCCGTGACATCCGCTGAAAGAAGTTAAATAAGTGAATACAACGAGCGTGCCTGCTTTGCGATTAATGTGTAGCCACTTTGTTCTATTTCTTTGAACGTTTGGGGCTCGTAGTTCGGTAATACTAAGCTCGCTAAATCTGCCTCGATTGGCACGTTCGTTTGAATCGTTGCAAGCTCATGTGACAATTTTAGCATCTCTAAATGCTCTTTAATTTTCGTACGTTGACCAGGCTTTAATTCATCTAGTGATGTAAGAACATTTTCTATAGAACCATATGTTTGAATTAACGTAAGTGCCTGCTTAGGTCCAATTCCCTTAACGCCTGGGTAACCGTCACTCGTATCCCCCATAAAAGCTTTGACCTGTGCAAATTGAATAGGTTCAATGCCATATTCCTCTTGAAAGCGTGTATGTGTATAAACGTCATATTCTGTGTAGCCTTTTTTCGTAAAAGCAATTTCCGTTGACGGTCTTAAAAGCTGCAGTAAATCCTTGTCTCCACTAATTACCGTAATGTCAGCCTCATCCTGAAATTTTGTAATCATTGAGCCAATTAAATCATCTGCCTCCATCCCTTTCACACCGAAGTTTTGCCAGCCGATTTGTTGAGATAAATTTTTCGCCATATCAAATTGCGGTAGCATTTCCTCTGGTGGTGATGGTCGATTAGCCTTATAGCCATCAAATAATTCATTGCGGAATGTGTGTGCACCCATATCCCAACAAACAGCAAGGTGTGTCGGCTTCATAATAGATTGTGCCATTAATACATGACGCACAAATCCTTGGGCGCCATTAGAAGGTGTCCCATCCGCAAGGCGAATATAATGCCCCATCGCTGCAGACGCAAAAAAAGAACGGAATAACAGCGCCATGCCATCAACAATTAGTAGTTTTGGTTTTGTTGTCATGATAAATAATCCTCTCTATAACAATACAATGATTGTATTCATCTATAATTCTTTTATTAAGCATTGTCTATTATAGCAAACTATATGAGAACATCTACAATATATAGCAAAGTGTTAATTTTATGCAGAAAACAAAATTCCCTCAGTGGGGCTTTGAGCGGAGTATTTTAGAATCATTTTGGGGTTTCCACTTGGAGAAAGGCCGTCCCAAAGTTTTATGTCATATTTAACCACATTAACTATAATTGTGTTATACTTTTTTTGTATAAAGATGGAATGAGGGAAAGTAACCGTATATGATAGTTATTAAAACAATAATAAAATTTATATTTAAGATTGTTGGACTTTTATTAATAATTTTAGGGCAGGGTTTAGTATTACTCGCAGCAATTTCGAGCATTTTAGTGAATATCATTACTGGAATTTTTTTCTTCGGCGCAATTGTTATTAGTTTTTCAGATATGTCTTTAGTAGAAAAAATGACTTTTTGGGTTCTAGCTATAATTTCCGGGGCTATTGCAACTAATATTTATACATTGCCTGAACGATTAGTAGATACAGGAACATATTTAATGGAATATGAATTTTAATTAAAGGAGCAAAAAAAGAGTTCCTTAAACTAAAAGAAAGCTATCGTTTTGGTCAATCTTTATTCAAAACGATAGCTTTTTAAATGCAATAAAATCAAGGATCTAGTTTAAGTGGATTGCATCACATGTAGAAGCAACTCCACGACCTGCGTGAGAAATCTACTTTTACTAGACTATTTACTTACACCTCGGTAGTTTTTTTGAATTCGATTGCGGTAATCCAGTCGAATACCTGTTAACCATTGCAAAAATGCTGTTACGCCCATCTTTACGGTTTCTGGACGTAGGTCCCCCTCTTTTGGATCCGCATAAACAAAGTCAATATGGCGGACTCCTTCATTTTCTCCAATGAGCTTTAGGATATCGAATAATTCATAGGCCGTTAATCCACCTGGTGTTGCTGCAGGTACATCTGGGGCGAATGTAATATCGAGTACATCCAAATCGACAGATACATAAATACGATCCACTTCATACATAAGCTGACGGAGCATTTCGCGAATGGTTAATTGAATGCCATCACGACGCATTTGCTTTAACGTAATCATATGTATTCCTTGTTCTTTCGCATAGTGAATCATTTCTGGGGAGTTAAAAAAGCCGTGTAACCCGACATTATAAACATGTTTTCCCTCTACAATCCCTTCTGCAATGAGCTTCTGCATTGGAGAATCCATGGCTAGACCAATTTCATCCTGATTCCGAGCATCCAAATGCGTATCAATTTGAATAATCCCTATGCGATCCTTTGGAAAAGCATTCTTTATTCCTCTTAAGGAGCAAGCTGTAATCGCATGATCTCCACCTATAAGACAGGTGAAACTTTTAGAATATGCGGTACTTAAGCTTTCTGCAGCAGCTTCAATAGCTGACTCTGAAAGCATTCTATCCGTCTCGTGGATAGCCACATCGCCTACATCAACGACTGCCAACGAGCGCAAATCTACTTGCTCATCTAAATTATAAGATTGAAAGCTTGGCCAAGCCTTTCGAAATGCTGTTGGATATAGTGCTTTTTCGGATGGTTTACTACTATACGATAATAAAGCTCCGTACAAAATAATATCTACATCACTTGGAACCGGATTTTCTTTTTGTTTAATCCATTGATGCATAGCTGAACCATTTTCTTGCTTATACTGCCATTCTGGTTGAATAAACATGTTAACGACCACCTTCACGCATTTTTCAATAACTATCAATTTATCCACATGATATTTCTAACAAAATGTCATCCCCATCTTTCAGGTGATGAGCAAAATTAAAGTCAATTGCCATGTATTAATTTATCGTCCCCTTTAAAAATACCTAGAGAATTACCTTTAACATTAATAGTACCATTAGTACATACAATTTCGTCAAAGTTCAGGATTTTTCCTCTTAATTTTAAAAAATTCCCCACACTCCATTTGCCCTAGAACATAAAAAGGAGCAAACTAGGCAATTTTCTAGTTTGCTCCTTTTCCTATACAGTGGGGTTTTTCACCTCACCGATTATTAGTCTTCACCGATTGGGCTTTTGCGGGATAAAGATTGGCAAAGCTCTGCGACCTCGTGCATCGTATAGCTTTGAAAGTTATATTGTTGACGCAATTCCTGATAGTACTGTAAAAGTTCCTCAAGCATTGCTAAATTTTTTTCTATGTTCTTGCCAAAATTATGAGGGTGCCACCATAAATGATAAAAAGCTTTAGACATTGCAGCTGCATGCATTCCCTCTTTAATACGTTTAACCTTGAAGCCTTCAAATAATCGTAATGGGCTACAATAAGGTCTTAAAAATGCACTTGAACGAATGTTAATAAAGGAATCCTTTTGCATTTCTTCTAGTGTTACTAGATGATTTCCTGTTACATTCACATAGCTATCCAGCCATTTTTTTGCACCTAATAGTCGACCTTTTTTTGTGAATTTTTGAGGATCGTATAACGGATGTTTTTCATTTCCTCGATAGCATATTAACCTTACTTCCTGACATGCTGGGAAATATGCTTCATTCACTTGATTTCGTGGAAAAACAATCGATTTCATCGGTGTGATATATTCTTCAGAAATCATTGCAGTTGCGTGTAAATCTGCACGAAAATCTGCTTCAGTTTGTCCACTTTCTAAACAGTAAAAATGTGAAAATGTATGACTTCCTATTTCTTGATGTGGTGTATGTTTAATTTTCTCAATTAAAGATTTGCCGAAATGTAAGAGGTCATCTTGCTCATCTTCTCCTACTTTTGCAAATTGTGTATGTGCTGCATAATGCCTGTTTTTATATTTTACAGGGATCCCTCTTAAGTAGTGAGCCATTTCTGCTTTTGTTTCTGCAAACAATAGACCAACCGTAGCCCAAGTCGCATGAATGCCATATTGTTCAAACAACTCTAGTATTTTAGGCAGTGCCTCACGCACACCATATAAATTTTTATTGTATTGTCCGTACTTAAATACATCGTGGACACCCCAATTCAGCTCAAAATCCAATGATATAACAAGTCCTCCACGATTCCCTTCAATTACTACTTCCTCCATTTTTGCACGCCCAATAACAGTGCACGTATTTTCGATTGAGTAATGTAGCCAGAGTATACATCGACGACTTGTCCACCGAAGCCTTGCTTAAATGCACGAACATTTTGGTCATCCGTTAGCTTCCCCATATCATATAAACTAAAGCCCTGCTCCTTTAAATGCAATAAATTGTGCCAGAGTAAGAAACGATTTGCATAACGAACTGGTCTTTTTAAATGATCTGGCACCGATTGAGAATGACAAGTCGCTACATAATAGGACATTGCTTTTTTACCGTAAACAATATCGAGTCTATAGCAAAGTGTTTGTCCACAAATACTTCGAATCTCAGACAACCATAACGCTCCTTTATCTTTTAAGAGCGTAATAGCTTCCATTTGAGACTTACTTATAAGCTCGAGTTTTTTCCTTTTCGCAAAATTATTATAAAACTGTTGAAAGGCTCGTAAATTTTCATCTGATGGTTCTTTATAAATAAAAACTTGATAGGACTCTTTTTGTGCACGACGAAGTATTTTTCGATTACTTTCGGAAAGAGCAAGATACAATGATAACTCACTATCTGTCAGGTGAATATGAACCGTTTCACTTTTTACAAGCTTACGGCTCGGTACAAGTGAATTTGTATAGCCAACGACCTTCATTGATTTTCTAACATTGGCTGGCTTTTCTACAAAATAAAAATGCTGCATTGCGATATTCCATCGCTTACTTTTAATGGACAGAATGAACATCGCCCCCACTCTCTGTGTATTTTTCTACATGATTTCGCTCATAACGAGCACATTTAAAATGTTTCATTCGAGAAATACGTTTATAGCCTAGCTGCAATAATCGTTTACGCTTTCGCCAGTGCCAAAAGCTTGCAGTAACCCAAAGTGTTTGTGCAGGTTTCATTTTTTGGAAAAAGGCTGTGATAATATCGATATTTTTATAAACATCATAGGTTAAAAAACATGTCTGCTTCGGCAATGCTTCAACAATTTGCAATTCATCTACACGCCAGTTCACCGCATGTAACGCAAACGCAGGCTTATTCGTTGCTGCAAAAGAATCTTTATAAATAGTGTATCCCTTATAAAATAAAGAAATAATTTCCTCATCATCGAGTTGCATCGCCTCCTGAATCGACAACTCCTCAAACAAATCACCTACAGGCCGATTCGGTGTCACACTATCTGATGGGGATAATTCATACAAATCCACTTGCTTATAACGAATAAATTTTTCTACGAATAGTTGTCCATATTCTAGCCAATCTTTCACTTTTCCATACTTTACTAAGTAACGTAATTGACCTAGAGTATTGCGTTTCCACTCAACAATACGATGATTGCCTTTTAATAATTCCTTTAGCCGTTCCTTCAGCGTAAAATGACCCGCCAATAGCTTCGCTCGTTTCGTTCCACTGCTTACGAGCATACGCCTTGTAAAATCAATATTAGAGCGCCAATCGAACTTATACGGCTCATAGCCAATACTCATATCGAACAAGCGATAGTCTTCAGAATAGATTCGCTTGATCGTTTCCTGATTCACTAATCTACCTGGCCCAAATATATTAAATGTCGGCTCATGCGCTAGTGCATAAGTGACATAACGTCCTCGACAGCAAATTCCATAGGTAAAAGCAATCCATTGGTCTTCAAAAACAAGTGCGTCTACCTTAGCTTGCAACGCTTCCCCTTGAAGAAGCGTTAACTGTTCGAAGAAATCCTTTTTCTTGCCCTTCGTAAAATCACTTGTGTCTATTTTTTTTGCCCATCGTCGATTAAATAATTTAAACATTTGCCAAAGCTCATCCTGTGAAGGTATTTTCCTCGTTAATGAGCCTAATTTCCGTAGCTTCCGTTCTCTTCGATCCACACCATGCATTTTTCTACGTTGATTGAAATAGCTATGAAAATCTATATCGCGAAAGGCGAGATACGGTGTTACTACCCGAAAAATACTCGGGCGTAACTGCCTTTCAACAAAATATTGCTCGATAACCTTTGTAGAGTCTTTGCTTTCCAATAATCCATGAAACGAAAATAGTAGATGTTTATACTTTTCAATGAGCTGATCAAATACAAAGGTCGTAGCAGGAAACAACCATTCTTTTTCCGCTACAACACCGGAGTAATTTGCAATATTTTCTCCTACAAAGGCATAAATTCGTACTCCCCATCGAAGTCGAACCGTAAAGGGGAAAAAGGCAATGATCGTACCATTTTCTTCAACAGCATAGAGTTCAACGCGCTCTCTACGCCCAACAATTTGCCACCAGTTATAAAACCAAGCAAATTCTATAAATGGATTATCATTGCCCTCCGCTTCTAAAATTCCATCCCAAATATCCTTGTACCACATAAGCTCATCATCTGTTCGAATGCGAATTAATTGCAAATTAATCACCTTTCTTAACGGACTTTGATACAGCTTGTTCGTAGACAAATAGAGTCTTCTGATACATTGGTAGAAACGTAAAATCCCTTAAAAATCTACGCTCACTTGCGTCCCCCATTTTTTGACGACTGTTCTTATCCATCAACAGTTGTTTAAGCCTGTTCTTTAATAGGTCTTTATCATCTCGGTTAATTAAAAATCCATTTTCATTATCAGAAACTAGCTCATTGACGCCACCTACATTCGTGGCAATAATCGGAAGCCCTGCTCGCATCGCTTCAATAATTGAAATCGGTAAGCCTTCCCAATCTGATAGCAAAACAAATAAATGACTTTCCTCAAGTAAAGAGGCGACATCTAATTGATTGCCCAAAAATGAGACACGATCCGTTAAACCTTTAGTAGCAATAAATTGTTCTAAATTAGGACGTAATGAGCCATCACCTATTAATTGAAGGTGCCAAGGTATATCAGAAAGCTCCGCTAAAGCCTCTAGCAATAAATCCTGTCTTTTTGGCACTTCAAAACGAGCAACCATCACAATTAATGGGTGCTCCTGCTTCTCTCTATTAGGCGCTACTTGCTTCTCTATTTGATCAATGCCATTATGAATCGTCAGCATTTTTTGAGCAGGAGCAATTTTTTTCGTTAATGCTAACTTGCGATCGTATTCTGATACCGTAATAATCTTAGCTGTGAACGGCTGAACTGATTTTTCCATTCGACGATACACCATCTTTTTTTTATGTGTTACGCCTTCGGTAAAACTCCAGCTATGGGCTGTAAAAACAGTAGGAATACGTAAAAGCCTACCTACTACACGTCCAATTGCTCCTGCCTTTGATGAATGGGCTGCAATAATATCTGGCTTTATTTTTTTAAATTCGGTTCTTAATTGCCAAAAGGTTTGTAAATCCTTTTTTAAATGAATCTCCCGCTGCATAGCTGGAATACTAATAACATCAATTTTTTCTTCTTGAAAACGCCACAATGATGGATCATAATGGCCCGTTACAATAGTTACCTCGTGAGCATCTTGCTTCAATTTTATGGAAAGAGCCTCCACATGCTTTTGTGCTCCACCAATCTTATCCATCCGTGTAATAAGCTGAACGATCTTCAGTACCAAACACTCCTTAATATTTAATAAGCACCTGTTCTCGCTAAAACTACGAAAAGTGTTTTGATAATAATTTTTATATCCATCCAAAATGAATATTTAACAACGTATTCTAGGTCATATGAAATTTTTTGTCCGTGAGAAATATTTGAGCGGCCGTTAATTTGAGCAAGCCCTGTTAAACCAGGCTTCACTTCTAAACGTCGTGCCTGTAAATTGTTATAAGAATTAGTAATGGTTGGAACTTCCGGCCGTGGTCCAACAATACTCATATCTCCTTTTAAGACATTAATGAGCTGAGGAATTTCATCAATACTTAACTTCCGAAGAACAGCCCCAACCTTTGTGATGCGCGCATCCTGTTCAGTTTTAAAATAAAAATCATCTGGAATTCCGTCAGCACACAATCTTGGCATTTTTACTGGAACTGCCTGTATGGTCATTGTCCGCAGCTTCCAAATAACAAAGCGCTGATGTTCCTGTCCAGTACGGATTTGTTTAAAAAAAACAGGGCGACCTGTACTAATGAGTAGAATGAGGAAAACTACTAACATAAGAGGAATTGTTATGAAAAGTAATAGGAGTGCCCCCACAATATCAAAAATTCTTTTTCCGTTTTTACTATAAAATGTTTTAGTCTGAGCTAACTGCCCGTGCAATACATCATCCTTTGCATTTTTTTAGCACTTAACTTTATATATTCATTTGGGACATTTATAGAACTACTTTTGATAAAGCATTTTCATAATAAAATAGTAAAAAGGGGTCATCACCATGACGTGGGTTGATTTCCGTTCCGACTGGGCGCTTTCCCCGAGGCGTCCTGTCTTCACTTCAATCAGCTTACAGTTTATGCATACATTTCCCTAACTTTGGGGATGCATCAAAAAAGGAGTTTTCCAAAATCATTTTGAAAAACTCCTATAATATTATATATTCTGCCTTGAATGGGTATGTTCAAATGTTACCCTTGTATAATTTGTACATCACATGCAATGTGAACATTGCCTTTTAATGCCTTACTAATCATACATGTTTGTTCTGCCTTCTCAGCTAATCGATTAATTCTCTTTTGTTCTCGCTCCGTTAAATTTTGTACAACAATTTTTGGCTTATGAACGATTCGCTCATAAGTAAAAACACCATTCGTGACATCTACATAACCTTCAGCTTGCATAGACAAATCCAACAGAGCAACTTTCGCATTTTCAAGTAATGCAGCCAGTGTAATTAAATAGCACGTCGCTGCCGCTCCAAGCAGCATTTCATCAGGATTTGTCCCAACCCCTGGTCCATTCATTTCTCGAGGAATAGAAATTTTCGTATGGAGATTGTCCGCAACAATCGTACCTGTCCCATTTCTCCCCTCTGACCATTTTAAATTCATATTAAATAAATGTTGAACCATAATAAAATCCTCCTTCTAGTTATGTGGATATGATTAGAGCAGTTCCACACGCTCGGATCAGTTTTCTTGATTACCCGACCAATTCTATTACCAACCGAATCAGTTTGCAAGGTTGCCCCAAGCGGCTCATCGGACGCCCCCAGGAAAGCGCCCAGCCGGAGCGGAAATCAACCTCACACTAGGGCGATAAACGCTTTTCTTAGAATTATTAAGTGCAATAATATATCATCAAATATTTAAGAAAAACAGAGAAGCTGATTTTATGGTAGAATAGAAAAAACAATTCTTTAGGAGATTTAAAAAATGATTTTAACAAAGCAACAAGCAATACAAGCACTTAAAAAGAACAAATTTATCGGTTTTACTACTAAAACAGGAAATATTATTATAAAAAAAATGAATAAAACCGATTATAATATTTTCGTGTTTGAAGAAGGTAAAGATAAACCAGTGCGTTATGTAGGCTCTATTATGAACATAATGGCTACAATGAGCGACAAAGCTTCTAACAAGGATTTTGTCATTATGGAACAGCTTGCACCTCAAAATAACGAAGAGGCTACGACTGTGGAGACAGAGGAAGTTAAAGAAGTAGCTACGTCTGTAGAAAAAGAAGAAGTTCAAGAAGCTACTAAGCCTGTAGAAAAAAATGAAGTCAAAGAAGCAAAAAAAGAAAAGAAAGAAAAAGTAGAAAAAACAGCTGAGATTAATGAAGAAAAACGTGCCATTTCAGGTTACGAAGGCTTATATGAAGTTACAGCGAGCGGTCGAATCATTAATGTGCGTGTAAATCGTCCATTAGCTCGATGCAATGATGAATATGGTTTCCATATTGTTCGACTAACAAAAGAAGGTACTGCTTCAAGTCACAATGTGTTTGAACTTTGGAAACAAGCATACCCTGAACTTGAGCAAACTAATTTTAAAGGTGCTCTAAAAGCGAAATATGGTACAGGCTGCAAGCTATCTGATAAACCAGGCATACACTTTTAATCATAAAAATCCCTAGCGTCGTTGTATTGACGCTAGGGATTTTTTAGATTAATAAAGGTAATAGCGCTAATTGCCATAGATGGTCAATATTTTGTCCTTGAGATTGAAGATATGTTAGCCAATTGTTTTCTTGGCGGTATACATTTTTCTTATTAAATAATTGAATTATTTTTATCCTCTCTATCCTTTGAAAGCCTAATTGCGCTAGCTCTCTACGTCTTTTTCTTTCATACCAATAAACGGATGTACAGACGGCGATTCCTTCCTTCTGCACATTGGCAACTACATCGGACAGCTGTTGATTTTTTTCTTTAATGTAGGAAACATTTGATGGAAGCTTGAGTGTAAATCCTGTCGCTTCTTCACGAAATAGCTGATCATGTCTTACATAAGCTATTTCATTCGCGCTATTTCTAAAGATCCGATAGCCTTTATGATAGTTTAATACGTAATTAGCCCGCCCCTCCCATGCCATCACATCCTGAATAAACACTTCATTAAAACTGGATGTAGTTTTACATTGTCCATTCTTAGCAACATAAATATCAAACATATGAACAGCTATTATGCGATTAATTCCCTTTTTGAAAGAACGGAACCAATCCTTTAGTCGGGCATTTTTTAAAAAATAGCACAGCTCCCCTAATCGATTTCGTTTAAATTTTACGAGCTGGTGATTATTTTTTAATTGACCTTGCAATCTGTCTCGTAAGACCATCATCAACCGTAAAATACGCTCTCTTTTGCCGTTTGTACTCATTACAAACTTTCTTGAAAAATCAACATCCGTATACCACTCAAACTTGTAGGGCTCATAACCGCTGCCTAAATCATAAAAACGATAGTTCTTAGCGTGTGCTTTGAGCATATTTTCTCTCTCGATTATACGACCTGGTCCGAACATATTAAAATCAGGTTCATGTCCCATAGCTTGGCAAAAATTTCGATCTCTACAGCAAAGATCGATCGTAAAGCCAATCCAATATCCCCCAAACTGGAGACTATCTACTTCTACTCGAAACGCGTTACCTTTCTCCTTTGCCAATCGCTCAAAAAAGAGTCGTGTTTTAGCTTCTGTAAACCCACTTGTATCGAGTTTCTTCCGCCATCTTCTCGCAAACAAATCAAACATGCCAGCTAGGCCTTCAGGATGTACCTCTTGAAAAGATACTTGACCAAGCGCCTTTAACTTTTTTTCACGCCGTTGAATCGATTTAAATTTTTTTCTATGCTTATGAAGAAAATCCTCTAGCTTTATAGATTGAAAATCAATATAAGACGTGACCGTACGAAAAATAGAATGAGGTACTTGATGCTCTATTGCATATTTTTCTAATAGTTGAGATGTATGTTCACTTTCTAACAAGCCATTTAACGCTATAATAAACCGTCCGTCTTTCTGAGAAAGCTCCTTTAGTAAGTATTTTATTGCGGGTTCCTTCCATTGCTTCTCTGCAATGACGTCCATATACGATGCAAACCCTTGTCCTAAAAAAATATAATACTGTATACCACCTAATCGTTGACAACGAACAAACGGGAAAAAGGCTATCGCCATACCTTTATGCTCGACTATGTAAATCTCTACGTTGTCATGAACACCTAACGTCGTCCACCATGTCGAAACCCATTCAAATTCAATGAATGGATTATTATTTTTTTCACGTTCAAGTATTTGTGACCAAGTACTTTTATAGAACTCTAACTCTTCTATCGTTGTTACGAGTCTATAAGATAGCACGTGCATAATCTCTCCCTTCTATTTTTTACAGCTCATCTCCATAAAGTGGGGATCTCCATTCCTACGTAGTGTCGCTCAGGCTCTACACCATAACCTATAGTTGACATGCATTTTGATAAATATCATCCCTATTTTTGGGCATGAACCAATTTAACACTTAATTGAATCTATATTCGTATCTATTAACTTATAGAACCCTTTATTCAATAATCAATTGAATGAAGATCAAACGAAAAAACCTAAATTCAGTAAAATACTGAACTTAGGCATTATTACCATGTTAAACTTTTAACAAAGTCAATTGTTCTTTATTACCTTCTTTCGCCATATGCGTTGTTGCAATATAGCTTAATGTCATACCAGGGCCTAATGTTGCACCTGGTCCCGGATAGGTCTCTCCCATTATAGAGGCTGAGCAATTTCCTGATGCATATAACCCTTCAATTGCCGTACCATCTGCCTTTAAAACGCGCGCATGCTCATCTACCACTAAGCCACCTTTAGTCCCAATATCTCCTGGATATAAGGCAAGTGCATAAAATGGAGCATTAGTAAGCTCTGCTAGGTTCGGATTCTTCAAAGTAGGATCTCCATAATAATTATCATAAGCACTATCTCCTCGAAGGAAATCTTCATCTCGACCATTACGAGCGAAGGTATTGAAACGCTCTACAGTTTCCACTAAATTTTCCGCTGGAACATTCATTTGCTCTGCAAGCTCTTCGATTGTTTGTGCACTTTTCACTATACCGTTATCAAACCAACTTTTCGGGAAAGCTTGTCCTGGGAATAAGCCTGTGAAAATATAACGGCTCTTTGCAGTTGCATCGATGACGATCCAAGAAGGTATAGCCTGGTTTGTTTTTTGATGATGACTATGCATATTATCTACAAATTCATGATAAGGTGCCGCTTCATTCAAATATCGTTTCCCAACACCATCCACAACGATCATATTAGGCACTCCGCGGTCTGCAACAAGGAAGAAAGGTTGCCCTTGTGGATCAATAACGGAAGGGGCTCCCCATACTTTATCCATTAAATCTAACGTCGCCCCTATTTTCACACTTGGCTCGATAATATCTCCCGTTTGTCCCTCTGGCGTAGAAGTCCATTTTGAGTTTGTTGGTGCCGGCAAATATTTTTCGCGATATGCTTGATTATGAGAAAATCCACCTGAAGAAAGGACTACTCCACTCTTCGCCTCGATCCGCATCTCCTGCCCATTTCGTACAACTACAATACCAGTCACTCGATTATTTTCGACGATAAAATCTTTAAATGCAGTCGAGATCCACAGTTCTCCATTCGCTTCTGCAAGTGACATTCGTAATCGAGCAATGAGCGCCTCCCCTAATGCAACAGGCAGACTTCCCGTTACTTTCGATTTCACTAGTCGTAAGCCTAGCTTTAACGCAGTTGTTTTCCCTTCTGTCGTGCGTCTAATCATATTTACCTTATGAAATTCAGAGCTATTCATCGTAAAGCCTTTAGTGGACAATGAAGAACGACGCATCGTATCTGCTAATGTCCCCATTTTCTTCAAATCAAAAATAAGTGGCTCAATCGACCGTCCTTGAGGGAGGCCACCTGGTTTTTCAGGATAGTAATCCGAATAACCTTTTGCATATTGGAAACGCATATGCCGAGTATGATTATTGAAATACCTTAACATTTCCGGTCCTCGTTTAATATAAGCTTCCTTTAAAGCCTCTGGTACACGATCACCTATAGTTGAATCTAAGTATAAACGCGCTAGTTTATGTGTATCAGGAACACCTTCAGCCTTAATCACATGATTATTTGGAATCCATAGTGCTCCACCAGACAAGGCAAATGCCCCACCATAACGCTCTGTCTTTTCAATGACTAATGATTTCATCCCCTGTAGCTTTGCTGTCAGACCTGCTGTTAGCCCCGCTGCACCTGAACCTACTACTACCACATCATAACTCGCATCCCATTTCATACTTCCATTCCTCACCTTCATTAGTAGTTACTAAATCAATGAATCTGGTATTACTACTAAAAAGTATAAAATTTATATAATATTCAGTCAATTTAATATCACCAACATGTCTAAGACGCAAAATTCGATAATAAAACGCCTAAAAAGAGATATATCGAGAAAATGATCTTTTAATTTTTAGTAATGAATACAAAGAATCTTTTTCTAAAAACTGACTATTATCATATTCGTTTCTATTTAGCATATATTTTATCAATTATGCCTCGGCAAAATTGCGTCCGGAATCGGCTTTGTGCTTACGAGGGCCGACACGAGGTCGGTCATTTCGGTAGTGCCACAGGACGTGGCGTTTTTACCGATGCAGGTCAGTTAGCCGTTATCGCATGGATGCGATGATTTTAGGCTAACATCCTATGTGAACTCCTTTCTGATTCCGTGACTTCTGCCGAAGGCTTTAGGCCAACAAATATTTTCTGTGCGAAAGCGTAGTGTTAACGTAGCGTCAGCAAAGGGTTTTGCCTGTGCGAAAGCGAAGCGTCAGCAACAACATGATGTTGGTCACTCAGTCGTGTGTTGCTGTCGCTTCGCTTTCGCACAGATAAATTGCCACAGGATGTGGCGTTCTTAGACTGAGTTCCTCTCTTTCAGCGGGTGTCAAATAGGCTTTCGGTACAAAAAATATTTGCTGAAAGAAGTTAAAACAACTTAAAGTATATATAGGGTGGAGGAATTTTGCAGTTGAGTGCAATGATACTTGGTGGTTTTCTATTTTTTAGTGCTAGCATTGGAGGAGCCCTAGCTTGGGTATTCTCAAGGCTATTTCAACATACAACTCATGGATTATCATTATTATGTGGCGGATTTTTAGTGGGCTTACTTGTAGTAGACGTCATTCCTTCTTCTTTTCAATTATATAATTCACTAGGCCTTTTACTCGGAATTTTGATGGGCTATTTAATATTTGAAATACTGAATAGTTTATTTCACACTTCCCATACACAAAATCCCTCTGTATCACTACTTGCCATCGCTATCATTATCCATACGATTCCGATGAGCCTTACTGTCGGACAGTTACTAGGGAAATCCGCATTAAGTATTGCAATAACAGCTTCCATTATTCTACATCATCTACCAGAAGGCTTTGCACTTTCAACAGCTTTACTATCACAGGGAGAAAGGCTATGGAGACTCTTTATTTATTTTGTAGCATTTTCGATTTTCTTCAGTATTTTTATACAGATCGGCCAATATTGGCAGTTATCCGATAATGCACAAGGCGTACTAATGGGTGTATCGATTGGGTTAATCGCAACCGCCAGTATTTCAGAATTTATTTTGCATCATATTCGATCAGTATCACGAACATCCTTTATAGCATATATTTTATTAGGTTATTTATTAAGTCACGTATTTCATATGCTAGTCGAATAAAAAAGCAATCCACCAAATTTGTGGATTGCTTTTTATTAATTACTCAGCATCATCAAATAACGCTAATGTTAGTGTGAAAATTTTAGAGAACTCGGCACGTGTAAGATTACCTTTTGGATTAAATTGACCGTTCACTCCATCAATTATACCTAATTGCTTTAATAATCCGATAGATTCAACAGTTTCTTGACGCATTTTACCTTTGTCTGTAAATGGGTTATTTTTGCTAACCTTACTTACATCATAGTCCGTTCCTTCAATATATCTTGCTGTTACAAATGCCATTTCCTCACGTGTAGCAGGTTTATTTGGCTCAAAATTAGCACCATCAAAAATATCAAGTAAGCCATATGCTTCTAAAACCGCTACTTCTTTTGCACCTGCAAATTTCTCCAAATCCTTATATGAAGCAGGACCTTCATATTCTTCCTTCACATCTAATCCAGAAGCACGGAAAATCATAGAAGCTAATTGTCCGCGTGTTACTTTTCCGTTTGGATTAAATGTTGTAGCGGATGTACCATTAATAATGTCAAATTGATAAAGTACTTGGATATAGCTCTCAGCCCAGTGACCTATAGAATCTGTGAAGTAACCGCCTGGTTTTAAATCAATCGTTTCATCTCGGAATATTTCTTTAATAAACTCATTTAATTCTTCCTTATCTAAAGGTATCCATTTTCCTTTAATCAAAACTTCTCCTTTAAATGAATTCCCAGATGGAGTAAATTTTACTTGCATAGCGTTACCGTACAACTCTTTAAATTCTTTTTGTTCCTGTGGAGTCATTGTAGGATCTATTGTCCACTTTGCTGTAATACTATTTTTTGTTGTTACAATACCACGATGATCAATAGCTAATTCGGAAATTAACAGTTGTTTATAAAGGTCTTGGTAAGTCAATGATTGCCATGGAATAACCACAGCAACTTCTTGTTTTGGATGGATAATGCTAGCAACATCTAAATTTTCTCGTACATGTTCTTGTGCATTAGCTTGTAACCCAAAACCTCCTGTAAAACATGCAATACTAAGTGCACCAGCTATAAGTGTCTTTTTCATTATTATTCTTGCCCCTTTCAATTCATAAATTTAGTGTACTAAAACAACTGTTAGTAAATCTATAAAATTATGTAAGTTATTCAAAATTATAAGAAAGTCCTATTTCTACTAACGTAAAAAATTACTAAATCCCCATGTAAACCCAGGAAATATATTGCATAATTCTACAATATATTACGAATTTTTTTCAATAAATCCAACGAATTGTATCATTATTTCTCATTTCGAATAAATACCCTATTATAAATATGCTATATCTCTCTTTTTAATTTATGTAGAAAAATTAGTAAACTTGTTCATTCTTTATTAGGTATAAAGTATTGTAACGAATAGCAATTATGAATATATTACCAGTTAAAAAGACTCTAAAGAAATAGCAGAGGGTAAAACTATGTAGATTGTGGGGCTAAATAATGGAGAATCATTTGAACTAAAATCTCTTTGCCAAAAAATAAACCTACGCCAAGCTAATGAACACCGCCATTATTTTGGCGGTGTCTTTAAAACTAATTAGCTCGACGTTGCTGAATTGTAATATACAGACCTAATAACCGGTCAGTTGTCATTACACCATTTTTTAAATCTTTTATATGCGAATCTTGAATAATACCTTCTTTGGTTGCTTGCGCTATATAATTTTCTGTTGCTGTGCGCATTGTTGGTGATGCAGGATTCCATACTTGTGTCACTTTGTTGTCCTCCTTCTTGTCTTCTACAAGTAATTGCACCGTTGTTTTGCTACTGCTAGGAACGATTACTTGTCCTTCTAACTTATAACCTGTTGGCATTTTCCAAGTTGATTTAACTTCAAAATGTGGGCGGTCAATGCTACCGATCCAATCCCCGCCCCATGTAATGCCCAGCTTGCGTGCGATAGTTCCTACTTTATTAAGTGTAGTTACATCATAAAGTGTTTTTGGAGGACCAACGGCAATATCCCAAGCTAAACGACTACTATGGTTGCTTTTAAGCGTCCAAGTAACAACCTGCCCCGGTCGAGTACGTCCTTGGGCATATAAATAATTTTGCCTTTCCTGTGAGCGATATGTTTCGGTAATAAAAATGTTACGAATGCCTGCCCTGTAGCACTCTTGAAATAAGAGTCGACATGCCAATTGTGATGCCAGTAATAATTGTGCCAAATCTCTGCACGTTGTTGTACTATTCGTACTCATTTATTGTCCCCCTCACCCGTTTTATCTTTGACAATCGCTAAAATATTTTTTATGAAAGTTGGTGTAGGAAACCCCATCTTTGTGCCATTTTCTGTTATAGAAATAAACTCTATAACACAAAAAGCAATCGCCGCTCCATCCCCTGCATATTCAATCCCTGGTATCACTAAAGCTAATAAATAAACCGATCCAACTAACATCAAATAATAGATTTTTCGAATAATACCATTCACACCAATTCGGCTATTTAAATTATGATTAGCTATACCAGACAAAATACCCGTGAGATAATCAATCGCCATAAATCCTATTAAAACCGTTACTGCCATGCCGAAACCATTCACCGAATAAGAAATAAGTGCTCCAATAAAACCACTCCAAGTCGCTATCCATTTGTCCACTCCACCACTTCTTCCTTTTTGTAGTCCATAAGAAAAGCCCTCCACATATGTGGAAGGCATCTACTCAAAATTGAATAAAAAAATAACGCCCGTCTTAAGACTGCGTTTCTGTTTGTGTGGCTGTCGCTGGTAATACACTCACGATAATGTGCTTATTAATGATAGCCCCACCAATATTTACGAAAGAAATTTTTTGATCGTTTAATGTTGCAGTAAATGCCGTAGCATCAAACTCAGCATTTTTTAAATTAATTGCTTGTCCATTGTTTAGTTGTACTTGATAATCCATAGTTATCATTCTCCTTTTATTTAAGTTAGTTTAACCGAACCTACTGTACTTCCATTTACTTTTACGTATAAATAGCCTCCAGAATACGAAATACCAATACCTTCTGAATCTGCTTTTGCTACACCTACAACACTACTATAAGCAAAATTAACAGTACCGTTAAACGCTGTTGTACAGTAATTATTGCCAATTGTTATATTTCCACCACCTAGACTTATAGAGGGTGCAGATATGTCAACATAATCACCATTACTATTAATGCGTGACGTTTTGTTAAAGATGATAGATTTACTTCCGCTATTCCAAGATTGTCCGATGCTTAGGTTATTTCCTACTCTGGCATCCGTATCAATATAAATAGTTGAACCCGTAATAGTGGATCCACTAATATTGGTCCCGTTAATATCACCTGCATAGATACTTCCTAATCTCCCGGTAATATCAGATAAAAATGTGACAGCACCTATAAGATTAATCTTAGATGCTTGTATGCTAATAGTCGTTGCTGTTTGATTAATCTTAGATACAACAGTATCACCCGTAAAATCTCTGACACTAACTTTAGACTCTATCTGATCAGCTTGTTGTGTAATACTACTTTCCGCTGTACTCACTCGTGTTCCTAATCCACTAATTTGAGTTTGCTGACTAGTCACAGTTGACTGTATTTGTGAGGCTGTTTGTGTAACAGCCGATACATCATTTCGGACTGATTGAATATTGTTATTAATTGTAGTTACTTGAGCAGTTACTTCACTTCGTATCTCAATGGCTGTTTGAGTGATGCGACTACTTAAATTGTTATTTAAATTTGTGACGCTCTGAGTAATACTATCAGCACGAAAATCAAGAGCAGCAATCGATACGCCAATTTCTTCTACTTCTAGATCAATTCGATTATTCGTTTGTTCAAATTTGGAACGATAACGTTTATCTTTAGCATTAATAGTTGCATGTTGATTTAACAGGCTATCTACAATACTTTTCGCTTGTGTATTCCCAACCTCTACCTCTGAATTACTGTAGTCTCTTTTTGTCTTTTTACTTAGAATTCGAGTTTGGTATTCTAGCGCAAGATCCTCATGTATAAGCCAAACCATGTCCCCTACGTTACCGTCCACGGTCGTAACCTTAACTTTAATGCTCGTTTCAGGTGCTGGAGGCAACTCACTAGCTAAACGTATTGTCATTTCTTCAGCAGATTCTATCTTCTCGTCATGAATAGGATCCGCGACGCGAATCCCAATTCTAGGTGAATCGGCTAATGGCGAAGTATAAGTTATATCAATTCCCTCTGCACCATACCCACGAATTTGTGTTTTTAAATTTGCAGTATTTACGCTGTATGATAAGGTTTCGATGTTATGACGATAGCGGAATTGAATGTCATGATCCGCACCAATTTTCTTAGTAAAGCGAAGAACTTTACCAGGTAATATTTGACGTTCACAATTAAACGCTGCACATAATTGGTCAATTAAAACAATTGGATTTGCTTCGCCGAAATTTGGCAACAGTTGATTGCCTTCCACATCTACATTTATAAACGTCCAACCAGTTCCTGCAAGTATAAACGACATGAAATCATCGAATGTCCGTGTACCTCCATAGATGTCATATTTAAAATCATCAGCTAACGAAAAATAAATGTGTACAGCAGTCGCCTTTTTAGAAATTGTGTCACCACCGAAGTCTTTAACTACATATTCATGGCCATCTTCATCTTCAATAATTGTTTCAAAATCTAACAACTGATGCCCCGAATTTTGTTCATGTAAAAAAGAGCTGAATGAGATACGTAGCGCTCCATTCAACTCTTCAAGTTTTTCATAATTTGTTTCTAGGAGAGGTTCTGTTTGAGAGCCATTTGTGACAATGAGCAAGATATCACCTTCTTTTATAATAAAAAATACGCTACTCCCATCGAGTAACGCTTACTGAATAATATGCAATGTTTATACACTTCATTAGAAGTTAAACTATAATCTTCCACGCTTGTTTGTAATCCCGATTCGTAATGTCATCAAGACATATACTGCATTTGTCTGTTAAGGCAGCTTTATCACTACCATCTACAATGTTCATTTTTAACATCTCTACCTTTTTTGCAGCGTAAGAGATAAGTTCTTTCTTCCAGACTGTCTGATAGTCATTGCTGCCACTCTTTTGTTTAGAAGAATATCTGCCCGCCTGATGATTTAAGTTGAGGAGTAGTTGCAGACAATGTTCCCGCCTCCCCTATAATAATACTCGAAGTAGCATAGTAACCACGGCTATTCCCAGTACCCTTCATACCAGCCACTAATGCATAGCTATTCGAACAATGAACTGCTTCAGCTTGGGCATTATTTATTTCGAGACTATCCATTCGACAATAAGCTACCCGATTACACTCAACTCCACGCACTTGTGCTACAATCTTCATGCTGTATATACCGACCCAACTACAGTTGTAAACATACACACCATAAGAAGGAAGAGCCGCAATAGTCCCACGTTTTTCTACGTCGAAATTCATTAGACTTATTTGAGCTGAACACCCGTCAAGTTTAACCGTTTTTACGGATGCCCTGTTATTGTAGGGTTCACAGTTAACTTGAACATTACTTCCGTGAATATTTTCCAAATTGAGTTCTTCATCGAAGGTACGTCCGCCTACTAACATAATTTCTCGTTCTTTTGCTCCAAGGACTTTTATACGGCGGACGGCTTCAGCCAAAGTTTTTACGGCAGTTCCCGCTGAGGCTCCTGTATTACTATCGTTTCCACTGACATTATCCACATAAACCGTTACAGCATCATTAGCAAGGTTAGTTGGTGCTGGTGCTACTATTTGGGAGGCAGGTACTTTACCATCAGAACCTAGACTAGCTACTCCATTTGCTTGCCCTATAGAAGTCTTGGCCACCATCTTTTGCTCCGAAGTATTCACTGCAGTTGTAATAGCTGATGCATAATTTGCCTTGCCTATCCCTGTTTCAGGATCTACCGTGATAGTAGAGCCATCAGGTTTAAAGTGTCCTAATTTTCCGGTAGTAGCTACTTCCTTTGAGTGTGTGTCCACAGAGGTCTTTAAAATCTTTACGGTTTCAGCAGAAGCAGCCTTATTGTTACCTCCTGTTGTGAGATCGTTAACGATTTCTACTTCCATTGATTCTAGCTTTCGTTGTAGCGAGGGAGATAAGTTCTCATTCGCTGTCAGATTACCTTTATATGTTGTCATTACATTTCCCCCTTCAATTAGAAGAATATCTGTCCCCCAGATCTTTTATGTTGTGCCACTTTGGAAGTCACTGTTCCTGCACTTCCTATAATTATTGAAGCGTCCGCTGAGTAACTATAGCTATAAGCACTAGGATTTGTACCGCTTATATTGTCTACCAGGCAATAAGAACCTGATTTAGCTTCTATTACCGAAGCTTCTATGTTACTTAAATTTAGTCCAGATAATTCCACATATGATTTTGTCATCATTATCCCTATCGATGAACCACTATAGTTTCCTGAGTACATCGATACTCTTGCACAGGTGTCAATGATAGCTGTGTACATTGCTACGGAAGTAACATTGCCTTTTACATTAACGTCTATATGCAAAACCCTTATTGGGGCGGAACAATCTGTAAAGTCAAACCCTTTAACAGTTGCTTTGTTGCCATACGTACCATTAATCTCTATAGTACTTCCGTGTACACCTTCCAGTGTAACAACCTCATTAAACGTATCACCGCCATTTAATTGAATTGTGCGTTTCTTTGCGCCTAATGGTTTAATTAGCGAAACAGCTTTAGCTATTGTTTTTACAGGTTTAGCAGCACTAAGTCCATCATTACTGTCATTACCAGTACTAGATACGTAGATTGTCACTGTATCATTCATTAAATTACTAGGGCTAACAATTTGCGATACTTTTGTGTTCAATGTCTTAACAGTCTCAGCCGACGCTGCCTTATCTGAACCGCCTGTAGTTAGGTCATTCACAATTGTGACCTGTTTAGCAGTAGCCGTACCGTTAGCTGTTACAGTAATAGTAGTACCGTCAGGCTTCATGTGTCCTAAATTATTAGTACTTGCAACCACACCTTCATGAGTTGTCAGTTTATTACTTATACTAGATACATTCTGATTTAATGTTTTGACAGTTTCAGCAGATGCAGCCTTTTCAGTTCCACCATTAAAGTCATCTGATATTTGAACAACTGGCACATTGTCGATTCTAGACTTTAGATCTTTACCTACAGAAGCTGCTAATGCTGCATCTGTACGGCTAGAATCTAAAGTTGGTATAATGTCGATTTTAGTACCTGCATTATTAATAGCATCCTGCACTTCCTGATTAAGCTTGGACAGACCTACAGAATCATCTATCAGTCGCGTACCCGAAATGTCTTCAGGAAGGTTGTTAGGTGTATTCTTCAGCACTAATAGTAAGACATTATTATCCCCAATCGCTACGATAGGATTGTCAGGAATATTCACCGTATAGCCTTCTAAAGACGTGCCTGTGATAGTCCAAGACTCAGGAGCTAAAACACCTGCATTATGGAAAACTAGTAGAGAGTCTGTAGCTGCGTCATAAGCACCTACGGGCAGGCTCCATGATTTCTGTGATACTTCAGTCGTAACTAAAGGGTACGGCACGAAGAAGCTGTTACCAACACCTGAACCGCCTGCATTAATAGCGTCAATTACTTCCTGTGTCAACTTCTGCATCGAAACTGAGTTATTTTCTAGAAGATTTCCTGAAAACATCCCCAAGTCGTCTGCTACAAGTGTAACTTCTCCTTTTTCGTCAGGGTTTTTACCATTGACTTTTTGTACTGTACCTGCACCAAAGTCTAAGGTAACGTTACCGTTTTCGTCAGGTAGCTTTCCATTTACGGAAGCCACTGAGCCTTTACCGTCTACCCCTCGCTGTGCAAGTATAATCCAATTGGTATTTGTAATTGTTGGAACAGAGTTGGTATTGTCGGCTTTAGCCTGCCATGTAGAGCCATTGTACGTAACGACATTATTTTTGAGATAGCCTGTTGTACTATTCCAAGCCGTAGCAGTGCCCCAACCCTTGATACTTTCCGAAGCTTGTGTAGCTGTTGTAGCTGCAGTATTAGCATTTGTGATAGCTGTATCCGCTTCATTCAATTTTGTAGTTACTGCATTTGTTAAATTTTCTTTTGCGGCATTAGCAGCATCCGAGGCTTGATTCGCGTTCATAGTTGCACTGTTGGCGTTTGTTGTCGCTTCTTTTGCAGCCTCCGATACTAAAATTAGTGATGACTTTATATGCTCCCATTCGTCTTGTTGCACTTCAAGTTTAATTAGTAATTCTTCAACTACTGTAATTTTTTCTATTGCTGTTTGCACGATTTGATTTGCTGCGTCTGCTGCTACATTTGCATTTGATGTAGCAGCGTTGGCATTGGTTGCTGCTTCAATTGCACCATTAATTGCATCTGTAATACGTTTAAGTAATTCCTCAACTTCTTCACCTCCTGCCAAAAGATTTATTTGAAATTGCAATTTTGATAACCCTTCAATAATCTTTTGCCAGTTTTCATTTATTTTCATTCGTTCTGATCGACTGACCGGTGATTGTGTCGTGTGTAAATTAATGACCATGTCTTTTTCTTCACCATCCTTATTTACATATATAAAAATCTAAAATTAAAAACGATACTGTGAACAGTACCGCCTGAGATTGAAAAACTATTATCTCCAACTGCTAGTGAGAGGAGTTTTTTATTTGTCTGTTTAAAAACAGAAGTACCGTTTTTAAACGATTGAATACCGCTAATGTTTAATTCATCAGAAGAAGATAAAGCACCATTCCATTGATACACTTCTCCTGTAGTGTTATTTGTAATAGTAACGCTATCGTTGAAAATTCCTTTTAAAGTAATAGCAAGCTCATTTTGGCGTGGATCCACAGCAACATTTCCGTAATTTTTAATGGTGAAGTGGTTGCTATTAAATGAGTAGGCTAAATCTTCATCCCAATCAAGACCCATGCCCCACGCCCATTTGTCAATGTCCCATTCCTTTAAATCTAAAGTTGTAGGAACGGATTCAGCATAAATATTTTCACAAATAAATTGTATGTCGAGCTCTCCAACTTTTCGTAAAAGCTCATTTGGTTGATAGCTGTTTGCCAGACGTACCTTCCAGCGCTTTCCTGGCTCAGCATCAAAAATAATATAAAAATATTCTTTTCGAGCAAACAGCATATTGATGTCTGCAATGAATAATTTAAAATCATGATAATCAAATGCTTTATACATAAATTTTGCAGTAATCGTTCGTCCACTAAAACGTGAGCTCGTGAAGATTGCTCCATCACTGCCATCGACCTCAGACGATTGATGCTCTATTGATACAGAAGGAATGTAATATTTTAATAATTTTAAACTGTAGTCGCTCATCAGTATTTCACGGCCATCCTTTAAAATCATCTTCATATACCACTTAACCCCCTCGTCAATGCATGAATACTTGCATTGCTATATTGTTTGCCGCTTACGACATCTACAACAGATTCTCCTAAAACTTGTCCATCTAATATGGATTGCACAACAATAGTTGAAGGCCCTGAATTTTGTGATGCTTTGTTATTCTTGGATTTTTGTATTGGCAATAAAGAAGAAGACTCGTGGGTAACACTATTTGCTAGAAGTTTACTAACATTAGTAGCTTTATTCATAATAGAGTCAAACCCATCGACTACACCATCTCCAACCTTTTTCAATAGAGAAGATTTTGGTTTTAGATTTAGCGCATCTCTTAATGTATCCGAAACATTTCTGACAAGGTTATTTGCTGTTTGTTGTAAGGCCGATTGCATTCCCTTCATGCCATCCATTAAACCTTGAATCGCATTTTTCCCAATATCATTCATTGAGCCTAGGGTTTCTTCTGTTCCCAGAACAACTTCCTTGATTTTCATTTGCCATTCGCTATTTAGTGTGTTCAATTCCGAGTTTGCTGTTTTACGTAAACCCTCAATTTTTTCCTTCGTTTCAGCTTCTAATGGCTCTAGTTCCTTTATCGCTGACTCACGGGCTATTAGTAGCTTTTTCTCATACAAGTCTTGATATTGCATCATTTCTGCATCTGTCATTCGATTTAGAGCTTCCAGCTGTGCAAGGACACTTGGGCCCATTGCCTCGAGTTCATCAATAATCGCACTTGATAATCCACGAATTTCAAGTTTTGATAACTCAATTCGCCATTGAGATAAGGCATTCACTTGCTCACTTAAATTTTGCGTTAAGCTGGAAGAATCAATAGGATCGGCTACTTTCACTTCATCAAATAAACCAAAGTAACCTTTGATACTTTTAACACGACTTTCTAGAGCCTTATTGTAATCATCATTAAGCTTTTTCTCTTCATCCAATAATTTTTTGTTAACATCCTGCGTCTGCTTTAAATAATCATTGTTGATAGTTTTAATTTTTTCGCTTATTTCTTTTTTCGTATTATAAAATTTTTCTTCATAATACGTGCGTTCGTCTGTACCAGCCTCATATTGTCCTAGATAGCGTTCATAAATTTTCAATTCCTCTGCTAGAGAGATTGAATTGTACTTTTTACGTTTTTCAACGTAGTCCTTCTCTTTTTCGAATTGTTCCTTAACCATGTCAGAATACGCTTTTTTGAACTCTTTTAATGCATTTGTTTTTTCTTTTGTACCTTCTTTAAACGCTGTTGCACTATAGCGCCAAAATTCAGCTTCTTGTTTTGCCGACATTTCTCCGGCAGATTTCTGAGCTTCAACATATTCTTTTAAGGCTCTGAATTTTTCAGCTGCAGACCTAGATTCCACTTTTGCCATTTTATCAGCATATTGATTTGTAATTGCTTCGCGCTCTTTTAATGATTGTTCTTCTATCTTCTTGATTTGGGCTACCTGATCTGCTGTTAGAGCTACATGTTTTTTTGCTGCATTGTTTTTGATTGCCGTAATTTTGTCTGAAGCCTGTTGAGAAATCTCAGCTCTTTTATTCTCCGCTTCTTTCTGCAAGGCCTGCATTTCAGCTGCATTTACTTTTATTACATTGCTTACGATTTGCTGGGCTTTTTCGATGGCCTCTTTAGAAATTGATAAACGCTCGGTGAAATCTGGAATTGCAGCCTCTGCTAATTTCTCAGCGGCTCTGTTAACTCCATCACTGCCTTTCTCAATCCCTATTGCTAAGCCTTCACCAACGCCCTTACCGATTGCAATCATTACTCGTGAAGGAGAATTGATTTTCAAAGTTCCCTTTATTGCATCTCCTATTGATGTTGCAATTGATTTAGCCTTTTTCCAAACAAGATCTGCCATGTCGCCAATACCATTAATTAGACCTTGAATAATATCTTTACCAATTTTACGCAAATCGAGGGCTTTGAAAATACTAAGTATTTTATCCCAAATATCAGTAACAACTCTTTTAGCCTCATTCATCTTTGTTTCTATTGCCACTTTAATATCGAGGAATTTTTGGATAGTGCTTGTTACTAATTGAGTTGCTGTATTTACTACCGTATTTTTAATAGATTCCCATACATTACTCAAAAAGTTTTTTATCGTATTAAATGTATTTGTTGTCATCTGGCTGAACCTTGTCCATCCCGATACGACTAAATCAACAATACTTCCTACCGTGCCTACAATCATATTTTTCACATTATTCCATACATCACTCAAAAATGACTTAACAACATTAAATACAATTTCGGTAGTTTCTTTTAATTTATTCCATCCAACTTCTATTCCATTAATAATAGTTGTAACGATTTCGATAATCGCAGATGAAATGGTACCCCATATTTCGGTAGCTACTCCAACTATTGATGACCAGATTTCTGATAGGCTTTCTACAAAGCTAGTCCATATTTCTATCGCTCCGTCTACAATCGACGTCCATAAGTCTGAGAGTAGTTGACTGAACTCTCCCCACGCAATAGAAGCTATTTCTGTAATACTTGTCCACAACTCCGAGAAGAAGGTTACCATGCCTTCCCATATTACTAAAGCACCCTCTACAATTGACGTCCACAATTCTGAAAGTAGTAGGCTAAACTCTTCCCATGCGATAGAGGCTATTTCTGTGATATTTGTCCACAATTCTGAGAAGAAGGTCACCATGCCTTCCCATATTACTAAAGCACCGTCTACAATTGACGTCCACAATTCTGAAAGTAGTAGGCTAAACTCTTCCCATGCGATAGAGGCTATTTCTGTGATATTTGTCCACAATTCTGAGAA
>NZ_JBHURE010000017.1:35127-39873 GCF_042674095.1 Lysinibacillus sp. NPDC056959 | reverse complement strand
AGAACTCTACTATGCCTCCCCATATCTCTATAGCTCCTTCTATTATTGACGTCCATAAGTCTGAGAGTAACTGCGTGTACTCTTCCCATGCGATAGAAGCTATTTCTGTAATAGTTGTCCACAATTCCGAGAAGAAGGTTACCAACCCTTCCCATATTTCTATCGCTCCCTCTATTATTGACGTCCATAAATCTGAAAGTAACTGGGTAAACTCTTCCCATGCTACTGAAGTCGATTCAGTAATGCTTGTCCATATGCCTGCAAGCAAATCTACCAAGCCTGTCCATATTGCTTCAGCCCCTACTACTAACCCCGTCCATAAGTCTGAGAGTAGTTGGGTAAACCCTTCCCATGCAGCTGAGGCCGCTTCTGTAATGCTTGTCCATATGCCTGCAAGCAGATCTACCAAGCCTGTCCATATTGCTTCTGCTCCTACTACTAATCCCGTCCATAAGTCTGAGAGTAGTTGGGTAAATCCTTCCCATGCAGCGGAAGCCGCTTCTGTAATGCTTGTCCACAATCCCGAGAAAAAGCTTGCTATGCCTTCCCATATCTCAACTGCCTTTGCGCTAACTACATCCCAATTTTTATATAATGCTATGCCGCCAGCTATAAGTACAGCAATACCAGCAACAATCAAACCTATGGGTCCGGTTAATATGGATAAAGCCGGTCCTAACTTACTAAACACTCCTATAATCGTACCGACAGTTGATATTACTGTTCCAAATACTGAAAGAACTGGCCCAATAACTGCCGCAATCCCACCAATAATCGTAATTAGCTTTTTGGTACCATCGCTAAGGCTAGAAAACTTTTCAATCCATGGTTGTAGCTTTTCTAAAAAACTCTTCACGATCGGTATTAAAATATTCCCGATACTAATCCCGATATCTGTTAGTTCATTTTTCATTGTTGCTATTTGAGACTCTGTCGTTTTATAGCGTTCAGCTGCTTTATCTGATAAAGCCGTGTTTTCTTCCCACGCAGCAGAGGATGAATTAACAGCCGATGACAGTAAATCAGAGGCACCAGCCATGCTTAAAAGTACATCTGTTTCGTTACCGCTAACTCCCAAGTCTGAAAGTATACTTGTTAAGTTAGCTCCACCTTCTGCTGATTCAGCTAACCCCTTCACTAATGCATCTAATGCAGAGGCAGCATCTGTTTCAAAAGCCTTTTTAAAATCTGCACTAGACATGTTGGCCGCTTTAGCAAAACCTGATAAGCTATCGCCACCATCTCCTACTGCTTTTTGGATTTTTTGGAGAACCGAAGTCATCGCTGCTCCCCCGGTTTCAGCGTTAATCCCTAGACTAGACATGGTAGCAGCTAGTCCCATAATTTGCGCCTCTGTTAGACCAGCTTTGGAAGCTTGCTCAGCAAATCCCATTCCCATTGCCATAATATCAGAAGCAGAAACGTTCATTTTGCTGCTAAGTTCAACAATTGAAGAGCCTAAACGGTCAAAATCACCTTGCCCCATTCCAACAATATTTGCAAAATCAGCAAATTCCTTCGCCGCCTGCTCACGGGTCATACTCGTGGAATTTCCCATATCAATAACTGTTCGTGAGAAAGATAAAAGGTGTTCTTCAGCAATCCCTAGCTGTCCAGCCGATTCAACTACTCCTGCAATTTCGGTAGCACTAACAGGCAGCTCCTTAGCCATACCTCGTATACCATCTTCAAGCTTTTTAAAACCTTCCTCGCTCGTGTTTACCGTTTGACGCACTCCTGCAAAAGCACTTTCAAAATCTACTGCTGCATTAAGAGCAAACGCACCAAAACCTTTAATAGGGGCTGTAATAGAGGTTATGCTATCACCGACAGATTTTACTTTGCCTCCAGCTTCCTGAAATTTATCCCATGTTGACGTCTGTACATTTAATTGATTGTCTACATCTTGTAACTGTGTAGTTAAACGATTGTATTCAACGAGAGCTTCATTTACAGCGATTGCTTGTTTTTCAATTGCTTCTGTATTCGCTGACTCGGAGGCTATTAATTCTTCATATTTATTACGTTGCTCCGTTAGTTTAAGGTTCGATGCTTCAACTGATCGAGTGAGTATATCTTGTTTTTTTGATAAACCCTCCATAGAGTTTTCGTAATTAGTACCAAGCGCCTGTAAAGCCTGTAATTCTGCCCCCATTGCGGTCAATCTCCTTATAGATTGCTCAATGGATCCATCGAAATTAGAAGTATTTAGACTAAGTTCCACAGCACCAATTTCCGCCATTTTTCATCACCGCCTTTTTTGGAAAATAAATCACAACCAAGAAATTTCATCAGCTGTGACCTCCTCCATTTCATCAAAATCACTTGTAAGTTCGAACCAAAAATGAATATCCATTTCGTCGACTTCATGTAATTTATAACCTTCTTTTATCAAATCTCGATAAAATTTTTTAATATATTCATAAGGGGTTATTCCACTAGCTTTCCCTCAGCATCATTAAGGGCCGGTTTTGTTTCAAGTCCGCCAATATTTAGCACGTTATTGAAAACTCGCATAATTTCATCTTGTAATTTTCCGGCCTCTAAACCATCCCATACATCATCAATTGTGAATTGATTATCAAACACGTTCACAACAAAGGAAATCATCTCATCAAATGTTTCTACGGAAATTTCATTACCTTCTTTACGCATTTTTTCATTCATCTTTAGTGCATTTCGGAACACTCGTGCTTTCACAAAGTCATTTGCGAAAATTTTCTCTTGTCCGTTCATTTTTAATGTAATTTGCATCATTCATCCATCCTTTTCTAGTTATCTTCGTTAATAATGCTTTCATCGCTTTTCGAAAGAGACTTTAATTAAAAAAGAAAAGAAACCCTTAAAAGGGCTTCTCATCAATTATGGTGTTTCAACTGTTTCATTTGGTTTTGCAACCGTTTTAAAGAAAGTTTCTGCAGTCACTGTTACACCTGCATCTCGTGTATCTACCGTATGTTTGATAACACCATCGATTAGTGGTAATGCTTCACCGCCGAATGGATATACTTTATAACTTGTTTCACCTTTTTTACGAGTTGTATTTGTTTCTTCACCTGGTTTTAATTTCGCCTTTAATAGCCAAACCACCTTAGAGCCTGATTCAAAACCAATTGCAATCGCGTTAGGTGTATCATTTGCGTTTGTAATAATACCGCCTTCTGCAGATTTTTTGTGTCCATACCAATCTACTAGCACTTCTGTTGGTAAATCAGCTGTTTCACCAGCAATTGTGATAGAATCCAATTGTGCTTCCTGATCCACTACACGATCCCCAGCATCTAAATGTGCTTCTGAGAAGTTCGGTGTTAGTGTCATAGAAATAGGCATTGTTAAAGTTTTCACTTCACCCCATGTCTCTGTTTGTTCATTTGTCATTAGTGCATAGTGAATACGTTTTAAGCTAATTTTTTGTGGTTTTTCATTTACTGTTGTCATTTACATGACCTCCTGATTTTTTATAATTTTTCATCAAAAAAGACGAATCGTAGCACCCTATTATAGTGAGACTCGCCTGTAGTATTTGGTTCATCATATTCTAAAGTTCGCTCATAGCCTGCACTTCCCATCAATCGTTTGATGTTCTCTGCAAGCTGATGATAATTCGAATTGGACCATACATTGATTTGTATAATCCTCTCGATTTCTAGTTCATCTCCATCTACTTCAAAGATAGGCTTTGCACTTAACTCTAAAAAGGTAATGAACTGATTTGGCTTTTCTGAGCCCGTAGGATATCCATTAAAGATAATAGGCAGACCTAATGGCTCTAATATAGCAGGTATGTGATTCATTAGATCTCTCATAGTTTTCTCCTAATCTACTTTTTAAAATGTAGGTAAGACTTTAAAATAGTATCTCCTTTCAGTGAATGAAATATTGAACTTCTTAAATAAAGTAAGAGTTCTAATGATGTTGGCTTCTTGGAATATAAAAGCTGTTTACAATTACTGATTTTCGGAATAACAAAAACGCCTACTGAAAAGAAACCAGTAGACGTTTTCATTCTTGCGTTCCTATTCACGTTATTCACCTCCTTTCAAGAGCATTGGTTTAACTAGCCTTCAATCAATTTTCTAACACTAGCCATACCATTCGAAATTAATTGTTTTAAGTCAGACTCTTTTCTCTTTAGCCCCACTATCTCATCTTTTTCAATCCATTTCATTTCTCGATGCAGCTCCCTTAATGTAGCTTGAAGCTTTCGTGTATAATCATCCGTGTAAAAACATACATACTCTCGACCACAGTTTGGACAAGTAAAATAAGTTTTCTCAATCGCATCCTTCAGCTTGTCCTTCTTAAAATGTTGAACATAAAATTTGTGACCACATGATTTATTGCACTTTGCGTATATAGGCTCCATCTACTCACCCCTTTCTATTTATTAATTTTTATGAGCAAAAAAACCACCCGACTTGGAGTGGTTTCTTGCTTTATCTTCGCTGTATATGTTGCTCGTCAATCGAACTTTTACACTACCATCATATAACGGATTTTCAATCGTTTCTATTCTCATTACTGAGTGTCAGTTAAAGGAAAGTTCACTTTTCTGAACTTCCCTTTAAAAAAGATCACCTTTTTCTAAGTGATCTCTAACTAAAGTATATGTTGTTCATTAACCGAACTTTTACACTACCATCATATAATGGATTTTCAATCGTTTCTATTCTCATTACTGAGTGTCAGTTAAAGGAAAGTTCACTTTTCTGAACTTCCCTTTAAAAAAGATCACCTTTTTCTAAG
>NZ_JBHURE010000017.1:0-35028 GCF_042674095.1 Lysinibacillus sp. NPDC056959 | reverse complement strand
GTGATCTCTATCTAACTAAAGTATATGTTGTTCATTAACCGAACTTTTACATTACCATCATATAATGGATTTTCAATCGTTTCTATTCCGATTACTGAGTGTCAGTTAAAGGAAAGTTCACTTATCGGAACTTCTCATTAAAAAAGATCACCTTTTTCTAGGTGATCTCTAACTAAAGTATATATTGTTCATTAACCGAACTTTTACACTACCATCATATAACGGAATTTCAATCGTTTCTATTCTCATTACTGAGTGTCAGTTAAAGGAAAGTTCATTTTTCTGAACTTCCCATTAAAAAAGATCACCTTTTTCTAGGTGACCTCTAACTAAAGTATATGTTGTTCAATAACCGAACTTTTACATTACCATCATATAATGGATTTTCAATCGTTTCTATTCATACTGCTGGGTGTCAGTTCAGGGAAACTCATCTACCGTTGTCCATAAAAAAAGACCACTTTTCAAAAGTAGTCTCTAGCTACAGTTAATAAAAATTTCATACTACAAGGTATCAATGAGTAAGTTTTATTTCGTGAGCAAATCTAATCATTTTAGCAATCTCTGCATGTTTTTTATAAATATAGCTTGCACTGTAATTTAACTCTTCAGCTATTTCTTCTAATGTCATACCATCTACATACTTCGATTTTAAAATTTTGTGATTCAATCCACTGAATTTACTAATAAGCTCCATAAAATTCTTCTGTTCAGCAAGCTTAATTTGCAATTCTCTTTCAATTCGCTCTATCCGTTCCTCTAGTTTCGCGCCATCAGATTCTGCAGTAAGCTTTACTCCTGCTAAATCGCCACTGACCCAACGTTTTAACTCTTTTTGTGATCGCTCTAAATTAAATTCCAAATATATAATCTCATCTTCAATTTGCTGATAATCTCTTAACCATTCGTACATACTTAGCACCTGCTTATGTTTATTTTTTTATTAGTCTTTGAATCATTAACAACGGTTAAATACCTTTAAACGGTACCTCTTTTTAAAATTTTTTATCTCATTGAGAAATAACTACCATATGCTAATTCTCTCAATTGCCTTTTCATCTAAACAATCCTTTGTTTTTTGGCATTCGAAATCCATCTCCTTATATTAGATTCTGTTACTTCTTTTTACAATGTAAATTAATTGTAATACCTTTAAACGGTATTGTCAAGTAAATAATTCCTTTAAAAGGTACTTTAAAGTTTACACAACTACTGATTATCGGTATTATTGTAGGTAAGGAGGGGCTTTAATATGGATAAATCAGATAAACTAAAAATCGTCTTTTCCATAAACTTAAAACAACAATTGGATAAAAGAGGTTTAAATCAAACAGACATGGCTAGAGATTTAAATTTACCAGAGACAACCGTTTCTAATTGGATGAAAGCTAGCACATACCCTAGACCGGATAAAATTCAGTTAATGGCGAACTACTTTAATATTAGGCGTTCGGATTTAACGGAAGAGCAGCCAACAAATTTAATAGAAATACAGCCAAACTTTATGAAAATCCCAATCTTAGGTACCATCGCTTGCGGAGAGCCTATTCTAGCGGAGCAAAATGTCGAAGGATATATGTACGAGTTTTCCGAGTTATTACCCGCAGGAAATATTTTTGCTTTAGTGGCAAAAGGTGATTCGATGGAGCCGACTATACCAAATGGCTCTAAGGTTTTGATTAGAGAGCAAAGTGAAGTTGAATACGGTGAGATAGCAGCCGTACTTGTAAACGGAGATACAGAAGCAACTCTTAAGCGTGTTAAAAAACAAGGGAATACCATTTTACTTATGCCAGATAACCCAAAACATGAACCTTATATAGTAGACCAAAATAATCCTGCAAAGATTATTGGAAAAGCGATCAGTTTTAAAGTTACACTATAAGTAGCATGTGAAATTTTATTTTAATGCAAGGGCAGCTCAAGAGCTGTTCTTTTTTATAGCATAAAATTTTAGCTAGATTGTAGTTCTATTTTATTCTATATATTAAAATATTTGATAAATAAAAGATTTCGATCTAAGGAAAGGTGTTTTTAAAAATTGGTAAATACCCTTGTAAATATATTAGTCCTTATTACTCTTATCAGTATCATTATGGTAGTTGTTTTTCTTCTTCTTGCCGTTTTCCATTTCATCAAGTTGGATAGAATTAAAGCTCTAAAAATGCTGAAATTTACTGCGATTCCCATAATCTTTATGATTTTATGTATGTTAGCCTATTGGGATATTTCACCTGAATATGAAGCAAATAAAGCAAATGTAGCTAATACGTCTGAAAAAGAGCCTGTAGCTAAAGTAGAAACAACAGAAGATGTAACTTGGCAGGATAAAGTAAAGGAAATTGCTTCTCTTAAAAGCCCACCTACTGAAAAGTTCGATACAATTGTAGCCTACGCTAAAAAGTATCCGTCTACAAAAGCTGAAATCAAAGAATTCGAGGATTACATTATTGCCGAATATAAAAACAAAACATATTTGGCAGACGTACACAATGATGAATATATGCTAGGAAATATTTTCAAGGCAACTGTAGTGAATAGATATTATGGAGAAGAAGAAACACCTATCAACGATTTTGTTTTTGGGTTTTATCAAAATTCTAATTATACTTTTAAGGGACTCGAATCGACTAATAGTAATGCAATAAAATATAATGAACGCCAAATGGATAATGCGCTAGGAGCTATTGAAAATTAAACGTCACTCTATGGCGTTTTTTTTATTGTTATACTCTCGGGAAAATTAATGTAGCTTAGAATTCTTTATATCATTGGCTATCATTTGATTTTTCAAAATTGAAAGGAGTAGTATGGAATTGTAATTAGGGAAAAAATAACAAAGGAGGAATTTAGGATGGATTATCAAAATATTACGGTTGCAGGTAGCGGTGTTCTAGGTAGTCAAATTGCTTATCAATCAGCTTTTAAAGGATTTAATGTAACAGTATACGATATTAATGATGAAGCATTAAAAAATGCACAAGATCGTATTACAAAATTAAAACCGTTATACCAAAAAGATCTAGGAGCAACTCAAGAAGAAGTAGATGCTGCTTATGCACGCTTATCATTTAACAGTGATTTATCGGAAGCCGTTGCAAATGCTGATCTTGTCATTGAGGCGATCCCAGAAGTTGTTAAAATTAAAACAGAATTTTACACAAATCTTGGTAAAGTTGCCCCTACTAAAACAATTTTCGCAACAAACTCTTCAACTTTATTGCCAAGCCAATTTGCAGAAGCAACTGGTCGCCCAGAGAAATTTTTAGCGCTTCACTTTGCAAATACAATTTGGAAAAACAACACAGCCGAAATTATGAAACACCCTGGCACTGATATGAACGTATTCGATGAAGTCGTAAAGTTTGCGCTTGCAATCGGCATGGTTCCACTACCGTTATATAAAGAGCAACCAGGCTATATTTTAAATTCATTACTAGTTCCCTTTTTAGATGCTGCTGAATCATTATTAGTAAAAGAAATAGCAGACCCTGAAACAATCGACAAAACATGGATGATTGCAACAGGAGCACCACTAGGTCCATTCGCGATCCTTGACATTATCGGTATTAATACTTCCCTCAACATTGTAGAAGCGAAAGCCGCTGCTACTAATGATGAAAGCTTGAATAAATTAGCCAACCTTTTAAAAACAAAGTATATCGAAAAAGGAAAGCTAGGCCGGGCATCAGGCGAAGGCTTCTATAAATATCCAAACCCAAGCTTCGAAAAGCCTGATTTCCTAAAAGGCTAATCCATTAATAAAACGATGTACATAGTATCTTTGCTATGTGCATCGTTTTTTATTCTTTCAAAGTATCAACATTAGGTTACAATACGAACTGATTAGGTTGACTGGGGAAGTGATTTGATGCCTTCCTAATCTGATCTAGTTGGCCAAACAAGTGATCCACTATCAGCTGAAATACTCCGGTCTACCAAGAATATGATCAGATTGCCATGAAACGTTTGGATTACCGAGAAGTTAATCAGATTTCCGACTTGAGCCACCCGACGCTTAGTAGGTTCACAAGAAAAAATCCCAAAACCTAGGTGCATCCTGAAACTTAACTGTTGCAAGCTTTTCTATAATTTTCAATTTAATTTCTTGTTCCAAGTCTTCCCTTTCCTGATAGTCTGTATTGTGTAAACATTGCTTAATTTTAGGTGTGAAATTCTCTATAACTGTTAGAGCCTCTTCGTTATGTTGGTTTTCTAAATTCGTCATAAATTATTCCCCCCTTTTTACTGAGTGTATTATTGAGTTTATTTAAAGCCTTCCTGTGAAGGTTTGATACATTCTGCGGGGAAGTTTGTAATGTTTGAGCGATTTCTTTAATAGAAAGATCTTTTACATAAATCATCTCTAAAATTTGAAGCTGTTTAACCGTTAGTTTTTGTAAAGACTTTAAAAGCTTTTCATCCTCAATTTTGTCTAATAGCCCTTCCCCAACAATATTATCAAAGTCTTTTTCGTTGCTTGCATTTTCTATTAGCTCTTTTACAGTCGTGCCACCATCTTTTGATAAATCCTTATCTAATATTAATAAAGAACGTTTTTGTAGCTTTCTCCTTTTTTTATCAAAATCTAAGCTATAGAAATAAATTAAATTACTGACGTATTTGGTCTTTCTTACATTTATATAGTGAGATTGAAAAGATTCATCAACGAGTTTCTTATTAATATTAGTTGGGTATAAAATTGCTTTTTGTACCAAATAAAGATTTTTAGAATCCGACAAAAAGCTTTTTATAATTGGATTGTTAGCCTGCTTATTATTTCTATAGAAGAATTCCTCTATTTTTTGAATATCTTTCTCCATTTAATTATCCCTCCTAAATATCCGCCCTCCTTCTAGTGAATGCAAGTATCTATATTATAAACCACAACGAGAATGAACGTTCTCAAAAAGAGAATCGGGTAGTTGGGGTGACTAACCCCGCCCCTTCTCACTACCATACGACCTTGCCTTATACGGTGGTTCAACAATTAACGCGTTTCGACTCCTCGGTGAATAGCCAATCTTCTTATAACAAATACTACTATCCTCTCGATATTTTTCATGAGATTCACCACTAACTTTATCGAGTAGATCCATCTAGGGCTATTCTCTCCGAATTTTTCTGTCCTTCCCTTCATTCTAAAAGTAAACGGTACTATAACCTCTGGGACTTCTATTGGTTCACCCAACTTTTTCAAATATCTAAAATAGCTATTATTTTTTGCTGATAACCAATAATTTCTTCTTCTTTATGATCAGTGAACTAATTAAGTAATGGTATAGCTCTGATTCCAAATTGCTTAAATTCCTTCAATACACGCTCGTCATTAATATCCCTATTGATATAAGTTATATTATTTTCTCTAAACCATTCCTTTAACCTAACACAATATTGACATTCATCACTTGAATATACTGTTATAGTACTTCATCTTAAAACCTCCTTTTTCTATAAAGAGGACCAACACAATAGAAATGAAACCTCACAAAATTATATTTTTTAACTGTAAGGTTGTTTTTCTTGAGGAAGGATTCTCTTTACATATTACAGTTTAAATTTTGGTGATGTAACCTAATGGTAAGGCGAAAACCTGTAACACCTTCCTCGGATCGAATCCGAATATCACCTACTAATTTGGAGTAAGAAAGAGGGTGATTAACTTATGACATCGGAAAATATTCCAATGTGGATAAGCTTAATAGGAAATTTTGGGTTTCCCATTGCCATAACAGTCTATCTGTTCATTCGATTCGAAAGGAAATTAGATAAATTAGAAGCTGTCATCATGGAGTTATCTGAAGTTATAAAATCTTTTAATTACAAAAAAGGAGGATGATCAATATGGAAATTGAAAAACTAATGGCTTGTTACTGTAAAGCGAGAGAAATTCAATCATTTTATACAAATTGTTTAACAAATGACAGTCTGTCTCCAAAAGAACGCGACTTACTAATAAATCTTATACAAAATGCCAGTATTTCTTCTAATTTATTGAGGGAATATTGTCAGATTCATGCTAATGAAATATGATCAATTAACAAAATAAACCCACCAAATAATTTAGGTTAAGAACTACCTAATTTATTTGGTGAATTTTAATTTTAAAAAAAGTGATTCAAGCTTCTTTAAATCCAAACGTCCCCATTAAAAATGCTAATAGAAACATTATTAACAAAAAGGAATTGAGGATAATCAAAATACCGCGTATATTACCTTTGATACCAAAGATCGCAGTTAATATGCCTAATCCCCCTAATAAAAACGGCATATAGATGCTAACATCATAAAGGAAATCAAAAAAATTACTATACCATTTCCCTGAATCATATCCAAACATAAAAAATGTTAAAATTAAAAAAATAAAAGATAAACTGGAAAATAATTTTTGTTTCAATTTTATCACCACCATTTTGAGTCAAATATGAAACGCTAAATTCTCACTATAAATTATACGGGGTAAGTATACCTATTTTTTCCACTTCAACAAATAAATACGATACGGGATAATGGACAAACTACTACAGTTCTAATTGATTTTTTTAATGGAATCAACAGTATGTGCGTAGCCTTTATAGAAGGTAGTTTATTGTTAAAAATTTACAAAATAATCAACATTGTTGCTACTATAAGAGATGTCCTGCCGAGTTTAACTACGATAGTAAAATAGGTAAAGAATGATTTATTCGATGCGACAAAAACTGTAAATAAATAACATTTGTGTTATAGTTGTAATAGAGACAAACCTTAACATTAATTATGTTAAGGTTTGATTTTGTACAAGCTAAATTCATGTAAATGTGTATTCAACTTTTATATTCTCTACATACAGGGGGCGGTGCTATTTGCAAAGAAAAATTTTTACGTATTTATCAATAGCTTTCTTGTTTTTAACATTTCTTATTGGATTAGCTCCACAATACATTCTGGAAATTAGCTTAACAATTCCATTTATTTCTGGAATTTTAGGATTAATATTCGCTATTTTAGGGATAAAAGGGCCCACTCGTATGATTTTAGTTGTCCTAAATTCGTTTATATTAGTAGTGTTTATCTGGATTTATCTAATGGCTTTTTATGGATTTAATGAACCTTAAAGGAACCAAAATTTATTTTTAGAAATCACAATTATTAATATTAGTGAGGGGAATTTTATGATAGCCTATATGAGAATTGCCGTACTATATTTTCTTATTATGTTCCTTAGCATTTTTATTGCTACACAGATGAACAGTATATTAACTGGTGTGTTAATTCTTGCTTTTTTGTATTGGTTTTTTATTGGCCTTCCATATTTATTACAAGAAAAGGTGACGTTTTTCGAGATATGTTGGAGTTGGTTAACAACAGGTGGAAGAATAGGTCCTAAAAAATAAAATTTTCAGTACAAAATAAAGAAACACTCTAACATTTTCGAGATATTTTTTATTTTCTCTTCATTTCTCTCTAGTCTTCCCATTACATTAAAATAACTAAAAATCAACAAAAATCAACCTTATCTCTACGGTCTCCAGATACAAAAATATATTTGGTTTCAACCTTTTACTATAGGATGTTACTTGTTAGTACTATGTTTGTGCTTACAAGGTAATATGCATAAATTTACTTTTTATTCTTAATAATCGTCTCCATTTGGATTAAAGCTTATCCTCTTAGTTACACACTAAACGTCTCGCAGCAGGCATTCAAAGCATATATTTAGGCACCTTTTATTTTCGGAAAATTACGACAATGGTTTATATCAATTAACTTTAAGTGAAAAAAATTATAGCACAGTTTAATTTTTCAGTTGTATTTCACTTTACTTAGTATGAGGCACATTTGTTGCTTCAAATACTTTTAAAAGGGAGAGAATACAATGACTGAAAAACAAGTTACATCAGAAGTTAAAGAGTTGGATAAAAATGAGGTTGATATTTTAGTTGATAAGGCATTTGCAAATAAAAGTGTGCAGACCCTTATCAACAAATCACTAAATCATTATCCTTCTATTAAAGCTACATCTACTGATCTTCGAGCTTTAATAACACAATCATTAGGCGGAGAGTTTACTAAAGGGACTATTCCTGTTCAAGTTCTTACTTTAGTTATGGAAGAACTTCAGACAGTAATTACTTTTACTGTCGAAAACGCAGAATTTAAAGCTATTTCGCATTTTTATGGTCATTCAAGTGTTATCGAAGTTACACAAGCTGCTGGAGAAAATTTATTCCCAATAGTAACTATTAAGATTAATGGGGAGTATTTCGAGTATGAATGGCACACAAACCCATTATACGATGTTAATGAATTACGTTCTTCTACGCAAAATAATGAACTTAATCCAATGTGGTCAAAGTGTTCTATCTGTACTACTGTCTGTGACACTATCCAAGGTACGGGTTGTACCATAGCTAGTACAGCAGCTTGTATCATGGCTTGTGTCCCAATCGGTACTTTAGCGTGTCCATTTATTTGTGCAGGAGTTTTTGCATTAGTGTGCTACAGCGAAAATAAAGTCACATGTGGACCAGGTTGTAAATCATTAGGTTTTTGTTAAATAGAAATATCTAGTTATAAAAGTTTATTTCCCCCTCTAGTAATGTTATGATTGGAACAGGAGGGGAGATTCTTGTTAGCCTATAAGAGAATAATTATAATACATTTACTTATTATGTTTTCTAGCATTTTTATTAGTTTTCAGATAAAAAGTATATTGATGGGATTACTAATACTTTTGTTGGTTTATTCTTCTCTATTTTGGTTGTTTATTGGATTACCTTATACATTTCGAACAAAGTTGAAGTTTTTCGAGATGTATTGGAATCAATTAACAAAGGGTGGAAGAATCGGCCCTAGAAACTAAATATTTACCTACAGATTTAACTGAATATTCAAATTCATTAATACTATCTACCCCTAAAATGTTAGACCTTTACTAACATTTTAGGGGTATTTTTTTGAGCTTCAAATTAAGCGAATTTCACTTTTTTATTTATTATCATCGTCCTTTCATCACTTTATTATGTAAAAGGAGATGAAGATAATGAGCGCAGAAATCATTATAAGACCAGTGGAAATTGTTAAGTTGTTTAAAGTTCTAAATGCAGTTCCTGATAACTTAGATAAGATTCGAGCAAGGGAATTGTGGGAAGAAACAGATCAAGGTTCAGGATCTGTTGTTGCTGTATTAGATAGCGGTGTTCAGGTTGACCACCCGAGTTTAAAGGACAATATAATTGATGGCTATAATTTCACAGATGATGATGAAGGTAATCCTATCATTTATCAAGACTATCTCGGGCATGGTACACATGTATCTGGCATTATTGCAGCCGTTGATAACGGTAGAGGAATCACAGGTGTAGCACCCAAAAGTAAACTTCTTATATTAAAAGTCATTAATCATAAAGGACGAGGTAGCTTTGAGAACTTGATTAAGGCAATTATGTATGCCGTTGATTGGACTGGACCAAATGGGGAAAAAGTAAACATCATGAATATGTCGTTAGGTAGCCCTGAACCAAATGAAGAATTGTATAAAGCCATAAAATATGCCCGTTCGAAAGGAATCCTATTAGTAGCCGCTGCCGGTAATGAAGGCGATGGAGAAAGCGACACTATCGAAATATCATACCCTGGATTTTATAAAGAAGTCGTACAAGTCGGCTCCATATCTGAAACAGAAACACCCTCAAAATTTTCTAATACGAATGTAAACTTAGATTTTGTTGGGCCTGGTGAAAATATTTTATCTACACATTTAAACAGTGATTATGTAGAGTTGACCGGAACCTCTATGGCATCGCCTTTTGTTGCTGGTGCCGCTGCCCTTATTATAAAGATGATAAATCGTTCTGAACCACATTTGATTCCTATGTATGTGTATGATTACTTATTGTCGCATGCTCTTCCATTGGAAAACTTCTCAATCAATCAGGTTGGAAATGGTTTTATTCAATTGAAATAGCCCTATTCCAATCCAGCTTAAGCATGTAATTAAAACCATGAATTATAGAATCTTTATCAGATTTTTATTTCATGCATACTATACATCAATAAGAGGAACGATTGGAGACAATTATGATTAGCAACAACAAAATTGCATCGACCAATATTGTACTGTCCATTTTACTTGTTCTAGGTATTACCTATCATTATTTTTACAATCAATCACCCATTCAAATTGAACGCTTAGGTCATTTAGGATTTTGGTTAGCTATCCTTTTATCAATAATTAATATTGGACTAGGTTTAAAGCTAATGAAAAATAAAACGGGTAGTGCTAGTAGCTTTGTCACTTTAATAATTGCTGTGATTATTTTAATCATTGCCTTATTTTCACTATTCCATTGGGGATGGTAAAAATCAAAATTAAATGCTCTTATTAGTTAGCAGATTTAAATAAAAAACTTCCTAGCCAATGGGAGTTTTTTTAATGTATATTGATTATTTTTTCTTTTCTGTATCAATTTTTGTATAATAGACGGAAAGTGGTTTTTAAATTCAAAATATTCAGGATAATGATGCTACTTTTTTCTAGAAAACAAAGCAAAGAAAGGACTAGGATAAGAAGATGGATAAGGATATTCTAATTCCAATTGCAATAGGTTTTTTTTCTAATGTAGTAGTATTCGGGATAAGTATGTTAGTCGTTAAAAATAAAAGAAAAGCTGCTATAATAACACTTATTTTTTTTGGAATCAATGTTCTTATGTCGTTTCTTATAGGTAGCTGGGGTGGATTGGGTTTATTAGTAATAAGCTTTGGAATGTTAATAGTGTCTATTTGCTTGTATTTATATATTTACATTGAACGATCTTTAAAAAAACGCGTTTAGAAAAGCCTTTGAAGGGTTAATTCCTTCAAAGGCTTTTTCCTTAATACTTACAGAACAATGCTTGTGGTCCGAAGATTATACGAATTCCCGCTGCTGCTGCAGTAGTATGCCCTGAAACGCAAGACACCAACTCTTTATCGCAGCAATTGTCCCCATACCCAAAGACGCTATAACATCTGTCATGTGCTACACAGCAAGTATCTGTTGTATTAATCGGTTTACCTCCACCATGATCTGAACCATAACCACAGTTACCACCACAATGCTGATATCCTCCTGGTAAGCAACCATTAGAGTTCCACCATGCTAGTAAATTAACTTCATTATCGATTGTAATATTTTCTTCAACAAATTCAAATTGAGCTAGATCCGTTTCGTATTGCTTCTCAATTATTTCTTCTTGTTCAAATGTAAAAGTGACAATATTATTAGAATCCCCTTTTTGTAAAATCTGTCCAAAGTAATGATCCTGATAAATTAGTAATTCATTAAATAAGATATTAACGGTCTTATCTTTATTTACTAAATTAATTATAGTTGAATTAAATTGAGTAAGCCCCTTCTCTTTTTGACCTACAGCCGCTTCAAAAGTAAAAGCTTTTTCTACATCTAATTCTTCTAATATAAACATTTCCTTCTTTTGCATTTCACTCACTAATTTTTTGAATTTCCCTTGTTGATACAAAGATGTTAGTTTAATTTTTAAATCGTTACCTGTTATATCTGCTTTAGCTAGAACTTTTACTATCATTCTAATTCCACTCCTTTTCTTATAACGACTAGTTAACCTATAACACTGCCTCCACCTTTACAACCACAATAATCAAGTATCCATGTAGATCCAGTAAGATGTACAAATGTGCCTAAACAACCTTTATGCAAACAACAACTTCTAATAGGATTACAGTAACTTTGAGCTATTAAATTATGATTTTTCTCAGGCGACCTTTCTTCCTTCTCATTCATGCAATTCCCCTCGTTTTCTGACTTAATATGAGATACGTATTTGTATCTCTATAATATAAAGTGAGCACTATCGCAAAAAACAACCTTTTTTCAAAACCTTTATTTTAATTCCAGTTCATTAATAATCAACAACGAATATACCGATTTTTTTAATTTTAGACATAGAAAAAACCCTCTAATCGTTTTAATTAGAAGGTCCGTTTTATGGAATTTTGGCAAGTATAAAAAAAAGACATTTATCCTTCCCGTAATCTTTAGCAGGGCATTTCAAATAGCAAATTTAAAAGATAGTAGGGGCTTTTTAAAGAAACAAAACCATATAATCCTCATCAAAATATTGCTGATCTATTTTTAATGCCTTCTTCTCCGTTCCAAAAACCTCAAACCCTAAAGAGGAGTACAGTCTTTTCGCTGAAACATTCGATGACACAACCGTTAGATTAAGCTGCTCAACTCCATTTAACTCTTTAGCCTTGTTAATTGCTTCAACCATTAAATGCTTGCCAATGCCAAGTCCACGCTTTTCGGGAGAAACATAAACGGCATAGATACCTGCTTTATGTTTTAACTTAAGCATGCTTTCCTGAACTAACGTCGCAACGCCCACTAATTCTTCTTGCTCAAATATCCCTATCGTATAAGAACTCTGTGATTTTAATCTGCTGGCAATCAGCTCAATCGGAGAATCCTTTTCCTCCTCAAAGCTAGAACCAAATGCCTCTGGATTATGTTGTAATCCCTCTAATCGTAATTTCTGATAGGCTTTAGCATCTGTAGCTGTTAACCGTCTACTATTCATCCATTCCCCTCCTCCGATATTTTTTATTTTTATGACAATTATAAATAATGTTTCATGTACTTTCATCATAAAGTTTCCTAAAATAGGAATAACAGCATAAAGGAGATTCTAACTATGAAATCGAACAATATGGCGCATCATTTTCATACATTACAAGAGCAGCGAACTCACTACCTACCTTGTATTCAGTCACTCTCGCAGGAACAACTATGGCATCGCGAGAAAGAAGATAAATGGTCTATCGGCGAACATTTCTATCACCTTTATCTCATCCTCAAAATGCTGAAAACAGCAACAAAATTTTCACTACTACTTACCCCTTACGCGAAAATACGGAGAAACAAGCCATTCTCCACTGAAATACATGATATTTACGACGAATATAAAAGCAAAAAAGGACGAGGCATGAGAGCTCCGGGAATATTAGTGCCTCCCTCTAAAATACTTTTTACGCTGAACAGTGATGAGATAGAACAATTACTAGTAAACGAAACGAGCGCAATGCAAAAATTAGTAAAAAATATGGAGGAGGATATTGCTGGGCATATTGTCTTTCCTGATCCCATCGCCCACTACCCTAATCTTATTCAATCGATCCAACTACTTGCCATCCACGAAAAGCATCATTTTAGAATGATAGCGGAGCAATATAAGAGGTTAATTACGCCTGGTGAAGTTTTAAGGTTTTGAAATGAAAAAACTATTAATATAGTCTTAGTCTCTTACTTTTTATTGTCGCTTGTTCAAAAGAAGAAACTACTAATATTTTATGGGATTACTCTTTTTATGATAGATATTTGGAGTGGAATAGGTTTATTTGTTATAGCTTTAGGAATGTTAATAGTTATTATATGTTTGTATTTAAATATTTACATTGAACGTTTAATAAAAAAAGAGTTTAGAAAAGCCTTTGAGGGTTAATTCCTTCAAAGGCTTCTTATTACTTGTAATCCGAAGTATACGTGAATTCCTGCCGCTGTAGTATCAGTATCCCTCCATATTATAATCATTCTTCAATTTACAAGGATATTTCCAACACATTGAGCGGTCTCCTTATTTGTAACAATATTATCTCTAAAGGTAATTAACTTTTCCAGTTGGAATTCTTCCCTATTTTATACTGGACACTCATTTGGCCTTGCAGAATTCGAGACACACATTCGGCATTTCCACAAGCACGAAGTACTAGCTATCGCACAGCCAAGACACCAAACACAAGATAGCGGGTTATTGCAGCTCCCACAAGCACTTAAGCACGAAAAACCACCAATACATGACTCCCAACCACCACAACCAATACAATCGGCCATGCATCGCTTCCACTTACCCCCAGCACCCAATGGAACAATGACAGGTGTGCCTTCATTAAAAATAACTGTACCTTCATCGCCATTAAACCTAATAAGAGCATTTTCGCCAAACACCAGTACTCCAGCAATTTCATCTTTTTCTGTAATTTCTAAAGATAAAGCTTGAATAAAATTATTTGTAGATTTTTTTGATTCCTCATCATATGAGTACTGTTCTATTTTCAACACTTTCTGAGTACCTGATGCTAGTTCATACCCTCCCTCTTTAAGGAAGTCTAATATAATATGATAATCCTTAGAGTTCTTGAACCTTTTGAACTCCTGCTCAACAACTTCCTTCTTTTTTTCAACTTTATTAAGCTGATACAACCAAACACCATTCACTTCTGTATATTGTAGCTCAATCAATTCATCGTTCTGTAAAACAGCTTGATTGTATTGAATCCCTAATAATCCATTATCGGACTCATTAAATGATAAGTCTACTTCAACAGCATTAAGGTCACTTGAAAAGCTTTTAAGCTCGTCAGGTAACTTCAAGTTTAGACCGAGTTTTCCGTTTAAACGTTCATCGATCCGTTTTATAACTTCAGACTTTTGAGAAATAGATAATTTAACAATGTTCCCCATAAAAAAACCACCTTATTATTTATTAGAGTTTTTTCAACTCATATAATAAAGTGGAGTAAAGCAAATTTTAGTAAACCTATTCTTTACTATTATAAAAAAATGCTTGAAAAATTTGAGCAATCATAAATATATTAAAGCTCACAAATAATGCAAAGACTACAGAATCTTCAAATGCACCGAGATCATTATTCGCAAAAATAGCGATACTTAAATGAATAATTAAGTAAAGATAAGATAAGCTTAATGATGTTTTTAATCTTTCGATAATAAAACTATCTAATAGTACTTCTTTTTTTAAAAAACTTTTCTTTTTAGTAGTAGTTAAAGTTTCTTTTATTAAAAAAGAGAAAGCAACTAGAACCGCTATTGAAAAGATTACCCCATTAAAAGTTTCTCCACTGGTAACATTATTATAGGCCACAAAAGTAAAAACTAATACAAGCAATAAGCTAAACAAAAGTTTCAAGAATTTCGGAACTCTTACTAATCCCACTAAGAAACACTCCCTTCATCAATGTAAAAAACTTCTTTTATATCTTTTTCAAGTGCAATGCTAATTGCATAGGCAACAACAATTGAAGGTGCATAGCTTTTGTTTTCTATTGAAACTATAGTTTGGCGATGGACAAATGCTTTGTCTGCTAATTCTTGTTGTGTCATATCCACTAATAATCTAAATTTTTTAACATTATTATAAACAATTGGTTTTTTCAATGTAATCACCTCATAAAATGTATATGATAATATACATACCGTAAATGTATATTATCATATACATGATGTCCAGTAAATCACAAAGGTAAATATCAAAAAATGAAAATAACAATTGAATTTTTAAGCATTCTTTATGTTAATGCATCTAAAAGTCAAAAGCAGCCTGAGCCACTCCCTTATGCTGTTGAAAAAATTAAGAGTATAATCCAAGCATAGAAGTTGTAGCTTTCAATAAAATTAAGAGTGGCAATCTTGATTATCAGCTATACATAAACTTTTATTGAGAAAAAAGTCTTTATGTATTCCTATTTTTACAAAGGTGATGACGGTAAAGTGTGGCAATATGCTGTAACTCCTGATGCTGACCAATTAAGTGGACCTGTTAGTGGCTGATTTACGTGAAAGAACTTTTGGTACTTGGACCATTATGAAAAGAGGTTAGAAATATGATTATTCTAGGAAATGTTATTGATGATCAAGGAAGATGTACACACTATTCTAATAAGCAAGATACTATTTCGATTAAATTCAAATGTTGTGGCGAATATTATCCTTGCTATAAATGTCATGAGGAACATTCAAATCATAAAATCCAGCCATGGGATAAAGAGGATTTTGATGAAAAGGCAATATTTTGTGGTGTCTGCAAAAAGGAATTAACGATTCATGACTATATGAATAGCACAAATTGTAAACATTGTCATACTCTTTTTAATCCAAATTGCAGTAAGCATTTTCATATATACTTTGGGACGGATCTTAATTCTACATGTAGTTTTTAAATATATATGTATTTAACATGTCTAAATAAAGTGTTTAGCAAAGCCTTTTGAAGAGTTAGTTTCTTCAAGGCTTTTTCTTTTATCTTTGAGGAAGAATGCCCGTAACCATCAATCGTGGCTATGGGCTGTTTACTATTTTCTGGATTTAGAGAGATAGCATGCTGAGGTTCAGTCGAAAATTACATAAAAAAAGAACCGAAAAGATTCGATTCGACTTTTATTCAAACATTCCTAAACTGAGCTCCCTACAAAATGATTCTATAGTGTCACGCTCTTCTTTTGGCAATGCTTCGTACTCAATCAGATATTGTGCTGAAAGATCTTCTAGCTCCTTATAACTGACGTCTCTTGTCAGGACGATTCCATTAATCTCATGAGCCAATTCGTTTGCTGCCACAATATCCGTAAACGCAAAGGCCTGTTCTTCATCATCAGTGAATGATTGAAGGTCTATTTCGCCCTGGTAATAGAGATCATTTACTTGCACTACGTAATATCTAATTGAATTCATTATACACCTCCCCAATTCATGATTTTCATTATGTCCTTTTTATAAAAAATCCATCCCCAGTTAAGTAGAAGACGTGAAGTATAGCCGTTACCACCAATTAACGTATTAAAAAGATATCTAAAGGAGCATTCGTAAAAACTTTTCGAAATTCACGCCTGCTTCGCGCGGAATTTGCTCTTTTGACGTCGCTTCAATGGAAGCGGCTAAAAATGTCTCAGCAAGCTTCATCGATTCAACTAAATCCTGCCCGCGCATCATACCACCCATAATGACGGATGCAAACAAGTCACCTGTGCCTGAATAGCTCTCGCCGTTGTATTCTCGGATGCTAGAAAATGAACGTTCTGCATCGACATACATATTGCCTACATAGCGTTTGTTCGCATCTGCTGGCGGCGGATTCAAACCGGTAATAATGACGTTCGCCCCTGTCGTCTGCTGTAGCTGCTGGCCCGCTTCCTCTAACGCCTGAAGATAATCTGAATCAGCTTGATAACTTTGTAACTTCTCGTATGACAATCCAGTAAGCAAGCAACATTCTGTAACATTTGGCGTAATAATGTCAGCACATTTCGCGAGCGCTTTCATACGATCAAGCAACTCGCCTGTATACATTTTATACACCTCGCCCAAATCGCCCATGACCGGATCGACAAGTAGCTTCGTTTCACTTGAGTGGAACACATTTAAAAACCGAAAAATGTTATCAATTTGCTCCTTCCCTGTCACAAAGCCTGTGTGTATGCCATCAAAGGGCGCACCAAGCTTGCTCCACTCATCCACAAAATAATCCATCTTTGACGTTAAATCCTCGCAGTAAAAACTCGGATACCCTGTTTGAGCCGTTAAAATCGCAGTTGGTAGTGGCACCGCCTGAACACCCATCACTGACAGCACAGGAATCGCGGCCGTTAACGAGCACTTCCCAAAGGATGACATATCTTGAATTACAGCAACTTTTTTCATCATACTCCCCACCTAACTAATCCTGCATGTACTCTCTTCATCGTATCACAATTAGAAAGATGCGAAAATGTGCATATTTATAAAAAATCAAACTGACCTTTAATATTTTTATCAAATTGGCACTTTTACGATAGTCAGCCCTTTGCTAAATTAAAATTATCAAAAAATTCATCACAGTGAGGACATGCAAATGCAAACAATACAAAGTCAATCCTATACAAAACCACGCACGAAAACATTTGATTTGGTGATTACGTCCATTTTAGCAGCACTTGTTTTCGTCGCCACAATGTTTATTAATATTAAGTTACCATTTGGGCAAGGTGGCCTAATTCACTTAGGGACATCCATGCTTTTAATCACGTCGATTTTATTCGGTCCTAAAAAAGGAGCACTTGCCGGAGCAATCGGAATGGGCTTATTCGATATTGTAGGTGGTTGGTTAATTTGGGCACCAACTACAATTATCTCCCGCGCATTACAAGGCGCCATCGTTGGGAAAATCGCTTGGTCTAAAGGACATAGAGGCGACGACATCCGACTAAACATTTTAGCAGCAGTTGTTGCTATGCCCGTCATGATTGGGGTTTACTATATCGGGCAAGCGATTATGTTCAAAAGCTGGGTTGCCCCGATGGCATCCATTCCAGGAGACATCATCCAAAACGTTGTCGGGTTAATCATCGCAATTCCAGTATGTATCGTAATGAAAAAAACACCGTACTTCAAAAAGAACTTCTAATACTACAAAATAAACACGCCATCTAGCCGTTTTGCCGACAGCATAGATGGTGTGTTTTTTAGTTGTCGTACCATTTAGATATTCAAATGACAATAATGAAGGCTCTTTTTCATACTATATGGTGGAGGTGAAAAAATGCCAAGAGTAAAATATATAGATTCTGACATTGGCTTGGTGGCAAGGATGATGAGAGCGGAAGCGGAAGGCGAAGGAAATCAAGGAATGCTATATGTTGGCAATGTCATTGTGAATCGACTTGTAGCAGAATGTCCAGACTTTAAAGATTTAAGAACCATTAATGATGTTATTTATCAGGTACAAGGAGGAAATTTTTCTTTTGAAGCGGTTCAAAAAGGAAATTTATTTTACCAAAGAGCACGAGCTAATGAAAAAAGATTAGCCAAACTGACGCTGGATTATTGGAGAGAACATCCAGCAAAATTCGCACTTTGGTATTTCAATCCATACGCACCATGCCCACCAACATGGTACGGTCAACCTTTTACTGGTCAATTTAAAAATCATTGCTTCTATGAACCAGCACCGGATACATGTGAGAGTGTTTATCGGGGATAGGTAGTTATTTTAATGTTTTTTCATCAAAAAAGAAATCCCACGGAAAAAGGCTACACCCTTTCCGTGGGATTTTGTGTGGTCTGGCTATACCTATTCTTCAAAATAATCATTTGCTTCATTTCTCCATTGAATACTTATTTTAATTGCTATTTCCAAAGTGAACCATTGCCGTATTTTTTTGTGTAAAAATACATTGAATGCTGTCTAGCAACGGTACTCTACTGTAATTATGAAAATTCACAGAAAGGTAAAGTTAGTTTTTTGAATTTTATCAATTTTTGTTCACTTTATAACAAAAGTTGATTTTAAAACTTTTATAGACTAGTGTAACAGGGTTCTATACAGGACTTTATAATTACTTCAATAACAAATTAAATGAAAAATTAAAATTTTTACCACTCTTCTTTTCTTTCTTATATAGATTATCTGTGATTTCAAACTCCAAGCAGAGTCTATCTTTCCGATTTTTATCAAGTTTTGCTCAATTTAGAACAAAACTTGATTTTGAAACTTTTATAGCTAATGATATGTTATTAACATACCCGGGGAAAGGTAAAAGAAGGAGGAAATACCTTGCTTATCTGTGTGAAGAAATATGATGGAGCAGGTATATATATTGGTTCCACGACAAAATATTTAAACAATGTATCAAAAAAGTATATTAAGAGTAGAAATAAATAGAGAGTGGTATGCAATATGAAAAACAAAAAAAAAATTTGGATTATTGGTACAACAATACTTATAATTGCCTTGCTTATAACTTATGATAAGGTTTACGAGAGCAAACACAATCTTGTGGAGATGCTGAAAATTCAAGATACAGTCTATGTCGTAACCGGGGAACCAGTTGAAAAATCACAAGTAGTGAGGAAATTGGGGGAGATTAAACAAAAAATAAATAGATATCAAATTCCGGATAATAATTTTGAGGCTAATTCTTTAAATGAGGGTACTCCTATATATGGAAGAAAAAACGGAGATGAGTTTCCAAAATCTGTAGTGTATAAACGAGAGGGAAAATTTTATATTGCTAATCAAGTAGTAAACCGTAGTGATTGAGGAAATTGATTGAGCAACAACCTCTTTTTAGAAATAAATTGTAAAAATGGATGACTTTCTTTGAAGGTTAGCCTCAGAAATACTTGTACCATATTTGTGCTAAGTCAATCTAAAAAAGTATGATTCATGAAATATAAAATGGGTTTAAATTGAATGTAGAAGTCTAGTTTTTACTAGGCTTCTTTTCCTTCTTATAAGGGGCATCTGTGATTTCAAATTCCAAGCTGAGTGTATTTTTCTGATTTTGAAACTTTTATAAACACTGATTATTGTATATAGTTATAAAACCTTTTTATAGGCCTTACTCATACTACAGAGGCGCTGTATCTTCCTAGTGGATAAAATATTTGGAATAAGGTGATTCAAGTTGTCTATTGAATTAGTTTTAACATCATTAAATAAACGATTAGAAAAAGAAAAGAACCTAACCATACAAAGAGAAAATGGAGAAACCCTAAATGTTACATGTAATTGGAACAGTCCGGTAACTGACCAACAACTAATGGAATTTTCTTCAAAAACAAATCATATTCTCCCGAATGACTTTTGTTCATTTTTAAAAATACGTAATGGTGGAAAATTATTTTCAGACGGCGTAGATTACTTTGAATTGTTCAAGTTAAAAGGGATCCATAATTATTTAAATGAATACGATATAAATATAAATTACAAAAGTGCGTATGATAAAAGTTGGTATATGATTGGATACTATAAAGGATATGGTGACTATTTGTTCATTGATTCAGAAAAAGTTGCTAATGGAGATAACGACTATCTAATATATGTTCAAGTTGGGGATATTCAAAGATTATCAATGAATTTTCAAACCTGGCTTGACCGATTCATCGTCGCACAAGGTGCTAGATATTGGTTATGGTGATTAGTTTTTTTTATTGTATTAACAGTCGACATGAAATACGCTGTACTCTTATTTAAAATGGGTGAATCTATTTTCTACTGTTTGCTTAAGTATTGCTGTATGCAGGTTTGGCTTAATACCTTTATAAAAAGAAAATAAACTCTTAAAAAAATTAGTAATTGATTACAAAAGCTCAATAGTATATAGCCATACCTATTGAGCTTTTTAAATTGGTCTCATAATTCTCAAGTTTTATAACTAAACAATATTCAGAATTTAAATTAACGCTTTACCGAATGCTTTTACAACATCTTCCCCATCTAAGTTTGAGATTGGTTTATCCATTGCATCGCTTATCAACTTCAGTAACGATTTTGCTCTTTTGATAAAATATTCTTCGAAATTATCATTTTTGAAATCTTCAACACTAATTAAATGTGTTTCAAGATAATTATTAAGATTTTTTTCAGTTACTCGATTATCCATTATAATTTTTTGAGAATATTTACTTGGTGCAGAACCACCAATCCCTCGATTTGTTTTAGCAAATAATGGGGTTTTATTCATCATGTTGAAATTCTCTGAATATAAAAAGCTCAATAGTTATGGCATAGCTATTTAGCTTTATATATATGTCTCTTTTTACTTTTCATAATCACTTTGTTGCATCATTTTCTTACAATTACGCCCGAAACCAGATGTTGATTATTAGTAATAAACAAATATATTAACAAAAACTTTATTTACAATAAAAAGGTAAAAATGTATATTTATATAAACAACTAAGATTTTCCATATTATAATTAAAAAATATTAGATTCGAAGGAGGGGGCCAATGGAACATTCGAGGAAAAGTTTCTTGTATTTAAAGAATAAAAATTGACTTCTATAGTTTCCCTTTCATAAGATTCGCGCTGTCTGGAACAGCTCTTACTAAATAATGTACAAGAAGGTGAGCTCTATGAGTAACTTTAGTAAAGGAGCTGTATATGCTGTTATCTCAGCTATAGGCTATGGGATAATGCCTATTTTTACCGTCAAAGCATATGAGCACGGGGTGACAGTTTACACATTGCTTTTTTTAAGATTTGCATTAAGTTCTGTGCTATTTTTTTCGTATTTCCTTTTTAGAGGCATAAATATAAAAATAGGAAAACAAGGTATTAAAAATCTTTTCTTATTAGGTGGTGTATTATTTACACTATTATCTATTTTTCATTTTGAATCAATAAAATATATCTCCTCATCTATGGCAGTCCTACTTCTCTATTGTTTCCCTTTATTGGTTTGTATCATTTCCTATTTTTTATATAAAGAAAAGTTGAATATTGGATCTATGATCTCTTTAGTGGCAGCTTTCATCAGCATGATTTATTTACTGGGAGTTTCATTAGATAAAATGAATATTTATGGAGTAGTATTATCTCTTCTGGCAGCTTTAGTATTTGCCATATATATGATTGTTGGAAAAAAAGTAACGATCAATAATTCTCCTGTAATAATCAGTGCTTATACAACGCTATTTGCAGGAATGGGTGTTTTCATATTTGGTTTAGTAAAGCAGGAAATTTCTTTAGATTTTAATGCTCATGCATGGCTATACATAGCATGTATGGTATTTCTCTCAACCATTATTGCTGAAATAGCATTTTTTAAGTCACTAGAATTATTAAGCTCTTCTAATGTATCGATGATTAGTATGGTAGAACCTGTCTTCACCTCTGTATTTGCTCTTGTATTTTTAAATGAACGATTACATTTTTCTCAAATTACTGGCGGTTTCTTTCTTTTAATCAGTTTAACAATATTGATTTACTTCCAAAATAAAACTGTTACTAGCCAAGAGATAAAAGAGGAATTGATTCAGAATGAACATATATTAACAAAATAGAACACGGCTCCTAAATACAATGGTATGAAATATATTATTAAAGGGGATGACATTAATGCAAGTTGCAAAGCAAGATACAAAGGACAAGTATTGGAAAACTATTTTACAAGAGTTTGAATTAAAAACGGTTGTACCTTTAGGCACATTTAATAATAATGGTTTCAAATTGACAAGAGAAAACTTTATTTTAGATGAGGAAACCAAACAGTCAATTTGGAAATTTGCTAGAACTTACAGTGTTAATGTTACTTCTATTTTATATTCAGTATGGGGAATTTTACTACAAAAGTATAATGATACAAATCATGTTATGTTCGGTACAATGACTATTGATAAAGATATTTTACCTCTTTGTGTTAAATCTAATTTTAATACAACAGGATTAGAATATGTTAAGCAAATTGAATACGAGGCAACACTGAGACAGCAATATGAAGATCTAGCTTTAGAAGAAGTTGCATCTTATAGTCAAATACAATTTAAAAATGGATTATTTGGATCAGCTTTATTGACTGGTGAAAAGGATAATAACATTCAACGACTCTGTGAAACTTACAAAATTGATATAAGCTTAGAGGTAGATTCTTTATTGGAATGTACTGTCCTTTATAATGTTGATTTATTTGATACTTTTACAATTTCTAAAGTGAACGAACATTTCATGAATATATTAACTGACCTACTATCAAACCCACATAAAACATTTAATGCCATCAATATTCTTTCAGAAACAGAAAAAAATCAAGTATTATATGATTTTAATTGCCATTTACTTAACTACGATTCAACTAAAACAATTGATGAATTTTTTGAATATCAAGTTAAAAAAGGGCCAGATAGAATCGCATTGATTTGCCAAGATAGAAAATTAACCTATAAAGAACTAAATGAAAAATCAAATCAATTAGCTCATTTATTGCGCCAAAAAGGTGTTAAACCAGAAAAATTAGTTGGTTTAATAGTAGAACGATCAGAAGATTTGATAATTTGTATGTTTGCTGTCCTTAAAGCGGGAGGAGCATATCTCCCAGTTGACCCAGCTTACCCGTTAGAACGTATTAATTATATGTTTGAACAAGCAGACATAAATTTACTATTAACGCATAGCCATTTAAATATAGAATTATCAATTCCTTGCGAGAAAATATATTTAGACGATTACCCTTTACATCATTATCCTACTAGTAATTTAGATAAATTACATGATGTAAATAATCTAATGTATACTTTATATACTTCTGGTTCAACCGGTCAACCAAAAGGAGTTGCTGTTGAACATAGAAATGTTGTAGGCTATTATCAAAGTTTTAGAAATGAATTCAACATTAACGAAAATGATATTATGCTACAACAATCAACAGTATCATTTGATATTTCTGTAGAAGAAATTTTCCCAATCTTGCTTACAGGCGGAACTTTAGTTATAGCTTGTAGGGATGATGTAGCCTCTACAGAAAAACTTCTAGATATAATGAGAAATAATAAAGTCACAATGATTAGTGGATTTCCACTATTATTGAATGAAATAAATAAATATCCTCTTGTAGAATCATTGCATACAATGATTAGCGGAGGCGATGTGTTAAGAAAAGAATATATCAGTAATTTGATTGACAAAGTAAAAATATATAACACCTACGGCCCTTCTGAAACTACTGTTTGTATTTCATATTTTGAAGTAACAAGTAAGAAGGTAGGAAATAATATTCCAACTGGTAAACCTATTGCTAACTATAAAGTCTATATTTTAGATAAAAATCGTCAGCCTGTCCCTATTGGTGTTCCTGGAGAAGTATGTATATCAGGCGTAGGCGTTTCTCGAGAATATTTAAATCGTCCTGATTTGACTAGTGAACGTTATACGCAAAATCCATTCGTAGAAAATGAGAAAATGTATATTTGTGGTGATTTAGCACGATGGTCACCTGATGGGAATATTGAATTTTTGGGTAGAATTGATAATCAAATAAAAATTTGTGGGAGAAGAACTGAGCCTGGTGAAGTTGAAGAAAAACTTTTACAACATCCTTCCATTGAAGAGGCTTGTGTTATTGCAAGAGAAAATAAAAATAAAAATAAATATCTTACGGCTTATATAGTGATGAAAGAGCAAAATTCTGCCGTAGAATTAAAAGAATACTTGCTGCAATTTTTGCCTGATTTTATGGTACCGTCTTATTATGTTGAATTAAATAAATTACCTTTAACGTTAAATGGTAAAGTCGATAAAAATAATTTAGCAGTTATTTTAGACTAAGTATACAGAATTTCAGGAATGTTAAAATCTACATTGTAAAAAATTTAATCTCTACCTTTTAAAGTTTAAAAAGCTGAATACAAAAAGCTCAATAGTATTGGTCGTTCCTACCATATCTATTGAGCTTTTTAAATTTATCTTATTAAAATATATGATTACTTTTTTAAGCTTGCAGATTGAAGTTCTAATAATTTTTCTCTTAGTACTTCATCACTAGCATAAATATATAATCCTTTAATTCCCCGTTTCATCAGCACATTCATGGAATTTAGAATAATCTTCTCTTTTGCTTGTTTAACATTTTCTATACCTTCAATTCCTGCAAATGCACCTACATCTTTGTAATTCTCAGGTTTTATAACTAAACAATCGGAGTGTTTATCGTATGTTATAGATGGTCCTAGGATTACACCCACATAGTTTAAATCGAAGCCCTGAATTGTATAGATGGAGCCTGCTTCTTCTATAGTGGAGTCCTTTTCTGCCCAGGTGTATTTCCCATCTGTTATGTTCCATGGAATTTTGTAATTGCCCTTATCTTCCGTTATATAATAAATACCGCCGTCTTTCTTATGTAAATAATCAAATGTTGAAACAACTCGACTTAAACCACCATCATTATTCTTTTCAATAATCGCTTTATGCATTTTTTGTAAAGAATCGAATATCGTCAACTCATATTCTTTATCGTTAGGAATAGGAGAAATCTTTTTGTTTTTAAAATGATCAATCCATTCAATTACCTCTTCGTTTGCTCTCATACGGAATTGATTTTTGAGTTCGTATTTTTCATAATCACTTTGATGCAATAAAGCTTCCAAAATAGCTTCCTTCCAAAAGCTTTTAAGTTTCAATACTTGGCTTTCATCATAAACAACTACAACGATTTCCGCCAACTTCATAAGCTCTTCAAGCTGATTATTGTCTGTAAAATTATTATATGTGTCTGGCCTAGTTAACAATAAATGTCCTTCATCTACCAAAATAATGTCAGCCTTTTCGCCTGATTTTTTTAGACGATTAATTAAAGGTGTAGGTCTATCAAAATTTTTAGCTTTTAAAAACTTTAATTTAGAAGCTATACTTTTATATGTTTTGAGCATTTCATCATGATTAACAACTAAATAATTTTCTGAACCACATAAATGTGATGTAACATCTGAAGACAGTTCCTGTATAGAATTAAATATAGAACTTAGCACCACACTTTTACCTGTCCCCGCTTCACCTTGAATCAAGAATAAAAATGATTTATCTTCTTCTGTACGAAAAATATTTTGCTCGCAAATTTCAATAACTTTTTCCTTTAATTCTAATTGTTCAACTGACAATTCCTTAAAAGGTGAAAGCTTAAAAACATCACGGTTTTCAATTACATGCTGTTCATTATTAACAATCCCTTGATCTACTAGACGTTCCCAAATTTCTTTAAAAATATCACGGTCATAAAACTTTTTATTGAAGTAATTATGTGAAATATTATTTACCGTTTGGCTCTTATTTTGTAGCTTATATTTTTGGTCTCCCAGAAAATAATTAATAAGCTTCGTCTCTAAATGAAACGTAGCCGAACGATTAAACTCCTCATAATGGATTAAATGCATCTCATCTAACTTCTGACGTTCCTTTGTTTTTAAATGTGCACGCATTCGATTTTTGAAAGCTACTGTTTCCCCAATATAAGCCTCTTTTTGATCCTTTAAAAGATAAATGACTGGATAATTTAAATAGCTCTCTTTGTTATTGATACTTTTTAAACTTTTTTCATTAAATGGCCATGTATTAATTTCAACTGTATTCATCTAAATGCCACCTTACTTACGATATAGATAAACTTATTTTAGCATATTATTGAAACTAGTTTGTTTTGCTGTTAAATCAGAATCTGCGTATTAGTAATATGATTGAATAGCCCTATTTCAGTGCGGACTGTATTTCCTTTTACTTTGAAATAATGTTTAATTAAAAAATGTTGCAAATATAGATGTTTTATTATACTATTTCATTAATGTGCAAAAAATAATATGTTTTTCTTCTTATCAAGAGAGATGGAGGGACTGGCCCTATGAAATCTCGGCAGCGGAACTTTGTATTTAAGTTACTGTGCCAAATCCAGCAAGCAATGGCTTGATAGATAAGAGGAGTGTTTTATAGATATAAGACCTCTTCTTGTTTTCAAGAAGAGGTCTTTTTTTAGAGGAAAATGGACAAAGACGTATCCATTTTTAATTTTTGGAGGTAGAACAATGAAGAAAGAGAATCCATGGGCGTTGATCCCATTTGTTGTTTTTTTAGTTTTATTTATTGGTTCAGGGGTTATTACAGGTGATTTCTATGCCTTCCCTGTCATTGTAGCAATTGCCATTGCGGGCGCTGTGGCTCTGGCGATGAATCGAAAAGAATCATTTTCGAACAAGGTTGATATTTTTTGTAAAGGCGCAGGAAATTTAAATGTCATGCTGATGGTTGTTATTTTTCTATTAGCTGGCGCCTTTTCAGAGGTAGCAAAAGGCATGGGGGCAGTGGACTCCACTGTTAACTTTGCTTTGTCGGTCATCCCGCAAAACCTACTTGTCGTAGGCTTGTTCATCATTGCCTGCTTTATCTCCCTTTCAATGGGTACATCGGTAGGAACAATTGTTGCACTGGCACCAATTGGAGTTGGAATCAGCGAGCATACCGACTTTTCAATGGCTTTAGTAATGGCAGCGATTGTTGGCGGTTCGATGTTTGGTGATAATTTATCCTTTATTTCAGATACAACGATTACTGCCGTTCGTTCACAAGGCGCACAAATGAAAGATAAATTTAAGGTGAATTTTTGGATTGTGTTGCCGGCAGCGATTGTAACGAGCATTATTTTAGGGATTATCACAATGGGTGAAACGACTGTACAAGTAGAGCATTTAAGCTATAGTTGGGTGAAAATTGTTCCCTATGTGTTGGTTATTATTTTTGCGCTAATTGGCATGAATGTTTTCCTTGTTCTTGCCTTTGGGATTGTTCTGGCTGGGGCTGTTGGCTTAGCGGATGGCAGCTATCATTTAATGGACCTTTTTCAAAAGATTGGCGAAGGAATGTCAGGTATGTATGAAATGGCATTTCTAGCTATCTTAATAGCTGGAATGGTGGAGATTATTAAACTTAATGGAGGAATTGACTTCCTGCTTCACCTTGCGACTCGAAGAATTAAATCGAAAAAAGGTGCTGAATTTGGGATTGCCGGTCTTGTTGGCCTAACAAATTTATCTACGGCCAATAATACAATCGCTATTTTAATTGCTGGTCCACTTGCAAAAAATATTGCAAATCAGTATGGGATTGAGCCGAGAAAGTCCGCAAGTATATTAGATATTTTCTCCTGTACGGCCCAAGGTCTTCTGCCATACGGTGCTCAATTCCTGGCAGCCGCAAGCGTAGCTGGAATATCGCCCGTGAGCATGTTGCAATATTCTTTCTATCCAATCCTTATAGGAATTTGCGGAATTATCGCTATTCTAATCGGATATCCGAAACCAAAGAAAGCTTAACTTCATCACTATAAAGTGGCAAGTGTAGCTTTAACTATAATCCAATCGTTTTGACAAAAGATTATCAAAACGATTGGATTTTTTTATTTGATGCTATTTAGAAGTTCGCCACCATCCAAGCATCTCTTACTTTCACTAATAACAAAAAATTATTATTAACCCGTATTTTTGTAGAACCAAATACCGATTTAAAGTCTCGATTAAAAATGTGCCTCTTTAAGAAAAAAGGCACATTCAAAATGAAAGTATTATAATACGATTGTTTTACTTAATTCGATATACCACTACCACTTTGTACAACATTTTTATTGCTGAAAATATAGCCAATAATCGCACCTAACAGACCTGTAATTAGCCAACCTGCACCTGATGTGAATAATGGAATAAAGGCAAATGTAGCGTTAATTTGCTCTACCATAATATTCGCATCCTTTAATGCATCTAAAATTGCTACAAGTACAGTACCAATCATCGTGCCTACATATACACTTTGTGCACCACCAAACCATTTTTCTGTAAAAATAAGGATGATCAGAGTAATAGCAATTGGGTATAAAAGCATTAATACTGGTGAAGCCATCGATAAAATCTTTGTTAAACCAAAGTTTGTAAATACAACACCTAGTACTGAGAAAACAATTAACCACTTTTTATACGAAATACTTGGCATAATGCGGCTAAAATATTCATATAGCACATGAACAGCCACCGTTTATCAATATTACGTGCTTTCACTAACCTTTATTTAGCTTTTCTCCTTTATGGCTATAAGCTTCCGCTCTGCTTCTTCATAAACCTCCCTCATCTTTCTTCTTTCCTCTATAATTCGTTCACGTTTAACTAACAATTCATTACGTTGCTCATTTAAATAAACATCTGCACATTCTTTTGAACAAAAGCGACAATGAATAGCTTTTGAATCTTTCCGTGTAATTGATACAATAAAGTATTCATCTTCTACATTGCTTACAACTTTTTCGTCGCAATAACATTTAAAGGTCCATTCTCTTTTCGTATCTTTACTGAAATATTTTTTCTTATATCCAGCTTCCAACTCTTCTAACTTCAACTCTACATCTGTTAAATCCATCATTAAACTATAATCTAAACCCATCATTAAACTATAATCTAAATCCAATTCAACACACTCCTTTTAAATTAATTAATATCAGTTTAATACCACAAGTTAATATAAATCAATTAAAATAAACTTATAAGTTATTTTTATTACATTTTAATGGTATGTAACGTTTGTTTTACCTCACATAGGCTTAAAGTGGGGTGATATAAATGGATTTAACAAAACGAGTAGGAATGAACATCAGAGCGATTAGAAAGGCACAAAAATTAACAATCGACGAACTAGCAGAGAAGTGTGATTTTCAAGCCCCGTATTTATCAGATGTTGAACGTGGAGAAAGAAATATTACGTTACAAACTTTAACTAAAATATTAGATGCCCTAAAGGTCGATCCAGGTAGCGTACTTATACCTGAAATTAGAGGAAATAAAGGCCCAGAAAATAATAAAGATGAGCTTTTAAAACTCTTAATGAACACGCTTGAAGATAAAAATGAAGACGATATTCGAATGCTATTGAATGTTTCAATTGAAATCTTCGCACGCTTGCAAAAAAATTAAAAGGAAGCTTGTGTATTTTTTCACAAGCTTCCTTTTTAACAATAATCACCTCTTTATTATTCATTTTTTTAAGCTTACTTCTCACATAAAAAACTATATCTTGCTTTTTTAAAGAATTTTTGAATCTAGTTTATTCCCATACTATATTAAAAAAATTTTAAATCCTAGGGAGGAATTGCTATGAAAAAATTCCGTACGTATAATCAAGCAAAAAAGGATTTAAAAGTTTTTCAAGACTACATAAGTTTAATCGAAAATTATCAACCCCAAAATTTTACTCAACGTGTCATACAAGAATATGCTTATCAGGGAAATATTAATCGTACTGCTGAAACTCTTAACCGTCGTGGCTATAAAATAGATGATCGTAGTATTGAACCGCAGGATATTTCAACGATAATTAAAAGTAAACCTGCTCCAGAGGACCTACTTCATAAAGAAATACGTAGATTGTACCTCAAAAAAACTAAAAGCAATCAAGGTTCTTTTTCTAAAATATATCGATAATTCTTCTACTGTCAATTATCTAAATGTAACTTTTTCTATTATGTTATTTCACTTTTGAAACAAAGATTAAGCCTTAATCTTTTAGGTTACCTCCACATATATTAATACTTTAATTTATCAAAAAATTGAACCTACTGTACTTATTATTGTTAGTTTAATTTTCAGAATATATGTATATGTACAGATCCCTGATCACTATTCAATACAACCTTTTGGTAAATTGCCAAGCTGTTGAAATGTATCTAAGACAAAATCCATGTCTTGAACAGGGCCAATCGAGAAGGCTAATATTCCCCCATTAAACAAACCCATGATGCTTGATTTCAGCGCATTACACAGTAAAGAGACGGCGGGAATCGAACCAACCGTCTCAAAGTACTGATATATCAATGACTGCGGGGGCAATTGATTTTTTTGACTACGTTTTTGACTAAGTTTGGTAAAATACATTGCAAAAGCAATTTGCCACAAAATTTAAAAAGCCAGGAAGATTTTCTTTATTGCATTTGTGGAACTCGTATTTTTTCAGTATCTAAAAGATGCTCACTAATGATTCCTTTAACTTCCTCACGAGATAACATATCTAGTAATCTAACTCCACCAATTTGGTTTAAGATTTTATTTGCATTAGAGTATGAATAACGATTCACAATCATTTTATCCTGTTCGACTAATTCTTTAATAGCTTCTAGAATTCCTAATGAAATATTTTTATTAGAAATAATATTACTAGATAACCAAACAAGAGCATTACCACGAAATGCACTATCAACGAAAAAGTCAGTTAAATGAAATGGATTACTTGGATGCTCCACATCGATAGTATAGTAAGCTATCCACCACAACAACGAGAGATTATTAATTGTTAATGAACGTTTCTGGCCTTGAGTAAAAATCGTTCTACTTTCTATACTACGATCTTTGGCTTTATCTTGAGTTGAAATTAAACTTAACTGATTCAAATGATAATCCAAATAATATGTGTTAGCCAAAGCGACCCACATTTTTTCACTTTCAGCTTCTGAAATTGATATGTGCTTCAAACTATTCCACAGTATTCGAATATTTTCTTTTATAAATTCCCCATCAACTCTTTCTTGCTTTAAAGGAACGTACTCGAACACGGTCGAGCTTTCTAGGATATTTTCAGGGTTAGAAAAAGTTTTTAAAATTTCTGTTATATTATTCGTTTTATACAACGGTAAATAATTACTTTTGAAGTTGAGTTTAAAATCTTCTAAAAAGACATCTGTTAAATATTTAATATTGTTAGTCATATACAAGCTCAGCTCCTTTATAGAACTCATATAATGCATCTTCTACTGGTGCATCTAATAATTGCTGTGCAACTTTCATCGCATCAGCAGTTAAAATTGTTTGTTCGTCATAACCTACTTTATTCAGTAATTCAAATAAAGTTGGAACCCATTGGCTACCTTTATTAAAATCACTGTTTTTGACACGTTCAATTACATAAGTTAATGCTGGTAAAACAATTGTCACCAACAACATATTTTGTTTCGCTTGATCCGAACGACTCATCACTTGATAAGCTTTATGCGCGTTTTTAGGTAAATTAACTAAAATAATATCTCCATCAATATTTACATCCATATATACATCATTAATTGCCGCAACACGAATCATAGATTTAGCATTTGGATGTTCTTTATTAGCAAATTTAATATTTAGCTCAGCCATTATGTCAAATGCCAAAATATCTCCCTTATCCAACTTTGCTACAATAAAACTATCACCATAATATTCATCATTGAAGTTTTGATTGGCATAATTTTCAATTGTTTCATTAGCTAAAATCATTGTATTCAATTCAACTTTGCCACTAATTTCATTAGCATCCAACGTAATTGTAAGCTCATTTTGAAACTTCGCCGTTTTAAAGAGCTTACGATAACTCGAAGCAACCCCTTCTAAATGAACTGCATATATCGCCTTTTCCTCATTAATGAATTGCTCCAACATTTTATCTTTTAAGTGGAATTTAACTATTATTTTCAGTTTTGATGGTGATACCTTTTCCAAACTAATGTCACTACTAAATTTACTGTTTTTGTAATCGTTCATTCCGCTGTTTAAAACAGGATACGGAAATAGATCAGCCTTTAATTTCATAAACCGTACCCTCCATTTTCAAACGCAACTTGCTATCAAGAGTTACATCTGCATTAAACAATGCATTTTTCAATACTTTTTCTAATCGAACAGCTTTTCCATTGTTCGAAATTGTATTCGAAGTACTTCCTACATCCAATACTTTCAGAGGATATGTCGCACCATTTGCACCAATTGATTTCAATTCAATTTCAATTGCTTTTACTTTCTTCAGTGCTTTTCCGACAATTCGGTACTTCCCTTCAAATGCATTAAGCTCAATAATTTTCAACTTAATGGCAGTGGAAGGACCTACACGAATCTCTTTTTTTACAGGAAACTCTTCTTCTTCCTCTTCTTCCTCTTCTTCCTCTTCTTCCTCTTCTTCTTCTTCTTCTTCTTCTTTCTCTTCTTTCTCTTCTTCCTCTTCTACCACTTCTTCCTCTTCTTCCTCTTCGGTATTTTCTTCTCCTCCGAGTCCTAATTCCTCCAACACATTCTCTAAATTAGTATCATCTTTATCGCCATCTAAAGTTTGGCTTGAATTATCTTTGCGTGAAATCTTAAACTCTTCGAAATTATTTTTAATTCCTGAGTCTTTCTGAAGTTCATCCTCGTCAGCCTGCTGCTCATGTAAAGGTAACAAATCATTAACACCAAACGCATCAATAACATCTGTTCCAATATCAGCAAAAGCTTCATTCACTTTATCTTTATACCAATGTAACAAGTCCTGTAAAAAGCTTTCCGCTTCTTGACGTGCTTGTCCATGTTTACGATCAATACTCCATGCATCATGATTAGCATTCTCTAAATCTTTTAGGTACTCATTTAATTCTTTCCCTAACGCTTGAAATACGCCGGAGAAATTGATATTACCACTAATACGATTACGCTCATAAATCTTCATACCTGCAATACGAGTTTGCAATACTGTACGATTAGCTGGTTCATGCTGCAACAAATACAATTTAGCATCCGCTACATCTTTAACAAATGGATATTTTATAAAACGTTCATCCAATTCAAAATGTAGCGTTTGCTCGCTTGTTAATACTTCATAAAAACGATACGTTTTTAAAAACTGCGCTTTTGTATCCCCACGAAGTTTATCCTCTTCATATATACGGTTCATTAAAGTATGTACAGTTAAATCATTAATAATTTCTGATTTACCAACTTGTACAACAAGCTTTCCTTGAATAATCGCAAGTAAAAAATTATTTAACGTTGAAAGAATAATATTTTGCTTCCATTTCCCGTAATCTTTCAGACCGATAATAAAAATATCTGTGCCAAATTCGTCATTTTTTCTTTCAGGGTAACCAAATGTTTGCTGTTCAGCAATATAATCTGTTTCAGCGTCCACATACGTCGCACGCTCTTGTGTAATGAAATTTTCTTCTTTTATTTTGAATGAAACGAAATTCATTACACCTACTGACTTTTCAGTTCCTTCATTTGCTAGTGTATTATAAAACACCATCCGTAGATCTGAGGCTGCAAACGGTGCTGCTTTACCAATTCCTTTACTCCCCGCTGAATCAATGTCATCCTTTTCTGAATAACCGTCTCCTAAAACTAATGAATCATACTTCTTTTTATTTAGGCCTGTTGTATTGTAGTCACTAATTTTCAAGACAGATACTTTAGGTGCGTGAAGCACTTCACTAAAACGCTTTAAAAAATCGAGAGTGTCTTTATTATTTTTTTCCGTCCATAATTCTAGTGCTTTCGGCAATGCCCCATCTTTAATAGATTCAATATCTGAGATGTTATCTGTTGGCATTTCAAAAAAGTCGAACGTAACTTCCACTGCCTTCTTTATACCTTTATCTTTTGCGTCCAAGGAATTTTGCAATACCTCACGCGTCAAGGACTCGGCAACATTATCCAGGAATATTTCAATCGATGGATTATTTACACCCTTTGGAGTTAGCCCTTGTCCATTAGGAAATTTCCACTTACGCATGTCTTACCCTCCTGTATTTTCAAATAATTGTTATCTATTTAAATTTAAACTCCGTAGAACGTTGTTTGCTTTCTTCAGTAAATTTATTTTTCAAACTTTTAATCTCTGATTCTAGTGTGTCAATAATCTGTTTTACTTGTTCATCTGTATACTCATAGTTATTTTTGTTCGCTAAATTACCAATCAGCTGTAATTTTTTAAGTGTATCAGAAACACGTTTCTCTGCTAATTCTTTAAATTTCCCAGCTTTCCCACTATTATATCCCACAAATATCAACCTCCTTACTATTCACATACAATATAAAAAAACTATATTATCAATTACAAAATATATATTAAAACAAAAATCTTATTTTATAAACTACATTTTAAACATATTAATTAC
>NZ_JBHURE010000016.1:0-106175 GCF_042674095.1 Lysinibacillus sp. NPDC056959 | reverse complement strand
ACTATATCAACAACCGACCAAGAAAATGTCTTGGCTGGAAAACTGCAAACGAGGCTTTTAATGAGCAATTGTTGCACTTAATTTGACAAATCATCAAATAGAAAAAGTACAATTCTTGCTGCAGAATTGCGCACGATTGTTAGGTTACTTCATAATAAAATTTACAATAATTCAAGTATGATTCCCATATAACAATCAAATCAATATTTAAAAACAATAAAAATATAATAAAAAACAAAATAAATTTATTGATAATCGATAAAAATTATATTAAAATCATATAATCATTAAATCAGTGAGGTGTTTTAAATGAATGGTAAACTAGGTTCAACTTTTTTCTTAAAGGTTGTTGCTTTTCTTATTGGAATTGCGGTACTTGCCGTGTGTATATTTTTGTTGCCTGAAGCAGCCAGAAGAGATGCTATAGTGCGTCCAGGAGATTACTCGATATATCCGTTGTTAATATGCGCGTATGGAGTATGCATTACATTTTCTGTAGCTTTGTATCAAGCATATAAACTATTGAGTTATATCGATAGTAACAACGCTTTTTCCGAGTTATCCCTTAAATCCTTGAAGGTGATAAAAAAATGCGCTTTTACAATTATTATCTTAATTTTATTAGTAATAGTTTACTTAAGGGTGTATGCCATGTTCACGGGTGATGACCCAGCAGGTCCAATAGCACTTGGACTAATAGGGATATTAGCAACAGCTATCATCGCTGCCATTATGGACGTACTTCAAAAGCAATTAAAAAATATCCTAGAAAAAAAGAAATAAAAATGTAGATGTTTATTTTGCAGGTATAATATCTTCTTTCCCTATTAAATTAAATGGCTCTTAAATTAAAAATTGGCGCCTATTCTTTTTCAAGAATTGCGCCCGATTGTGGAAGATCTTTTTCTATTGAATAGTATCGTTGTACTGCGCAGCTGGAAAGTTGTTCTTCTAAAAGATAAGGGCCCTACAGATCAAAAAGAGATAGTGGGTTTATCCTTTACATCTTCCTTGCATTATTTCACTAACTAGCTGCCATAACGCGTTTTTTTCTTTATTTTTCGGTCCAAGCTTATTACACTTTTCATATTGAGGATTTGAATTCCTTTTTTTACATTAAACCCCAATAAATTTTTCAGAGGTAACTAATTATTATATCGTTTGTTAACTTCAATCGTAATGAACTCCGGCAAATAGCTGGGAGTACATCCTTTTGCTACTCTTTCATCTTTGTAAAGACCCGTTTTCTCACCAAGTTTAATACAACGTGCACGATTCTTTTCATCATAAACGCCTATCCAGCCTGCGGTGAAATTCATAGCCCATTGAACTTCCGGTTCTTCCTGCATAATATTGACTTCTAATGCTGATAGCAAGTTTGCGGTGTTATCAGGCGGTGTTTGTCCAGTCCATCTCAATCGCCCTTGATAATACCAGAAAGCTCGCCTTTGAAGAGCAGAAGGACTATTTTCCCATGACTCCATCAATGCAATCTTCTTCTTGTCTTTGGTGAGCTGATTAGCCATTAACCAATCCATTAAGTTATTTCGCTCATCAAAAGTGTGAGTCTGCATATCCTTATCAAGCTTATTTAGCACATCATGTGAAAGAAGTTTTTTGTCCATAATTAAGATTGCTAATAGTCTGGGCAAAAACTCTTCGGTTGACCAAAGTTCCATAGCTAGTTCGTGATCTTTTTTAATGTCCTTCGCGATTTTTCGTAAGTCGCCTAGCTTAGTTTTACTATTGATCTGAGGTAGAATGTTTTCTGCTTTTGAAGAGCGTTTTATTTCTGTATCTTTTTTTTCATCCATTTTATACAACCCCTTTATTAAAGCACTATTTCATAATATGTCCTTGACAGGATATATAAAGAACTTAATTTCGTTATAAGTCTTATTGCAGTGGTGTACCTCCAAGGTTTACCTTTTTTAATATTGTAGCATATATCGTATTAAAGCTTTCTCCACCTATAATAGAAGAGCAACGATCTTTAATAAAATAATAACATTTACTTCTTTTTAATTGGATACGTAAAGAGCATCCCTTTTTTTAAGAAACGCGCCCGTTAGCCATCCATGTCGCTTAAAATCAACACTACACCACAGAAAATGAAAGATGATTACGTTCTTTCATGGGAGTTTAATAAGAACAGCGACGCTTCTTCAACTAAAGTTCTTGTTAGTTTAAGTACCGATTAAAAAATACTGATTTACAGCTTATAAATTGTCTATATATGCACGTTTTTATTCACATAGCACATCTGCGGAATTTTCTGTAAATTATTTAAAAGTCTTATTGTAGCTTTGTTTATATACCTTTGCATAAAAAGCTGTATAAAGAATGTGCATACAAAAAGCCAAGAAACGTTGATCTCACAGCGTTCATGGCTTTTTCAAGTGTCCCCAAACTTGCAATTGGGAACGTTTATTGAATTTATAATGTATATAGTATTTATTATTCAAGAATAAACATTACAGTAATACTTCAGACAATTAATACAAAAGTACCTGTTTTTTTAAGCACATTTGAAGCCAACAGTTTATCCAAAGTGATTACGAAAACACCAAACAACAAGAAAAATACTCACTATCCCCCAAGCAGTAGTACTCCATATCCACCAAATTACGGATTTAGCTTTTGATGAATTTTCCTCGTCTTCCATATTTGCTTTTATAAAAGCGACCTTACTTTCCATACCTTTTTTCATAGAAGTGAGAACAACAAATCCAATTATTATGAAACCAATAGTTATCCAAAGTAATAGGTCCACCTTTACACTCCCTTTATATAATTGAATTTCACCGCAATTTATTATAGTAATTAGATTCTACAAAGATAACAATAAACCTTTTTTTAATTCAAGTGCGTTTTAGTATATAAAATACCCTGTGAAAATAATAATTAATCCAAAATTTTACATAACCACGTATTAAAATGTAGAAACTTAAAGTTCTCAAAGCGTCGTTTGGTAACATTTCATAAAAGGTTGTTATTCAATAATATGGCCCGATTGTTGAAAAACAAGTTAAACAACACTCTTCAACTAACCTGTCCCGTTAGTTGAATAAGTACTAAAGGCCTCTACTCTTGATTTAAATGCAATAATTTATCTAATGGCATATCTGATTCTTTAAAACCATATTTCGTTAACATCATTTGTTCTATAGCTTTTTCAGGGTTCTCTTGATAAATCTTTATAATTACTTCACAATGTGCCAAAGCTAGGTGTTCTGTAAGCATTTGTGCAAATTCACGCAGTATTTCTTTATGTTCATCTTTAACAGCTTCATCAGAGAAATATGTAGCAGAGACATAGTTTGCACGCTGGTCATCTTCTTCATAAATTAAATCTGGAATTTCAAAATCATCAAATGTGGCAGGTCGAAATTCATCTAAAATGGCTAAAGCATATTGTTGGTCGCCAATTCGAACATCCCACACTTCAAAGTCCCTTAATCTAATTTTACGTTTAAAATAATTAATCAAACAAAAACGGCCCCTTTCAATTTATTTTACTGCTGGTAATCAATCAAAATTACATCTTCTTATTCAACTATTCTGCACCGTTAGTTCAATAAGAAAAAAGAGCTGCAACTCAATGATCTTCAAGTAAAGCCCCCGTTCGTATTATAAGGTCAGCCAGAGTATAAAATGTCCTTTACAAAGGGTACACTTTAGCAACTCAATGATCTTTAATTAACGCACCCCGTTAGTTAAAGTCTGATTCTTCACAAATTCTTTGGTATTCGCAGTAAGTAGTTGATAACCCTACTTATTAATTTCCTCATATTGTGCAGTAAAATTCTGATTACATAAACCAACATAACATCTAAAACACAATATTTGCGAAGCCATTAAATAATTCAAATCTATTAAAATAACCAGAATTACTTTTCTTTTTTATTTCGCAACACTACACTAATAATTATGTAGATGAAACTTAATAAAAGAAGAAATAAGCCACCTAGAATGATTAATCCTATCAATTTCAAAACTATGCTCCTCCTTCCTATACGTAAAACTGAGCATTATCTTTCAGATATTCATTCAATATAGTGATGAAATTTATAATCCCACTTTTGTATATCTATTTAAAATAACCTTCTACTCCTTATTATTCAACTAAACTGCGCCGTTAGTGAAAAAGCGATTGCTCAAATTGAACAATCGCACCCCTTTAGTTTAATAAGACTACCAATAAGAACCTTCTACCACCTTAAGCAATTTAGTCTCCAGTCTATAGGCTGTCTATAAACGTTGAGTTATAAAGATGTAGTGATAAAGGATTGTTAACATTTTAAAATGTTGTGTTCCTTTGGAAATACTAAATCAATTTTTAGTCCATGTGGTTCTCTATTTAATAAGCGAATGTTAGCATGATGTTTTTGAACAATTTCCTTTACAATAGATAATCCGAGACCATTCCCTGGAGAATCCTTAGATTTGTAAAATGGATCGAATACATTAGCTAGATGCTCATCACCTATCCCAGGACCTTCATCCGTAATTGTAATGTGTATTTTGTTATTTTCATTTTCTATACAGGTTATCGAAATAATACCGGATACAGGTGAATAACGAATAGCGTTGCTAAGTAAATTAATCCAAAGCTGTTTCAGTAGCTGTACGTCTGCATGTATAGTGATAGATTCTAGTTGCACATTCCATTCAATATTTTTTTTATTCGATTGTGGATATAGAAGTGTAATCGTTTCTTTTAACATACGATCAATTGAAAATGCCGTAATATCAAGCTTTTTCACCTCATCATATTGAAGGCGTGAAAGCTTTAGCACATTAGTACTCAAATTGGATAAGCGCTCTGCTTCTTCTTCAATGATGAATAAATATTCCTGTTGTGTTGCTTTTGAAAATTCTTTTTCACGTAACGCTTTAGCAAAACCTTTAATCGATGTAATCGGTGTTTGATATTCATGTGAAACGTTAGAAATGAAATCCTGTCTTACCTTTAGCATACTTTGAACAGAAGTAGCCATCAAGTTGAAGCTATTTGTCAGTTGACCAATTTCGTCTTTGCGATTAGATTTTAATGTCATATCAAATTGGCCCTGTGCAATTTTATTGGTTGCCTTTGTTAATTGTTTAATAGGCTTTGAAATATAGTATGATGCGATAAATATTAAAAATAAACCAATGAATAAAGCTAGTTTTACAATAAGCTTCATCGCATTCATTGTCTCAATATGTTCTTTCATGTTGAATTGTAAAAGTATTTTTTCATTATTATTAGTATACGAATAGAATGCGACTATATCGTTCGGATTGCTAACTCGAACAAGTGGATGTCCATTACTTATCTGAGACAGGTCCGCCTGTGAATATTCATTAAGTAAATCGGCAGCTTGTACATGTTTGACATGATAGTTTGTTAGTTGGTTTAAGTGAACTAATAAATTTTCAAGCGATTGTTCATAGGATTCAGTTTCTATAAATTGTACAATTCCATCTAGTTCGGTGACTACTTGTTCTTCGAGTTGATTTGTAATAACAGTTTTTGAGATGAAAAAGGACAGTAGTACACTTATAAATAAGACGATTAAGGAACTAAGTGCTAATTTTACATTCAAGCTTCTCACTTCTTCACCTCTAAACCGTAACCAATACCTCTCAGTGTTTTGATGACTAAATTGGCCTCTAAATACTCAAGATGCTCCCTTAATTTTGAAATATGAACATCGAGAGTTCGATCGCCACGTTCATAACCAAACCCCCATACTTTTTCAATCAATAAATCTCTTGTTAAGACTTTACCAATATTAGAAGCAAATAGTTGAAAAAGCTCGTATTCTTTAAGTTTTAATTGGACTTGTTTTTGATTTGATTTTAAAATCAGGGTGTTACGATTTAATAGAATATTTTCAATTTCAATTTCATTCACAACAAGTACTTGTGATCGTTTTAATAATGCTTTTACCCGAAGTACCAACTCAACCGGATCAAAAGGCTTCACGAGATAATCATCTGTTCCCACTTGAAAACCATGAATTAAATCTTCACGCTCTCCTTTAGCTGTGACCATTAAAATCGGTACATCGGAAAAGATACGGATTTCCTCACAAAATGTGTAACCATCGATACCAGGCATCATAATATCTGAAATTATACAATCAACAGGGTTTGTGGAAAATGCCTCCAATGCCTCTTGTCCATTTGTATATTCAAAAACCTGAAATCCCTCATCCTCTAAGTATACTTTTATTAATGTACGAATAGCACGGTCATCTTCTACAATGGCGACTTTAATCATCTCGTTCACCTTCTTTTAATTATTCATTACGCAAAGCAACTACTGGATCTTTTTTCGCTGCCATTTTTGCAGGTAATAACCCCCCAAGCATGGTTAATACAATACTTAATACAATTAACGCAATGCCATGGACAGGGTTTAAACTTGCAATGTTTGAAAAGTCTGTTAAATTTTCGATAATGATGTTAATCGGCACTGACAATAAATACGTAATCCCAATACCTAAGATACCAGACGTTGCCCCTATAATGAACGTTTCCGCATTGAATAAACGAGTAATATCTTTTTTACGAGCGCCTAAAGCACGTAGTACCCCGATTTCTTTCGTACGCTCCAATACTGATACGTAAATAATAATGCCAATCATAATCATAGATACAATTAGTGAAATTGATGCAAAGGCAATTAATACATAACTAATCGTATCAATCACAGTATTGAGAGAACTACTCATCACTTCAGCCATATCTGTATATTCAATCGCTTCATCTTCAGCTTTGTCATCATTCCATGCATCTAAATAGTCTAAAATGCTGTCTTTCGCTTCAAATGTCGTTGGATAAATAGAAATCGAGACAGGTGTACTGATTGCACCTAATTTGGCTAAAGTAGCATCCTTTGTAAGTGGCTTAGTAAAATCACCACTTGTCATAGCCGTTGGATCCATTTCAGGTAATTGTGTAGATGGTGATGTTTCTTCACCTAACGCCTCTCCTGTAAGTACATTATAATCAGCTTTCTCTTGAGCTAATACAATTTCAGACTGTTGTGCTTCTGCGATAAAGTGCTCATTTAATGCATCACTGTATAAAAGTCCTGTCGATAAAGCTTTTACCTGTGCATCTTCTTTAATTCGGATCACACCACTAATATTAAGTGTTTGACTGTTTTTATCGTTGTATAAGGTTGATAAATCACTTGGGTTTCCATTCACTCTAAATGTATCACCATTTTTCACATAATACTGATCGTTTGATAATAATTTAAATTCTTTTCCTATTAATGATGATAATTTAATCACATCATCCGTTAGTCCAAGTTCATTTGCAGCCTGTACATCTAACTGGTTGTATGAATCTACAACGAGTAATAACTCACTTTCTGATTTTGGGAAATCCCCAGCTAATAAATCATAATTTTCTTCTAAATAGGTTGTACTATTAGTTGTATCTTCAGATGGATAAGTAGTTAAAGGTAAATTAGTTGTATTTAATTTTGTAGCTTTTCCATCTACCAATTTTAAGACTGGTAATTCTACAGAACGTGATAATGAATAACTACTCACAAGCTCCGAATCTAATTTATACACATAGTCTACGTATTCATCTGTTAACACATTGGTATGGGTTTTCGTTGTTTCATCTTCAGATGGGGCATTCACATACATTTTTTTCGTCGTTGGAAATTCATCCAACGTATTGCCATTTTCACCCGTTGGTGGTGAAGGGATAATCGATGTAGATGGTCCATCAGAAACTGTAATTGGCAATGAAGAAAGCATTTCGGTTTGAAAATCATCAATCTGGTTACTAAAACCATTTGATAATGATAAAACGAGTGCAACCCCGATAATCCCTACACTTGATGCAAAGGATGTTAATGCTGTTCGCCATTTTTTAGACAGTACGTTTTTACCTGAACTTTTTAAAGCTGTGAAGAAACTCATACTTGTATGCTTTAATTTGTAATCGCTCGTTATGGAGCTATCTAAAACGGGATTTGTATCTTCAATAAGTTGCCCGTCTTTAAACCGTACGATACGGTCGGAATACTCTTCAGCAAGCTCAGGGTTATGCGTGACCATTATGACCAGCTTTTCTTTTGCTAATTCTTTAATGATTTCCATCACTTGAATACTTGTTTCTGTATCAAGAGCACCCGTTGGTTCATCGGCTAAGATGATTTCAGGATCATTGGCAATGGCACGTGCGATTGCCACACGTTGCATTTGTCCGCCTGATAATTGATTTGGACGTTTCTCAATATGGTCTTTTAATCCAACCTTTATTAACGCATCTTCTGCTTTTTTTCTTCGTTCGCTAGTAGAAATACCACTTAGTTTCATACCCATCTCGACATTATCGCGAATAGAAAGGTGCGAAATTAAATTATAGCTTTGAAAAATAAACCCGACGGAATTGTTGCGATAAGCATCCCAGTCTTCTGATTTAAAACTTTTACTAGAAGCACCATTGATAATTAAATCACCACTAGTGTATTGATCTAATCCACCAATAATGTTAAGTAAGGTAGTTTTCCCCGAACCACTTGGTCCTAAGATTGAAACAAACTCATTTTTACGAAATGAAATCGAAACATTGTGCAATGCTATTTGTTCTAATGTCTCAGTTTTATATACTTTTTTAATGTCTATTAGTTTTAACATATATTCAATCCTCCCTTAATTAAAAGGATAGAAGGGTTATGTTAAATGAATGTTAAATTATTTTATTTCTTTTAGTTTATATTAAAAGGAAAATTATAATTAGGATTTTCTATGCACATTTTGCGATTGTAACTGGGTCATTTCAAGGATTTGACCAAGAATATTTATTAAAGGCACTAAATTTTTCAAAATAACATCTATTCGTTATTGAACTAAACTTCCCCGTAAATTGAAAAAGAAAAAGATGGGATCGCTGTGGAATCCCATCTTGAAGTAAAGCACTCGTTCGTTCAATAAAGAAGAAGGCTATTATCGCCCACCGCTCAATAGAATCAAAGAATCAAGAAATTTTTTTAGTCAAAAAACAAAATTCGGTCCCTTCTTCGTTCGAGTTGAGTGTATAGTTGACTTGCAGAATTCTAGCGATGTCATCAATGATTTTCAAACCAAGGCCTTCGCTTACATGGCTTTGGTCAAAGCCAGTACCATTGTCTGTCATGAAAACCTTTTGATCTTTTATGGTGATTTCTAGCTTTGTAGCTTTTGAATGTTTCAATGTGTTTTGGAACACATTATCAAACATTCGTTGAAGCCATAGTGCATTACTCGTCCATGTTACATGGCTATCCTCTAGATGATAGATTAATTCGATGTTTTGCATTCGATATAAATAGCTCCACTTTTTGATAATCGTTTCAAACAATAGCGTGAGTTGCACTTCTTCCTGGACGATATAAGAGTTCTCCATTGTATCTAGGGACTGCCAATTCAATTCATTTGTTAAGCTAGCGATGTATTGAATTTGCTCATTCAAGGATTCTACTAATTTCGGTTGTTCCTTAAACGTATCTTCTAAATAAAATAATTGTAAACGGATCGCTGTCAACGGTGTATTTATGTCGTGTCTTAGCTTTTGTAATAGCTCTTTTTGCAGCTCCTGCTGTTGTTGAAGCTCTAATTCCCGGTAAGTAGTTCGCTCAATTAGTATGTTAACGGACTGAATTAGCTGTCCGATTTCATCCTCACTGCCAACAGCTAATGTACTCGGTGTTCTTTCATTGCTCGCTAAGTCACGAATCGTTTTGTTGAGCATATTAATTTTCGTTAGTAATGAATTGATCGATTTCGAAAATAAAAACGCTAGCAAACATAATGATAGAAAGAACACAATCAGCATCGTTGGATAGGCGAAAGATTCGTGGAATGGAGTGCCTTTATTTCTAGTTTTAAAAACGAAGTCATAAATAATAGACATCGACACACTAATCCCTAACAAAACTATTGGAACACTGATGATGGCTGTAAATAATAATAATCGATATTTTGTTTTTAATGTCATTTCTTTATGTAGGTATTTAATCGATACCCTTCTCCGTAAATATTTTGTAGGATGGTACCTGATGTATCATTCATTTTCGTTCTAATCTTTTTGATATGGACATTGATAATATTTTGATTGCGATCTTCAAGCGGCCATAAATAGTCAAAAAAATGATCCTTCGTTAACACCCTATCCTTATTTTCATATAAATAAAAGAAGATTTTACGTTCGATTGCAGTCAATGCTATTTCATCATGCATATTATTTTTAAATAGTTTACGATGCTCGCTATCAATTAATAGATGTTGGATTTGTGTAAATGTACCGTACTGCTGCTCTAGCATTTTCTGCATTCTTAAAAGAAGTTCTCTCGGATCAAATGGTTTTGTCATATAATCTTCCCCAACGGTTAAGCCTTGCAGCTTGCTTTCAATATCATTGCGAGCAGATAAAAAAATAATGGGGATATTCAAGCCTAGGCTTTTAATGTTCTTTGTCAGCTGATAGCCATCTTCCCCTGGGAGCATAATGTCCATTATGACTAAATCGATTTGATGGATCATGTTCATCATTTCTCGACCATCTGTTTTCCATACAACGTCATAGCCTTCACGTTGTAGTATTTTTTGCATCAAATCGCCAATCATTTGGTCGTCTTCTACTATTAAAATCGTAAATCCTTTCATTCCCTCGACCTTTCTTTGTTGTCAACTTTAGTTTTCATAAAATCTATAGCAAGCTGATAAATCTCATCCGGTTTATATAAATAGATACTATGAGTGCCACTTAATACTTTCACATCCGCTATGTTAATTTGCTCGGCAAATTCCGCATATTTCTGGCTATGGTACTTCGTATATTGCGAACCTTTATTTTGTTTAGCAATCGCATCTATTAATAATATCGGTGTGTCTTTTGGTTTCGGAAGCTCTTCTGATTTTAAACTATTTTCGTACACTTGTAGTAACTCATTTTTCATATCATCATTAAAAATATTTTTATTGGATAGTGCTTTATAAATTTCTTTTTCTTCCTTAGATAAAAACGATTGCTTCATTACTTCTGGATTATACACTTTCGAAGGTGTTAATCGATGTACGCCCAATTTCGTTAGCAAATTCATTCCTTTAACAGTCCAGTAGTCGACTGCCCCCATTTCATGCTCCACATATTGATTTGGCAAGCCAATATCAAGCGCAATGATTCCCTTAATTTCTTCAGGATATTTTTGTGCCCAATAAATAGCTTCAACCCCCGAAATAGAATGCGGTACTAATATATAAGGAGGCTTATTTCCACTTTTCAAGAGCGCTTCTCTCGTTTGCGCTAAAATTGTATCAATATCTCGTTCGTCCTTCGAGACACCGCTATACCCATACCCCGCTCTTTCTATAACAGCAATCTTATGTTGTTGCGAAAATTTACTGTACAGCCCTTTCATTTCATAAATGGGTGCCGCAACCCCTGAACCTGCCATGAAAACGTAAGTATCTTGACCATCCCCCTCCGTATAAACATTGATTTTTTGATGATCCACTTCAATAAGCGTCCCTTTATTGCCTAGAAATTTCGATTCTTTACTTAGCTGATAACGATGATAACTGAATATGCCGACTAGCCCAACAAGCATGACCGCTATAAAGTAGATAACTATTTTCTTTAAAAGTTTTTTCATAAAATGCTCCTTTCAGTTGATAATGAAAGGATAAACAATAAAAATAAATTTCTAATTAATTTTTCGGTGATAAGCTAAAAAAAGCTGTCTAAAAGTGTTTTACTTCACTTAGACAGCGCTTAATTATTGATCGGGATAGGTCTCTTTTGAGACTCCCACGACTAAAGTCGCAAGCCCTACACCTTACGGTATGACCGGTGGGATTCCTGAGTAACTAAGCATTCGCAGTCCATTTCTGTTTTAAACAGCTCTCAAGATGAGGGGATCTCATTACCCTTCCTAAGACAGTGCATATAGCATCTTAGGCTGACTGACTGTTACCATCAATCACAGGTGCATATCGAATATTCATTGCACCGACTAAATCACGATGTTTTTCGAATCCACATTTACACTTATATTTTCTATCTTGTGCCTTATTCTTTTCGGAACATTTCGGGCATGTTTGACCTGTGTATGCAGGATTCACAAATTCAACTTTAATACCCGCTAGGTTCGCTTTGTACTCCATGAATTGAGAAAGACGATAGAATGACCAGTTGTGCAAATTCTTTTCGTTTTTACGGCTTGTTCTTGCCGTCTGCCTAATGTTCGTTAGTTGTTCTAAGCGAATGACAGAAATATTATTTTCTTTAGCAAAATTAACAACCGCACGACTAACCTTGTGGTCTTGGCCTTTCATGTATAGTTGTTCTTTATCATCAAGATTGCGAATAGCATTTAATTTCTTTAATTTTCCTAACTTCTTACGCTTGGAGTTATACATACGTCTAACACATTTGTTTTGCCTACCATTTCCAAAGAAACGAGCGGTTCCATCATCTGTCACTGCAACAGCAGGGACTTTCAAACCCAAATCTACACCCATTATCCTTGTTCCTGTTTTTTCACTTGTAGGAATAGTGACAGCTATTTGTGCAATCCATTTATTCGCTTTCTTCGTGACACGCAGAGTACCTAATTTGTGTTTCAACAAATCAAAATTGCGGTTATCTTTATCGACCAACAAAGCACGAATAGGTGTTTTAGTTGACTTGCCATCCATCATAATCGGCATTGAAATATGCGTTAAATCAAAAGAATAGTTTTGGTTATTCCAAATACATACCGGCTTCTTTAACACAGGAACAACCTTGAATTTATTTTTCTTCACTTTTTTAAACACACTTTTAGCGTCCTTAATCGCTTGGTTTTTAATAGCACTTGGCAGGTCGGCAGAAATATCCTTGCTTGATTTCTTTGTACTTTTCTTTTCTGCAACCATTTCAGAAACAAGGGCATTGATTGTATCAACATACAATCGACTCATATTCTTTAAAATAGAAGCCTGTTCTTTTGTCGGAAGCAGCTTGATTTTCACTGTTATCGTTAGTGACACATGATTCACCCCCTTGTTTTTTGTTGTTCCACATAACGTTTGACGGTTTCACTCGATGCGTTTCCTGCGGTAGATACAAAATAAGAACGTGTCCATAGGTTTTGCAAATGTTGTAGATGAGGAAATTCCTCTCACTTTTTAGACGTCACTCCTTTGATTTTTGCCATAATATCAGCAGGACTAAGCGTTGGTACGGTATATCAATTATGCCTCGGCATAATTGCGTCCGGAATCGGCTTTGTGCTTAGGCCTGCACGATGCAGGCCAGTTAGCCGTTATCCTACGGATGCGATGATTTTAGGCTAACATCCTCTAAGAACTCCTTTCCGATTCCTTGACATCCGCCGGAGGCTTTAACTTCTTTCAGCGGGTGATTAGACACCCGCTGAAAGAAGTTAAAAACATATGTGTATGGTCTTTGCACACTCCAAAGCAACGATGTCAATTTCTAATTCCTCACATATTTCCTGTACTAAAAGTTTAAAGCGTTCCTCTACATCTGCACGAAGAAAACTCTTTCTTCTGTATCGGGGACAAAAAACGAAATGATAGTTAATCAATGATACGGTTGTGTTTGTTCGTCTATAATCGTTCATACACACAATGTATCAACTTTTTTCATTAACTGCCGCATACACGCATAAATGATGTGAATTTTCTGATATTTTCAGCACCATAAGCCTTTCGGATTTTAGCGGCACTCCGTATCCACCTTCACTCTCATCTCATGCCTGAAGGAGTGGGCTTTCCCGTTCGGAAAATCTGTAAAAAGGATACAGATCGTTGGATGAGCGACTTTAATATTTCCACATCAATATCCGCTAGTTTATTTATATAAACACAAGCTTTTCCTGTTGTATGTTTACCAAAAACCTTTAATAAATTGTCTCGCTCACTGTCACCTGGTGCAAAATATAAACTGATTTTAGCTTTTCGGGGAGAGAATCCAACTAAAGGTGCATCGCCTTCATGTCCTGATTTATATTTATAATGATATTTGCCAAATCCTATAATACTTGGCCCCCACATTTTCGCTTCAAACCCTGTGACTTCAGCAAATATATCCAATAGTCGGTAAGCATCTTCACGCTTTTTTGGATGATCCACGTTTTCAATAAATTCAATAACACTCTCATCCGTTTCTTTTGTTTTTAATTCGTACATTTTTAAGCCTCACCTTCTAAAGTTGAATTTTGATGCATCATAACATTTCCAAATGCTTCCCACAATAGTAAAAACAAAGCTGTCTCATAAGTTTTTTCATACTTACGAGACAGCCCTCTTACTCTTATTCCACTTGCTCCAGTAAAAGTTTTTGCTGGAGATTACTATAAATGCCTTGTTTTTGCATAAGCTGTTGGTGATTGCCCTGCTCCACAATTTTACCTTGTTGAATAACAAGGATTTGGTCGGCATTTTCGATTGTTTTTAGGCGGTGTGCAATAACAAAGCTTGTGCGCCCCTGCATTAAATGCTGGAGACCTTTTTGAATATCAACCTCTGTTTGCGTATCCACACTGGATGTAGCTTCATCCAAAATTAAAATATCTGAATTTTCAAGAATTTCCCGGGCAATAGCTAGTAATTGACGTTGACCTTGACTTAAGTTTGCCCCACCTGCCTGAACAGGTGTATCATATTGGGCTGGTAAATGTTTAATAAAATTATGGGCATTCGCGATTTTCGCCGCTTCTTCAACCTCTTCATCTGTAGCATCAAGTTTACCTAAACGAATATTTTCACGAATCGTTCCTGAGAATAAATACGTATCCTGTAAGACAACACCCACTCTTTGACGGATTGTTGCCATTTTATAATCCTCGATATTATGACCATCAATCAAAATTTCACCTGCATCCACATCATAAAAACGAGTTAATAAATTGATAATCGTTGTTTTCCCTGATCCCGTTGGACCAACAAGAGCAATCGTTTCACCCTTCTTCGCTTGGAAGCTAATATTTTTTAGTACTGGCTTCTCTGGCAAATAGCTGAAGGAAACATTGCGAAATGCCACATCTCCTTTGAGGCTTTGGCAATCAATGGCATGCTTTTTATCCGCTACTTCCGAAGGTTCATCTAAAATTTCGAAGACTCGTTCTGCCCCTGCAATCGCCGATTGGAAAGTATTCAATAGATTAGATAACTGATTCAACGGACGGAAAAATTGACGTGTATACGTGACAAATGCGGCGATAACCCCAACTGAAACGATCCCTTTTAACGATAAAAATGCTCCTGTGCCAATAACAACAGCTAAGCCTAAGTTATTCATAAAATTATTAATGGGCCCAAGTAGACCTGAAGTAATTTCTGCTCTCTGTGCCGAGTTACGAAGATTTTCATTCTGCTTATGGAACGTCTCAATTGTTTGCTGTTCTGTCCCAAAAAGCGTCACAACCTCTGCACCCGTAATCATTTCCTCAATATAACCGTTCAGCATACCTAAATCACGCTGGCGGGCCGCATAGTTTTTACTACTACGTTTAACAATTTGCTTCGTTGTAAAAACAATTAAAGGAATAATAGTCAGCGTCACGATTGCTAGCTGCCAACTTAAAGAGAACATAGCAATACTAACACCGATTACCGTTAAGACCGACGACACGATTTGTGTCACACTTTGTACAAGTGCTGTATTTAAATTATCGATATCATTTGTCACACGGCTCATTAGATCACCAAGTGCTCGCTGATCGAAAAATCTCAGTGTTAATGTTTGTAACTTTTTAAACAGTTCAAGCCGTAATGTGCGAATTGTTTTCATCGCCACATGGATCATGACATATGTTTGAAGCCACGTAAAAATTGATGCAGCTGTATAAATAACTGCTAGCACAATACCAAGACGAATCGTACCGGCAATATCTTTTTTCATAATATATTCATCGACGATATGTCCAATTAAGTACGGTCCTGCTAAACTTAAAAATGTAGAAGCTATTACAAAGAATATAGAGAAATAAAGCCCAATTTTTTGTTGCTTCACATAATGCCACACACGATTAATCGTAGCTTTTTGATTTTTAGCCTTTTCAGCTGGTCCAGCCATACGTGGTCCGCGTCCAAAATTCATTTGCTTTGGTTGACTTTGACTCATTGTTGTACACCAGCCTTTTGCTGTGAAGCGTAAATTGCTTGGTAGAATTTGTTATTCTGTAATAATTGTTGATGTGTGCCTTGACCAACAATTTCGCCGTCATCTACTACTAAAATTAGGTCTGCCTGTTGAATAGAGGCTATTTTAGACGCCACGATAAACGTCGTTGTATCATGATATTGATTGCTAATAGCTTCCTGTACATGTTTTTCAGAGGCACTATCAAGAGCAGATGTTGTATCATCCAGCACTAAAATAGCAGGCTGTCTTACGAGTGCACGTGTTAACGCTAATCGCTGTTTTTGACCGCCAGAAAGATTGGTCGCCCCCTGTGAAAGTTCATGTGCTAAACCTTTATCCAGTCGACTTACAAATTCAGTGGCACATGCTGCATCTAGAGCTTGCTGTAATTCCACTGAAGTTGCATCTTCCTTACCAAGACGGATATTATGGTCAATTGCACCTGAAAACAATAATGCTTTTTGAGAAGTAAAACCAATATGTTTGCGTAAAGTGGATAATGCATAATCCTTTAGAGGCTTTCCGTCCAAGAGGATTTCTCCACTCGTCGGATCAAATAAACGTGGTAATAGCTTCACTAGCGTTGATTTTCCACTTCCTGTTTTTCCGATCAAACCTACCGTTTGCCCCGGCTTTACCGAAAATGTAATGTTTTTCAGGACATCCTCAGCCGATTCATAATAACGATAGCTTACATTTTGAAAGTCAATCGCCCCTTGAATTGGTGCTGTATGTGGATTTTCCGCTTCCTTAACCGCTACTTCTTTATTTAAGACGTCCACGATTCGTTCCCCTGAAGGAATCGCACGTGCAATTTGCATCAATACCATACTAGAAGTCATCAATCCATTTAATATAATCGTTAAATAGTTAATAAAAGCTAGAATTACTCCAACCTTTAAAGTACCGGCTTCTACCTTAATGGCCCCAAGCCAAAGTGCTGCTACAATGCCTAGATTGACAACGAACATCGTAAACGGCACGAGCACGCCAACAATTTGCTCGGCTGTAATAAAGCGCTTCGTTAGCGTATCATTTAGAGCGCCAAACTGTTCAATCTGTTGCGTTTCACGACGGAACGCCTTCACAACACGAATCCCCGCTAAGTTCTCCTGTAGCTTCGTATTAACACGATCAATTGCCTCCTGCACTCGGCGATACAGGACACCCGAATACTTTGTGAAAAAGTACATCGCAATAATTAATAGCGGCACGATAATAAGGAGTATCGAAAATAACTCACGTGCCGTCACAAAAACAATGATAACCGCTCCAATAAATAATAAAGGACCACGCACAAAAATACGCAACGTCATCATAAACGCGCGCTGAACACTTTCTACATCACTCGTTAAAATCGTAATAAGCTTCCCTGTTGTAAAAGTGTCACGTTCCTTTGCCGAATACGTCATCATTTTTTCATAAAGTGACTGACGAACATCCGATGCAAAATGGATCGCTGCCTTCGAACTATAATAGGAACAGCCTATCCCCCCAACAAGTCCGAATACCGCACTGATCAGCATCCAGACGAACATTTTCAGCACATACGGATTATCACCATTCGCAATACCCGTATCAATCATATGCTGCATAATCGTCGGCTGAAGTAAATCCATCGTTACCTCTAATACCATTAATAATGGTGCAATTAAGGTAAAAAATTTATAGGGCCCTAAAAACCCTCCTAACTGTTTTATTGCCTGCATTCCTTCGACTCCGTTCTTTAATTCACATTCATTATTAATTATAACTGAAAAACATTCTCAAGTGGCACTATTTTTTCGGGTCTCGTAATATTTGGGACACGATTGATTTTTTATGTAGGTTTTGGTAACTGCAGAAGTTGCTTTCAAATAGTTTAAAAGGAAGCTCTGGACTAAGGTTCATTTACTGGCATCTCTATGTTAGAATGCTGTTAAGATGGAGTAAATATTACCAATAATGTAATGACGTCCGTAAAATATCATAAGGGAGATGAGAAATAGTGTTACCAATCTTTTATTCTATTGGTTTGCTAATCATATTGCCTGCGAGCTTTATTATTTCGTTATGGAAAGCTCCATTTAAAAGTAAACTAGAATGGTTATTGGACTCATTGGTGACTACAGCACTAATCGTTTGGTTATTTCAAGCAGGAAACTGGAGTTGGGTCGGATACTATGTTCGCTTTCTTTGGTTGATTCTCTTGATTGTCACTTTCATTTTTTCTTGGAAAAAGATAAGAAATTTACCGTTTACAATAAAATATTCACTAAATCAAAAGTTTTCAATTGGTATTTACATTTTACTTATTCTCGTTTTTGGTACGTATAATGCTTTGGTCGTAAAAAGCTATTCAGTAGCCGAAAAAGGCATTGAATTATCCTTCCCACTTAAAAATGGCACCTACTATGTCGGACAAGGTGGTAATCAGGTGGCAATGAACTACCATCAAGCCCATCCAGGACAAAAGTATGCTTTAGATATTTTAAAATTAAATACGATTGGAACTCGCGCTAATGGACTATATCCAGAAGAATTGAATAAGTATCAAATATTCGAAGATAATTTATATAGTCCTTGTAATGGGAAAGTAGTCAACGTCAAAAATGATTTACCTGATTTCCCTCCTCCTAAATCTGATTCAGAAAATCCTGAGGGAAATCATGTCACCCTATCATGCGAGAACGATGATGCGACAACCATTTTATTAGCTCATATGCAAAAAGGCAGCATAGTGGTGGCAAAAAATGAAAAAGTAACAACGGGCCACAAACTTGGAAAAGTAGGAAATTCGGGCAATACAAGCGAACCACATTTACATATTCACGCCGAAAAGGATGGAAGAGGTGTTCCGATCACATTTAATGATCGCTTTTTAGTGAGAAATAGTTTGGTTTGGTAATATATATCCCCCTCCCCCTATTGTTTATTGCAGTTTGACCCGTTCACCCTCATAAAAAATACACCGCAATGTTAGTTCAACATCGCGGTGTATTGAGTATTACAAATCATCAAATCCGTTATCTTCTACATTGACCTTCACATATTGGCGAGAACGTTGCTCGAAGAAATCTGTTTTTCCTAAGTCAACATCCTCATACGCTTTAACCCACTTCAATGGATTTTTGCGATAACCTTCAAATGGACGCTCTACGCCAAGCTGATTACAGCGTACGTTCGCATAGAAGTGTACATAATCATGCACATCTTCCACATCAAGGCCTTCAATTTTATCACCAATCACATCATTAGCCCAATCGATTTCTAGCTGAACCGCTTCACGGAAGATTTCCTGTACACGAGCCGCTCGTTCTGGTGTATCGTATTCAGGATATTCCTCTAAAAGCTCCTGATAAATTTTCACAAATAAATCGACATGAAGCTGCTCATCGCGATTAATATAATTAATCATCGTTGACGATGCCACCATTTTTTGATTGCGTGCTAAATGATAGAAGAAAGCGAAGCCAGAATAGAAGAATAAACCTTCTAAAATCACATCATAGACAATCGCTTCTAGCATATTTCCAACAGATGGCTCCTCTGAAAATGCATGGTAGCCTTTAATTACGAAGTCATTACGTCGCTCTAACACTGGCTCTGTGCGCCAAAAGTCAAACGTACGATCCTGCTCGTCTTTGTTCACAATACTTGATAGCACATAAGAATAAGAGTGATTATGAATTACCTCTTGTTGCGCTAAAATAATCATTAATGCATTTAAGCTTGAATCTGTTAAATAATCCGCTACTTTCCCTGCAAAATCAGTTTGCACACTGTCTAATAGTGCTAGTAAGCCAATGATTTTTAAAAAGGATTCCTGCTCATTAGCTGATAGCTGTGGAAACTGCTTAACATCATTGCTCATATTAATTTCAAACGGAGTCCAGAAGTTACCTAGCATTTTTTTATATTTAGGATATGCCCAGCTAAAACGCACATCGTCCCAGTTTAAAATGTTAGAAGAGCGGCCGTTCACAATACCTGTTGAACGGTTTGGTGCTTCTTTATCCATAATTTGTCGTTTTGTAATAGTTGTCATTGTTACTTCCTCCTAGCTCGCGCAAGACTCACATTCTAGTAATTCTACAGACGTTGAGCGTACATAATATGTCGTTTTCACACCGCTTGCCCAAGCGTTCATATGCAATGCTAGTAAATCTTTTGCCTTGATCGTATTTTGAACGTATAAATTAAGTGAAATGCCTTGGTCGATATGACGTGCTCGAGCAGCATTTTGCTTGATTGTCCAATTTTGATCGATGAAATAAGCAGATTTATAATACCAAGTTGTCACAGGTGATAGATCCGGTACCGTTACTGGAATTTTGTAATCCTTCTTCTCTTCTGAATAACTCTTTTGGAAAATAGGATCAATCGTAGCCGTACTACCCGCTAAAATGGATGTTGATGAGTTCGGTGCAACCGCCATAACATAGCCGTTACGCATTCCTTTTTCAGCAACCGCGGCGCGTAACGCATTCCATTTATTGCTGTCGTATCCACGTTTTTCAAAATACGCACCAGTATGCCAATCTGAGCCTTCAAATAATGGGTAGGCTCCTTTTTCACTTGCCAAATCGTTAGAAGCGCGAATCGTTAAATACGCAATTTCCTCATATAGCTTGTCCGCAAATTCTACAGCTTCCTCAGACTCCCATTGAATTTCTTTCAAAGCTAATAAATGATGCCAGCCAAATGTTCCAAGTCCAATGCCTCGGTAGCGTAAGTTCGTACGCTCTGCTTGTTTTACTGGAATTGTATTTAACGCAATAACATTATCTAACATACGTACTTGAATCGGAATTAATTTTTCTAAAACACCAGCCGGTACAGCTCTACCTAAATTGATAGATGATAAGTTACATACAACGAAATCGCCAGGCTTGCGACGTGTTACGATAACATCATCTTCTAGAGTAATAGACTCGAATTCAGTAGCTGACATATTTTGGAATATTTCTGTGCACAGGTTCGAGCTATAAACCATTCCCTCATGCTTATTCGGATTCATGCGATTTACTTCATCTCGATAAAACATAAACGGCACGCCTGTTTCAAGCTGCGAGCGCATAATACGTTTCATAATATCAATCGCTGGCACAACTTCACGGCTTAATAATGGATTCGCAATACATTCTGCATATTTAGTACGGAAAGTGCCATCACCTTTTTTCTCATCGTAGAAATCCTCTAGTGAAAAGCCCATAACTTCTCGTACTTCATGTGGATCAAATAAATGCCATTCCCCGCGCTCTTCAACCGTTTCCATAAATAAATCCGGTAAGCATAGCCCTGTGAAAATATCATGGGCACGCAAACGCTCATCCCCATTGTTTAAGCGTAAATCTAAAAACGTAAAGACGTCTTTGTGCCAAACATCTAAATAAACAGCAATAGCTCCTTGTCGTTGACCTAGCTGATCGACTGAAACCGCCGTATTATTAAGCTGTTTAATCCATGGTAGAACACCACTAGATGCACCTTTAAAGCCTTTAATTGATGAGCCTCGGCTACGAATTTTACCCATATAAACACCAATACCACCACCGTATTTCGATAATGTTGCAACATCTGTATTCGTGTCATAAATACTTTGTAAACTATCATCTACTGTATCGATAAAGCAGCTAGATAGCTGGCCATGTGTTTTACCTGCATTCGATAATGTAGGTGTTGCCACAGTCATATATAAATTACTCATTGCCCAGTAAGATTCACGTACTTTTTCTAAACGATTTTCTGTTTCATCCTGCATAAGGGTCATCGCAATGACCATCCATCGTTCCTGTGGTAGCTCTACTGGTGTTTTCGTGTAATCACGGACTACATAGCGGTCCATTAATGTTTTTAAGCCAATATACGTAAACAATTCATCTCGACTTGATTCTAAATAGGAAGCGAGTTCTTGAAGATCCTGCTCACTATATTTTGTTGTTAAACTTTCATGATACAAACCAGCTTCTGTATAGCGTGCTAATTGTTCCGGGAAACATTTATAAACATCTTGCACTGAAACGCCACGGCGCATTGCAAATTGATCATATAGTTTTTCTAAATAAATTTGAGCTGCGACGAATGTCCAGTATGGCTCCTCCTCATCAATTAGGCTAAGCGTTTGTAAAATCATCGCATCCGCCCATGCTTCAAATGTCGCATTGTCGTTTTTTCGTAGCCATCGATCCGATAATCTTACAAAACTTTCGAGTTCATCCTCCGTATAACTTTTCTTGAGCTTAGCAATTTGCTGTTCGATTTGAATTGTCATGTATACATTCTCTCCCTTTCTTTCTCCAGCAACACAAAAAGCGATCACGCAACACTTATCGGTTACGTGATCGCAGTAAAATCGGAAATGGAAATGAAGGACATGCACACTAAGAAGTGGACAAATCTCTCGCCTCCACTTCTCAATCCCCGAAGAATGTGTTGCTGTCTTGAACAGATCGGCAGGTCTCCTGGCTCATGCTTCCTCCAAATGATGGCCTTCCCGTTCTTTACAGTGGCCTATTCATCATTTGTCAGCACTTACAGTTGCGGGGACAGCTTCGGCCTAAGATGACTCTTTTCCGAATTCCCTTTTAAACCATATTTGGTACCGCTCGTCCAAAATACTATATATTGTGTTTTAACTCCTAAACAAATCTAACATATAGTGTTTATAGTTGCAATAGGCGTTTTGCCCCTTGAATTTTTTAAAGTGCTACTTTTTCTCGAAGCAAGCCCGATTACAATGCAGTTTTACGTAGTTTTTCAAAATTTCTAGGAAAATATTTTTGTACTAGCTGCTCTTTTTCTGGATTAATTCCTAGTAAAACTACTGCACATGGACCAGCCGTTTTCTCAATATCTAATGCACTATTGACCTGTTGCTCGCCAAAAAGTCGGCTAAATTCTGCTTGTAAACCTTTTGATCCAACTGGCCATACTTGCTGCACAATTCCCTCTTTCCACGCTTGAAAAATAGGTTGCAGCTGTGCGACATCTTCAGGTTGTGCAAGGATTTCATTGCCTACAAGTGGCAAACCATATGTGTACCAACTTAGTTGCTCATGCTTAGTTGCTGTACGTTTCTGCTGCTCCCCAAGCATCGTTATTGACAAGCCTGATTGTAAAGTTGGCATATTAGTCTCTGAACTACCGTCTATTTGCGGACAAAAAAGGCCAGCCTCCTCAAAAACCTGTTGAATGCCTGCAACATAACGAGACCATGCAGCATCCCCTGAAAAATTAGCAAGTAAAATATGCTTTGGTAAAGCATTTGCAGCAAGCTGCTCTAAAAATGTAACACGTGCAGTAAAATATGCTGTAAGCTGATCTGGAGCAGACACAACATCTTGTAGCTTTTCGCCAATTGCAGCGGCATTATCGGTTGTCGCAATGAACTCACCTATTTTTATTGCATTTCTCAATGTACTCGACCTTCCTTACGCACAAACACCTTCGACAGAACTGGCATCGCCACCGCAACGATCACTAGATTAATGAGTGTTGCCAGTGGAAGACTAGTCAATGACGTCCAGTAAAACGCCGGACTAATAATAAAGTAAAATGGTATAGGTGCCACGACACCATTTAAAATAAGTGCCACAGGCCATTTCCAGAAATGCATGCCTTTTTTATGCATAACCCCAAAGATCCATACAACGATAAACATTTCCACTGCGATAATTATATGTAGTGGTCCAAAAGGGAAGCCAGTAGTTAGGGCTGAGATAAAATGCCCAATGACTCCCGCAACACCAGCTAATACTGGCGATAAAAATACAACGCTCAAAAATGCCGGTGCAGAGTCAAGCGCAGCAGTTGTAATAAATGTTGGAATTTTAATGACTGCACCTACTGCACAAATTGCCGCTACCATGGCAGTGAGCGTCAATTTCATCAATTTTTGTCGATCCATTCCATTGCCTCTTTCCGTTAAATTTTTTCATCAAAGCGTGGGGTTGATTTCCGTTCCGGCTGTGCGCTTTATCGCTGACCCTTTGCTTTCGCACAGATAAAACATTCGCCGCTGACGCTTCGCTTTCGCGCAGAGCTTCCTGGGGGCGTCGGGGCAACACGATGTTGGTCACGAAGGCGTTATCACAGGACGTGATGCATTTATCCTTCGTTCTTCTATATCGCTATTCCCCAAAGAGTCGCCTAGCCTCTACTCCAATCAACTTATATACAAAGCATGCGTCTTTGCAAATGTCATCACCACATTTGTGAAGTGTCTTACAAACTCTGCAAGCAAGTTACTATATCATTTGATCTGTTCCCCAATACCGTACCAAATGCGTACGACTTGTTCGGCTTCAGCAAACAATGCTTGGTACAAACGCCCACATGTATCACGTAATAATCGTGCCTGTTTGTCCATCGGCACAACACCACGTCCCATGTCGGTCACAATTATATACAAGGCACAATTTTCTTCAAGGGTCTTTAGTCTTGTCAAAATAGTTCTGACAAGAGGTTCATCATCCTCAAGGTCTTGTGTTACGAGCCATTTCTCTATATTTTTTATAACTAGTACATCACAAGTAGGAGCGCCATCAGGTAGAGTGCCATCCAGTAGCACAACGTTTTGACCTGCAAGTAATTTCATGACATAGTCGGTTTTTCCACTATAGGCTCCTCCGATAAAGACATGCATCTTGCTCCCTCCTCCCAAGCCTTTCTTGAAAACGTTAAAGAAAACATTTTATCATGCGGTGTTTGATAGGACCAAAAAGGTTGCTCAGTTGGAGCAAAGGCTACGAGTAGCGCTCGAATAACCCCGCCATGGACAACGAGATGATACACATCTTCCCCTTTTGGTAATGCAGTGAACCCTTCCAAAACACGTGCACAAAACATATCAAAGCCTTCTCCCCTTGGAGGTGGAGACTTTACAGGATCATCTAACCATGCACAATAACGACGATTGGATTGTAAGTCCTCATATGTGAGCCCTTCAAATTCTCCGAAATTCGACTCTCGAAATCTCCGATCAGACACGTAAGCTGCATTCGGAAAATATCGGACGGCTGTTTCTCTACAGCGTAGTAAATCACTCCCATACACCTTGATGACCTCTTGATCAACAATAGGGAGTAAAGATGCATCAGCTAATGAAGAATCTGTCCAGCCGATATAACGCTTTTCTAAATTTTCCTTTGTTGGTGCATGTCTCATTAAGCGCACAGTAACAACGTCACCCACAGTACAACCTCCATTCCTTCAATTGATGCACCGAGTAAATCCCCAGAAACACCGCCAAAGTTACGCACTGTAAATTGCCGAAAGACTAAAAAAGCAATCGCTAGTACTGCCATCAACACGAACGGAACAATTGTGAAGCCCGTTACAAACAACAAGCTACTGTATGCTACAACTAATGTTAAAAGCATACAGCAGATTAGTAAACCCGGCTTAATATGTGTTTTAAAAAAGTAGGCAAGCCCCTTTTCCTTTGAGCAATTAAGCGACATAAAATAAAAGCTCATACCTACTCGTGTACATAACGGAATAAATACAAGCATCCACAGTTCAAACTTTTGCTGTACGAATAATTCGTGAAGTATGACAAATTTACCAAGCACTAAAAATAGCACTGAAAGCACACCAAATGCACCAACACGTGGATCATCTAAAATTTCAAGCCGCTTCTCACGATCTCGATAGGAAAAATAAGCATCCCCCATATCAATAAAACCGTCTAAATGTAGTCCACCAGTAAATATGGCAAATAATCCGATAATCACAAAGGCAAGTAAGACCTCGCTACTAGCCGACCATTCCGTTAAACCATAGATCACCGCAGCCACTGCGGTACCCATGAGTGCCCCTATCCATGGCAAAAAGGCGAACATCCCTGTAATCGTTGCCTTCGTTAAAGGAATTTCTTTATGTACTGGCAAAACTGTAAAAAATTGAAACGCAAGTTGTATGCTATGCCAGATATTTTTCATCGTCTTGCCTACCTTCTTTTATTTTCAAAGCATCATTCATTATTTCCATTTCTTAACGACACCATAATTGATTTCATACGCCTCATCCGCTTTAGACACGAACCATTGATGTAATTCCCCAAGCATTTGCCGGTATAACTCTACTTCCTCGTTCGTATAGGGTGGCTCATCAAATAATTCGTTTGAGACGATAAAAAACGTCACCCTTTTCTCAAGTAACGTCTCTACCGCCTCTTTTAAAACCTCAAGTTTCTTTTCTAAACATCCAGGTTGTTCCACACAGGGAGCTCCCGCGTCAAAACCTTCGTAAAACGCATTTGTTAACCACGTCGTAACACAGTCCCATAACACGACATCTCCATCAGTCAGTTTATGCAAAGTATTTGCGATTGCGTAAGGTGCTTCTATCGTCAGCCACTCGATATTTTGCGCCTGTCTATCTGCCTGATGTCGAATGATCCGCTTCTCCATTTCACGATCCAACGCAACGCCGGAAGCAATATAAATAAGTCGCTGTGCTTGCATAGACTCTGTTTGATAGTGAGTAACAGCCGCTTTTTCAGCAAAGTGGGATTTACCACTGCGTACTCCCCCCGTAATGAAAATCAGTGGCAATGGTTTGCCCTCCTATAGTAAATGTTGAATGTTACCGATCTCTTGAACGTGCCATTGTTGATCGACTTGTTCAATAATCGTTACACTTGTACCATTAATAAATGGCTCTGTCCATAGCTGATCGACCCTTCGCCCTAAAATAGCGTTAATGATACACTTAATCGTTACAGCGTGTGACACAATTAAAACAGTATTCTCGGGATATTTTTCTGCTATTTTCTTTAACGTAAACATCGCTCGTTCTGTTACCATACCAAAGCTTTCCGTATGGGTTGCAACGAATTGTCCAGGATAATCAGTATATAATTCATAATCCGGATGAGCAATCACGATGTCCTCGACTTTTTTCCCTTGCCAATCTCCTAAAAAAATCTCCCGTAAATTTTCCTCATCATAGACTGGAAGCTGTCGATCAGCTAGAAGAATTTGCATCGTTTCCTTCGCACGACCACTTGAACTGCTATATGCCGCTGTAAAATTAATATTTTTCAAATGATCTCGAAGTTTTTCTGCATGTAAAATACCATTTACAGATAACGGCGAATCTAACCATCCTTGTAGCCGTTGTTCTTTATTCCACATTGTTTCGCCATGTCTTACTAAATAAAAAGTCGTCAGCTTTCTCACTCCTTATTTGCAATCAATTTTGCCTCGGCATAATTACGTCCGGAATCTGCTTTGTGCTTAGGCCTGCAGATGTTTTTTGTGCGAAAGCGCAGTGCTAACGTAGCGTCAGCAAAAGGTCTTGGTTTTGTCTGTGCTAAAGCGAAGCGTCAGCAACAACACGAGGGCCGACACGATGTCGGTCATTTCGGTAATGCCGCAGGACGTGGCGTGTTTACCGATGAGGTCAGTTAGCCGTTATCGCATGGATGCGATGGTTTTAGGCTAACATCCCCTATGGACTCCTTTCCAATTCTGTGACATCCGCCGGAGGCTTTGGGCCAACGCGATGTTGGTCACTCAGTCGTTACCACAGGACGTGGCGCTCTTAGACTGAGTTCCTCTATTTCAGCAAGTATTTTTTGTAGCGACAGGTACAGGTGTTTAGATACCCGTTGAAAAGTAGCTTAAATCTGTATTCATATCACCATCTATAGAGGTGGGAGACTTCTGCTGAATGAAGTTAAACCACGCCTGCAAACAATTCTGTAAATACGTCATGGCTACAATATCTTTAATCCCAATACGGAACCATTCGCCATTTAAGCCCATAAAGTTTTTTGTATGACGCAGTACGACGCCCTTTGATAAACAATATGTAAAAAATGTATCTGCTTGCTGATTTTTCGGTAATGCAAAACATACATAATTCGTTACACTATTTGTCACCTGGCACCCCTGTTCCTGTAAATAGCTCTGTAACGATTGTCGTTGATTTTTAGCATAGGCAATGGCTTGCTCACAATATGTGCGTTCATCTAAACAGCCTGTCCCAATAACTAGGGCAAAGGCATTCAAGTTCCAATGCGGTAGAATATACTTTAGCTCAGTAACAACTACCGGGTTCGCCACTAAATAGCCTAGGCGTAATCCTGGAATCGCATACATTTTTGTCATCGAACGAACGACAATCAAATGAGGATTTTCTGCCACATACTGGATTAATGAATAAGCTTCATCTACCCAGTCAATAAATGCCTCATCAATGACAAGCTCACAATTGACCTTTGCACCGTGAGAGATTAATTCGAGCAGCTCCTCTTTCTTTGGAAGCACACCTGTTGGATTGTTCGGTGTACAAATATATAAAGCATCCGCGTTCACCATTTCACGCTTCAGATGCTCCATTGGCAATGTATAGTGAACAATATCCTCTACAATAATTGGCACAATTTCAGCGCCTGCAGCTGTTAATGTTCGTTCATATTCTGAAAAAGTTGGATGTACGATAATAACACGCTTATTGCTGTAGCGTCTAACTAAAACACTAAATAGCTCAGATGCACCATTACCTAGTAATATAGAATCTTTTGGCACAGCATGAAAAGCTGCCACCTTTGATAAAAACGGCTCACCGTCTGGATCTGGATAACGTTGAATTAGCGGATAAAATGTCCGCCAACGTGCCTCGACAAACGGTGGTGGCCCTGCCGAATTCACATTTTCGCTAAAATCATACACCTTTTCAGGCATATTAAGTCCTAGCTGATGATAAACATTTTGCGGATTCGCTCCGTGATTAGGTAATTGCAAAAATTAACACCTCCACTGATAACATTACTAGCGTAAAGAGCAAGGTCGCGATGCGCATATGAATCACTGACGTTGCAATATGCTCTTTTGTTAATGGGACTAATTTCTCTCCCATTATTGCTCGATAAGAAACGACACCCTTATATGTATTTTTTCCACCAAGCTGAACACCTAATTGAACAGCTGTAGCTGCTTCTAAATAACCACTGTTAGGACTTGGATGCTTTTTCGCATCTTGTGCCCACCGTTTTAAGCGCTTCCCGAGAGATACATTCGTTTCATTTTTCGTCCCAAGCACCATAAGTAAACCTGTTAATCGGCTTGGAATAAAATTAAGTACATCGTCTAGCTTTGCTGCAAACATACCAAAGTCTTTATATTGTTCGTTTTTATAGCCAATCATAGAGTCTAACGTATTAACAGCTTTATAGCCCCATAACCCTATAGCGCCAAATAAAAAGGCATAAAATAATGGAGCTGTTACGCCATCACTCGTATTTTCTGAGACTGTTTCCACAACACCACGAACAATTTCATCCTCGTCAAGTTTCTCCGTATCACGGCCGACTATCCAGGATAGCTTCACACGAGCTTCAGCAAAATCACCTTTGACGAGCGGTTCATAGACAGTCATCGCCGCTTCCTTCAAGCTACGCTGTGCTAGTCCAATCCCAATAAGTAAGCCCTCAACCACTATGCCAAATAGCAGGCTCACCTTATAGCTTAGTAGCATAATGGCCGTCACAACAAACATCGTTGTACCAACTACAGCAAGCGCCATCACCATGCCACGGAGTTTTCTCATTCTTCCTTTATTCCATAACTCTGTTTGAGATTGATTGAGTTTTCCAATCCAGCGTACTGGATGAGGCATTTTAGGAGGATCACCCACTATTAAATCAAAAACAAGCCCAATGATACAGGCAATCACCAGTGCCATCATAACGAATTCTCCTCCTTATCTTTTTTATATTTTTGAATGGCCTCGCGCATCGTTTCATAAACACCGTGGCCAATGATTTTGCCAAGCATCGTAATCGGCCCAGCATATTGATGATAGTCACCTTCCTCTGTTGAAGCAATCAACAAGCTATCTGTCGAAGTACCTGTAGCTTGTGTACCCGTTGTTGGATCAGTGATGCCCTCATCAATAAGTGCCTTAACCTTTGCCTCTGTCGTAGAAATCATCGCTTGAAATAATGCTTCATCCGACAATCTCCCATTTATTAGTACCCACGTATTAATAGTCCCCGCATGATACTGCTCCTGACGATGAAAAGCTCGCGTAATATCGACGGCATTGCCAAGACCAGCAGTAATCATGATGACAAGATGAATTCCTTCATATGTAAATTCACGGACTGTCGCATACCGAGCATAGACTGCCGTCATCATCGCCACCGTATTGTCAATGGGAAAGCCCTCAGACTGTAAAAACCGTTGCAATTCTAGCTGTGGTTTTCGCTCATCATACGTATAGGGCACTGAACGATTCATCAAATGAGTATAAAAGCCAAAACCCGGATTATGTACGGCTGAGGATACTACCTTCATCGGTGAATCTGTTTGGACGGCAACATAATGGTCAGAAATATGAATATCGCCCTTGCGAAGTACTGACATAATCTCGCCTCCTATTCAGAAAATAAAAAAACAAATTCTTACAAAGAAGAATTTGTACTGTTGATCTTAAATTAATCATCTTTCCCCAATTTAAAGCTTTTGAATTTTCGCACAGCATCGCAACTTCATAATACTCAAATTATTTATTTTTTTGAAATTGTATCATAAATTCACAGGTTGCCACAATTCAATTTCGCGATATTTCGTTATTGTCTTTGTTTTAGAGTTTTAAAACGAATGACGGATCCTGCAATAATAAATACCCAACCAATACCGACATAGACAATTTTCATTGTTTTAGTCGAGGACGGTAAAATATCCATGATCGTTAAACAAACAAATAGTATGCCAATCATTGACAGAAGCATACCAATCGATAATTTTTTCAAAAGAAAAACCTCCAATCTGTGTACGCCCTCGATTTTACCGTATTCTCGTCAAAAAGAAAACACTAATCCGTTTCAAGGATTAGCGTTTATCCCCCCGCATTAACAAGCAGTATTTTTTCTGTCCACCTCTACCCATTAATTAAGCAAAGGCAAAGGCAAACTGCCCGTGAACACTAATTAATAAGTGGGGATAAAGAACTCCCCACTTTTAAAAGTTTCACTATATATCCTTACACTCGCACATTTGCAAAAAATTCCTCATAAAGCGCTTGTAAAATTTGGTTTTCAAACTCTTGTAGCACTCCGAATACTAGACTAACTTCAGATGAACCTTGATTAATCATCTCTATATTTGCACCTGTTTTAGAAATCGCAGTTGCAGCACGTGCCGCTAAACCTGTATTATTACGCATACCTTCGCCTACGATAACAATCATCGAGAAACCATGACGCATTTGCACATCATCTGCATGTAACTCATTTTTCACACGAGAAAGAATTCGTTCTTCATTTTCTAGTGTAATTTGGTTTGAACGCATAATGACAGAAATATCGTCTAAACCAGACGGTGTATGTTCATAAGAAATATTTTCATCTTCCAAAATTTGAAGAAGCTTACGTCCAAAGCCTACTTCACGATTCATCAAATATTTTGACACATATAAAGTTGAAAAGCCACTGTCTGCCGAGATACCTGTAACTGGACGTCCTGTAACAGAGCGTCTTGGTACGATACGAGTACCTGGGGCTGATGGATTATTTGTATTTTTTATGTTAACGGGCACCCCAATCTTGTAGACAGGCATTAACGCTTCATCATGGAAAACTGAAAAGCCTGCATATGATAATTCGCGCATTTCGCGATACGTAATTTCTTTAATTTCCACTGGATCATTCACAACTTTCGGGTTCGCGGAGAACACACAGTCCACATCCGTAAAGTTTTCATAAAGCTCTGCTTCAACAGCAGCTGCTAAAATAGAGCCTGTAATATCAGAGCCACCACGATCAAACGTTCGTAGTATGCCCGCTTTAGTGTAACCGAAGAAACCAGGGAATACAATAATTTCCTTGGTATTTTTTAGTGGCGCTAAATTAGCATAGGCCTCTGGTAATGCATACGTGCGTTCAGGTAAATCATTGACGACCAAACCTTCTTTTGGACTTACATAGCGTGCCGTCATACCGATGGAATTAAAATAAGCTGCGATTAGCTTTGCGTTATTGTCTTCCCCTGCCGCTTTGATGCTATCGATAAATAATTCCTCATTCGATTTATCACCCTGTACACGTTCACGTAAATCTTCAGCGATCACATCACAAATTGTATAATCTAACTCCAAACCATCCGCAATCGCCATAAAGCGATTGACAACGATTTGCAATTCTTTCTCAATATCTTCATTTTTTAATGCTGCCATTGCTAAGTTAATTAATAAATCAGTTACCTTTATATCGTCACCAGAACGCTTCCCTGGTGCAGAAACGGCTACGATTTTACGTGCCGGATTAGATTTTACAATGTTTGCTACTTTTTGAATTTGTTCTGCACTTGCTACAGATGTTCCACCAAATTTACATACGATCATAACCATCAAATCCTAACTTTTTAAATTAAATGTATTCCTCCAAAAAACAATTGATTGTACACAGTGTACAAATTATCATTCCCTACGTCAATACAATTTAAAAAATTCACGCAATTAATCGATGGAAAATGGACAATTTTCACACTGTTTGATTTATTATACGGATTTCGTATGAAATAGTTAAGGTTTTTGCAAAATTTTTTCGTAAAATTCCAATATTCGTACAAATATTTGTCTGAACTAGCTGAATTCATCTAATTTATAGAATTTTCAATGGTGTATCTGACATCTCAAAACGAACCACGTCTTTGCGAATTTATATGGATATCAAGATGAACAATTTTAATTGTATAAAGTTGTATCACTTCAACAGCAGGATGTTGATTTATTACAACGATAGGTCGAAAACGATAGGTCGAAACTCTTCGAAAATGACTTCTTTATTTAGAGACATTTTTTTCAAGCGTCGTAATAAAATCAAGTGACGAAAAGTACCTCAATCAAGAACTCTTTTATACTTACTTATATCTAACATTCGTAACAAAGTATTTTGCAGCAAACTTGATTGAATTGTAGTGACTTTCTTCTATATTAATTGAAGAAAACGCTTTCTCCATTATGATATGCTGAAAAAATTGTGATGTTTGTGCTATTTATGAGTGATGTCAAGCTATTCTTTTGTTGTTTTTTATTCGTTTTAAACGGGGATTGCTTTGATTTGCGTAAGTTTGTGCTTTTATTCTGTGGAGGGCTGTATTCGTAAGGATCGGAGCAGTTCTTTAGTTAACCTGATTTTATAACGAAAAGGCCCTAACACAACGATATGCTAGGGCCTTCTGTATGTTAAATCACGCCAATTACATTTAAAAATACGATAATAATTGCAATCGGTGCTATATAGCGAAGTAAGAATAACCATAATACAAATAATTTATAGCCTTTATTTTCACTTACACCCAGTTCACTCATTAATACATCTTTCTTCATTTTAAACGGTACGAAGATCGCAACTAATAATACACCGAGCGGCATAAGAATATTACTTACTGTATAGTCTGCTAAATCAAAGATATTTTTTCCGAATAATGTAACATCACTTAATACGCCAAATGATAAAGCTGATGGAATCCCTACAACAAAGATTAGTAATCCTACAATCAATGCCATTTTTTCGCGTTTCCCTTTACCTTTTGTCGTTAAAGAGGCCACGCTAATTTCCAACATGGAAATGGCTGATGTTATCGTTGCAAAGAAAAATAGTAACAAGAAAATAATGAAGAACACTTTTCCAAATGCCATTTTACTGAAAATCGCTGGCAAGACAATAAATAATAGACCTGGTCCTTGAGACGGTTCCATTCCAAATGCGAATACTACCGGGAAAATCGCAAGCCCTGCAAGCAATGTAATGACAAGTGTTAAACCGACAATAGAAAATGCGGAACGTGGTAAACTTTCTTCTTTCGGTAAATATGAGCTATACGTTACCATTACGCCTACGCCGACAGATAACGAGAAGAATGATTGCCCCATCGCATATAAAATAATTTCAGATGTAACATTTGAGAAATCAGGCTGTAAGAAGAAACGAACCCCTTCTCCTGCTCCATCTAGTGTAAGAGCACGAATAATTAATACAAAGAATAAAACAAATAGTGCTGGCATGAAATACTTATTTACTTTTTCAACACCATTTTGTACACCTTTACTTACGATAAAAATAGTCATAAGAATAAATAATAGCTGTGATCCAACTGCTAAAAATGGATTAGCAATGATTTCAGTAAAAGTTGCTTCGTAAGAGCCATTGCCTTCCCACAGTCTACCTGTAATCGCATTCCATAAATATAATAAAATCCACCCTCCAACAACACTGTAGAATGAAAGCAATATGAAACAAGTGACAATCCCTAATTTACCTACCCACGGCCATTGTGTTTTCGGAGCAATAGTTCTATATGCTTCAACAGCCTCTTTTTGTGTACTTCTTCCAATAACAAATTCCGCCAATAATAACGGTAAACCAATTAATAAGGTAAAACCGATAAAAATAAGGAAGAACGCACCGCCACCTCCAATACCGGCCATATACGGGAACTTCCAAATCGCACCAAGACCTATCGCTGAGCCCGCTGCAGCTAAAATGAAACCTAATTTCGATGTCCATTGCTGTGAATTCATCTCTTTATCTCCTCTCTTTTTCTATTTCTTCGTCGTTTATTACAATTCGGTCTTTATTCATATTGGTCTATCGTACTCCTTTCTTATACAACCACTGCTTTTCAAATAAAAATCGTCCCTACGAAAACGTAGGGACGATAAAAATATCGCGGTACCACCCTAGTTATGAAGATATAACAAGATGAAAACCTTAATAAAAAACGCCCCTACGCAATTACGTAGGGACGATATAATATCGCGGTACCACCCTAGTTATGAAGTTACAACTAGAGTAAAACCTTAATCAATTATGCCTCGGCATAATTGCGTCCGGAATCGGCCGGAGGCTTTAACTTCTTTTAGCGGGTGTTAGACACCCAGTAAAAGAAGTTAAAAAACGCCCCTACGCAATTACGTAGGGACGATGTAATATCGCGGTACCACCCTAGTTATGAAAATACAACAAGAATAAGACCTAAATAAAAAACGTCCCTACGTAAGTACGTAGGGACGATATATATCGCGGTACCACCCTAGTTGTGAAAAATTCTTCACCACTTTATTTGATAACGGTATTCACTACCGTCTTCCACTTCCTCACAACACTGTGATTTATGAAAGATGCTCCAGGTCGAAATTCATGATCATCTATATACTGATTCGCACCAACCATCAGCTCTCTGAAATAGGGAGATTTTCACTACTTAATCCTATCATTGCCCAAATATTAATTTTCCGAATTGATACTATCATTTTTATCACACATAAAAAAAAGAGTCAATTAATTTTTTGAATTTTTATGTATTATCCTCTTATTTTTTGCTATAAAAATTCAAAATATGACTTTTGAATGAATTCTATTGCATGACTTATGAATTATTTTATACTAAAATTTCGCGACAGTTTTATAGTTCAACTATTTGATCTTTTAAACCATCAAAGGTATTTTTACTATCTTAATTGGGAAAATCGCTTAGAAATATAGAGCAATACGACCACTTAATACATCATGGAGTAATGCAGTCATAGAGCCTTTATTTTCAAAATAATCACTTACCAAAATAGCCCCATCACCTTAAGGATCCACAATCCAATTTAAAGCATTTCCATTTGCAGTCCGTCACCAAGGCAGGATTCCTCCATTTGGTAGGAATACCTCGTATGGAGACTCTTCAGGAAATCCTTTTGAATCAGTTCATGGTTGAATTGTTTTACTTCCACTTAATCTCTCCCCTCCATTGTTTGATTGTAAAATACCTCACAAAGAATCTTGTATTCTATATCCAGCTTCTTGTGCCAACTTCTTAATATCATCAATGTCAGATGATGGAACGGTAACCGACATATCGTGTTTATTTAATACATCTACAATAACATATTTAAATCCATTTTTTGTCTTCTTAAAGTACCTTTATTTTGAATGTCACGAGGATATGATATCAACATGACTACAAAAACTGAATAACAAGAAAACTTTGAATCTATTATTAAAAAAAGCATTTGTGTTTGAAGTAAAAACAAAGACTGATTAGATAGATTATAGATAACTTGGACCATAAACATTTTTATATCAAAGCATCTAGCGGTTTTACATTCTTGTGTCAAAAAAGTTGCCTGAAGATAGTGAATTTTTTATACAAAAAAAAACATATGTAAATACATTTTCTTTACATATGTTTTGGAATTTTATTGATTTAGAATAAATTTGAATAACACCTATTCAACTAATTGTTTTTTCACGGTTATTTCCTCTGGTTTATTAATATTTATCACATAAATTAAATCAGAGGTTGCATGTGCTTTTAATAAGTGATCTTCTAGTTCAAGTTTATTAAATGGATTGGAAATCGTTGAAAAGAAAGCCCATATCAAGTTATTATTTTTGTCAACATTAGCAATAAACCCTTCATTTCCCATACCAGCTTCACCACAAATAAATATACTATCATGATGATGTTTAACTTGTGGATGTTTCTCAATCTCACACCAGATGTCTTCATTAAAGGACATGATACTTTCTAAAGAGGTTTCACATAGGGGATTTATAAAGTAATTTGTATTATTACCGTCAAACACTTCATAAGAATCCATAATAATAACTTTACCTGAGCTATAAATTACACTATCTACACCTGGAAGCTGATTATTTTTCCAATTAGTTTGTATAAACTCATTTATTCCCATCTTATTCTCCTTTTAAGTTTTCAATCATTTTGGACATAAAATTTTTGGAAAGCCTGATTTATTAGACAATCTCAAATTTAGTTTCTTATGTAGACTACTTCCATGAATTCTGGCCTTTGAGCCACACTTTTTAGTAACTGAATTCCGTTATAAATCAGTATCAAAAACACCTAAATAAATAAGTTTATTGTACGATTTACGTACATCTGATATTACTAATTCTGGATCCATATAATAGAACATTGAATTAATACTTTCAAAACCTTTCTCTATACAGGTATCTTGTATTTCAATACCTATTTCTGATGAAACTGATAACTCCCCCAAAAATTCTTTTATATTTCTCAACTCTTCTGTTCTAAAAACACCTATTAAATCCTCATCATACCACCTCTCACCAATATCTTTACAAAATTGACACACATTATAATCGGGGTCATCGATATCTATATCTGGATCACTATAATCCAATTCAAAGTATCTTTCAAAAACATTTGTATCTTCATGGTTAATACCCGCCCATATATGAACTTTAGACATGTACATTTTAATAAACCCCACTTTCAAATATTCTCTTGGTTTTTAAAGTCATTTTTACATCTTTACATAAAGTCATCCTTGTTGCTGTACGCACTTAAAGTTTTAAATAACGGAAATCAAAATCAATACCATCGCCATCCAACAAATTTTCTTTATACTCTATTTCTTCTTTCGAACTATTAAAAGTGATTTCTTCGTACAATTTTTGAATCTCAACTATCTCATTTAATAAATAATCATTAAAATCTTTATATACTTTAGCCCTATTAATGGGATCATGAGAAAACAAATATACCTCTCCAGTGTCCCTTTTAAAGCAAACAGGATCATTGCTAGGGCTTTCAGAAAAAACAATATAGTTATCTGTTTCTTCTGCTTGAAAGTTTAATGATACAAACTCCCAAATAGAATTTGTCAATACTTCCCACTCACCAATTTCCTTAAGGTTGTACATGAAATCAGAACTTTCAATGCCACCAAAATTTAAGAAATAATCTTTCGTTTGTATGGGGATTATCCAATCTAGATATTTCTCTGTCTTTTTATAAATTTTTTCACCTTTTAATGAAATCACTTCTACATCATGATTCTCAAGAAAGGATGTCAGATTTTCAATCCAATTGTCTTCCCCTATCTGTTTAATTGGTAATATCGGATCTCTTTTTATTATTTCCGTCATGATGAGCCTCCCTATTCATTTTCAACGTCTTTTACTCGGCAAAGCATTTCTTCGTAAGTGTCGTAATATTTTTCAAAAATTTTAAACAGCAAGTCGTATTCTTTTTCTATCACCTTATACACTCCCCTAAATTTTTTGTCGTTTTTGTTTCTCCTGGTATCCTGCTGATACGCTGACCAACGTCTAATACAAAAAACATATGTAAAGAAAGTGCTTTCATCTTCTTTACATATGTTTCTGAATCTAATAAACCATTATTATCAAGCAAATAATAGCGACTCGATTGTTGATTACTATTCGAGTAAATCCTTTGGTGCTATCCCACGGTTATTCGTCTTATTAGAATCGGCCCCAATCTCTAATAGATACCTTATTGTTGAAGTTTCATTACTATTTTCCATTATCGCTCTCCATAAAGGGGTATTTCCTATGTAGTCAACTGCATCAATTTCAGCACCATGAGTTATAAGAACCTTAACAATACTACATCTGTCATAAATAGCTGCAAAATGCAGCGCTGTTAAGCCTGCTTTATCTTTAATATTCACATTACATCCTATATTCACAAGATAATTAGCAATATCCTCTTTACCTTCAACGATTGCGGACATCAAAAATGTACGTCCGTCCCTATCAACACTATCTATGCCGTATATTTGTAAAAACGCATTGATTTTCTCATAATTTGATTCATTTAATAACACATACAACTGTGTATCATCGAATTTATTCATTTTCTTCCCTCCATGGTGTACTTGATTTAGTGCCTGTAAGATTGCGTTATAACAACCTTATCTAAAGGATAATACGTAAGCGGTTTTAGTCCCTACATCCAATATTCCCTGTCTTCCACCCGATATCAATGCTACTTATATTATTTTATTAATATTAACAAAATAACATTTTTAATGAAAATAATTCCATTTAAAAAACACAAGAAAAGAGCAGAAAAAACCACCTATTATCAGGAGTTCTACTACTCTTTTGATACGCTTTCTGCACTAAAAGTCGGTATCGTATAATCCGATATAATGCAAACCGTTATAAAGCTTGTTAACATCAGTAATTTCTATTTCTGGATCGAAATAATAAAACATTGTGTTTACTTTGTCTAATCCTTTGTGAATACAGATCTTTTTTATTTCAACCATTGTCTCATCTCCTACTGTTAGTTCCTCAATAAATTCATCCACGTCTGTTAATTTATCTTGCCAGTAGACACCAATCCAATCCTCGTCATATACTTTTTCATTAATATCTTGACAAAATTCACATACCTTATATTTTGGATCATCAATATCCATGTCTGGATCACTATAATCGATTTTGAAATACTCATTAAAGATATCGTTATCGACGTTGCTAATTCCTATCCAAACATGAACCTTACTCATTATTCCCATTATTATTTACACCTCACTTAAAGCCTAGGAAGACCTTTTATATCAGTTGAATGTCATTCAGAATATACATTTTCCTTTCTGTCAACAACATCTAAAACGATTACTTCATAACCCTTTTCTAAGTTCCTCTAATGTAAAACCTATTTTAATTCATGCAAACGTTTCCCATAATATTAAAATATAATAGTTATTTGTTTCAATAAAAAATCATCTTAATCTAAATTTATGTATGGTGTAACAGATTGAAATTTTGTTAAATCCCTTCAGTCATCATTTCACACCCTCTCTTAAGTTAATAGCTATATGATATTATCAAATCTTTTTAAGAATTCCTTGTAAACTTTTTCTGAATTTAAAATAGTTGAATAGGTTTATAACTCAAAGCTTTATCAACTACTTCATCTGGGAGTAAATTATCGTAAAAAATGTAATTAGCAGCTTCTAGATCAATTACGTTATGAAGAAACTCTTCTAATAACTGATCATCTTCCGCTTCTGTCTTACCTTCAGCATTCGTTATTCTAGTTACAAGCAATATAAGCTCGTCTCTACTTAATTTTCTCATAGACTTATATACTATCCAAATAATTCTTCTGCTAAATATGATATTTCATGAACTGCATCTTCTAATTCTCTTCCTTCTTCTTCTGTATACTTGCTCTCATTAAAATAAAAATAATTATTTATATCGACAAAACATAAAGCGAGCCTCTTAGGAACTTCTGATTTATCTTTATATTCTTCAATTAACTTTTTCATTGCTTCAATTAATAATTTGTAGCTTTGTTGATTTAATCCTTTCCCACCCCGTAACTCCCTCAGTATTGAGTAATCACCAATGGTAAATTCGTAAACTATTTCTAATGCCTCTTCTACTTTCATAAACCGCACTCCAATCTTGGACATTTTTCATTGCCGAAGTAGGCTCATCATAATGAAAAATTGAAAATCAAATTTTTTTCAATTGCATATACTGCACATTTTTTGTATTTTCATAATCTATTCGCCCTAACCCTCCTCTCATCCCTATAATAAAGTCTCCTTTATAGACAATAAGTGAGTTCGGCACAAATGAACTGAATGGAAAATTATCGAATATTATATTCTTTTTAAATGATCCATTATCAACAGATAAACTAAATAAATTTTCGCTAGATATTACATACAATTGATTATTGAATATATGAAAAGCAATTGGACACTCTTTTAAATCAAGACACTCTTTAATAGAAAAGTGAGTACCATCGTAAATCAGCTGATGTAAATAGCCTGTATTCAGATACAGGTGTTCTAACCCTTCTAGAAAATATAGATTTCCTTCATATTCAAAGATTGATTTAACATTACACTTCTTTAATACTATTTCTGTCGAATCTGGACAAACGACTTTTAACTCTCCTCCCCATTCTCCATAATCTGTGCCAACTATTTTTATATCTAAATAGACATATTGTATACAGTGTTTTTCACGATACCTAGAAATCACGAGTTCTTCGTTTTTTATTCCAACACAATACTGCTTTGAATTATTAATGATTTGCAACCATTTACCGCTTCCTGCACTGGGAATTGCGACATTTATAAAATCATTCCATAATGGCAAAATATTTTCATACCCCCTATAATGCACAGGCGCTGTGAGTTTGATTATCCATATACCTAGGATAGCCGCCTGCAGGCTCAAACCGCGTACACTCTGGTATATGGATTGTTGTATTTAAAACCCTTTTATCATAATCCAGGCATCGTTCTCTGCGAGTGTAAACAACGTGGGATAAAACCCCTTTTTATCTTTATCCTACCATAAATATTAAGTTCAGCTACCTTAAATACAAGACCAGAGGCTACATTAAAAGGTGTGTTTTTTCAAAAATTGTTCTACTTCATGTGTTGGTTAGCAGAGTACGGATTATACAATTAACAACATTTAGAAAAATAATATATAGTAATTTTATATTTTTTTTGATATCTTTTTTAGGACGATACTATAAAGGAATGGCCTATATGTAACTAATTAAACGATTTATTTTAAACCGTCCTGCAGAAAAGCGACTTGCCTATTTTTATGGTATGGTAGCAACGGATGAACAAGTGTGGTTACTACGTGACGGAAATGGCGACATGTTATTATTCGAAGACGAAGACGGCTATCCATTTGTACTTCCTGTTTGGCCAACCAGAAGCTTTGCTGAAATGATGGCTGCTAATTTAGACGAGACATTTGAAGCATTCAACATACCACTTTCGATTTTTCTAGACGATTTAATTGTTGATATTGAAAATGACAGTGGTGCCGTATCGATTTTCCCCAACGAAAACGATACAATTATTCAAACTAGGGATGAAATAAAGGAAATGATTCGTATTTTATGATAAGCAAAATACTCCATAATAAATGGAGAACTCTATCATAAGTAAGAAATAGAATTTTTATTGAACTAACTGAGCAGTTCTGTCCAATTATGAGTATTAACAATAAGGGGGAAACTAATATGACAAAGAAAAATAAGGAGTTGTCACTAGAACAACGTGAGGAACTACTCAGAACTTTGAAAGCCCGTTTTGAGAAAAATATGAACCGCCATAAAGGTCTTGAATGGACTGAAGTACAAGCTAAGCTCGAAGCTAATATTGAAAAACTGTGGTCGCTTAATGAAATGGAAGGAACTGGCGGTGAACCGGATGTTGTTGGCCATGATGAAAAGACGGGCGAATACATTTTTTATGATTGTTCAGCGGAAAGTCCTAAAGGTCGCAGAAGTGTTTGTTACGACCGTGAAGCACTGGAGTCAAGGAAAAAGCACAAACCAGAAAATAACGCTATTGATATGGCAATTGCCATGGGCATTGAACTTTTAACGGAAGAACAATACCGAGAGCTGCAGAAACTTGACAATTTCGATATGAAAACGTCGAGCTGGGTGCAAACACCTGCTAATATTAGAAAACTCGGCGGGGCCATCTTTTGTGATTATCGCTACGATACTGTTTTTGTGTACCACAATGGTGCAGATTCTTACTATGCAGCAAGGGGCTTCCGCGGCTCGCTAAGAGTCTAAATTTTTGATCTCATACCCAGGTTAATATCATTTAATCAAACTTTACTATAAAGCTACATCCAACTCTACAGGAGGTAGCTCCACTATCGCGCAAGGAATAACATTAGGACTTACCAAAATTGGTAAGTCCTAATTTTTCTCTGCTTATTGGGGAAATAAAGGATAAATTTGACACGAAACATGGCTCCATATTATAAGTGCTATTTCGTATTAGTATCCCCCAATTTAAAAACCAATACGAACTCATTTTTTTCTTCAAATCCTATTTAATCTTTATGAGATAAAGAAAAGGTTTCCACCAAAATTGCGCCCTCTTATAGCTAATTATTAAAGTTAAAGCCTATTGAAGCTGGCTCGGTTGTAACAGCCGTTGAAGGTTTAAACACTTATTTGTAAAGAATTTGTTTGTCTATTATTCTTCAATGTCTTTGTCACTTTTGTACTCTAAAATATCTCCAGGTTGACATTCTAAAGCCTTACAAATCGCCTCTAAAGTTGAGAATCGAATCGCTTTTGCCTTTCCATTCTTCAATATAGAAAGATTAGCCATTGTTATTCCAACTCTCTCCGAAAGTTCTGTCACACTCATTTTCCTTTTGGCCAACATCACATCAATATTGATTATTATTGACAAATTGAACACCTCAAATCATTAAATCATTTTCTAATTTTAGATCGATGGCTTCTTTTAAAAGCTTTTGAAGAACAGCAGAAAAGACTGCGATTATCATTGAAGCAAAGATAGGGACCATTCCGAAAATTATGAGACCTGGAGCATCATCTGTCTCTGCTGCAAGAAAAACAAATGGCATCATTAACACATACAAGATACTAATTGTAATTGCACAGTATTTTATTTTCTTTAAAGCTCTTACAGAAAGATTAGAGAACGCTTTGTTCTTATCAATGTAGCTTAGAAGTAGGAAAGCCTGATATAACGCAATGAAATACGGTATTACTGATACATACATAATAATTATACCAGGATATAGTATATACCAGTAATCTGGATTTGCTAGATTATTAGCTAACCAAAATAAGCCAAATATACAGAAAGCTAAAACGGGAGTTCCCATAAGAAAAACAGCTATTTTTAAAAAGAGTGTTGAACCTCGTTTCATAAAAAGCACCTCACTTATTTAATCTACGTTTGATTTTAAAACACTATTTATCGTTTTTCAATAAAAAAATATCTAAATTCATTATTTTTTTATTGAAAACCTATTATTCAATCCTCAACAATGGTAAAAAACACCATTTTTCATTTATAAAGAAATGTTTTTAAATGAAAACTATTCTGCTCCTGTAAGTAATTAACTACAATAAAAGAGATCAATCCATTTTGGATCAACCTCCTCAATCAATACATATTATTCATAATGTTTGGCTATTGCTTAACATCAAATTACAGACATTAGCCTAGGGTAGTTTGTTGGCTTTATCGTCGTTTTCTCCTCAATTATTTAACCTTTTACGATTGTTCTTTGTGCCTTTTTAATGATTCTCTCAGTCGCTTTTGTTGGTGATGCTTTTTGCCATTCATCACAAAGATTTATTACCCACTCTGGTTTCGTTTTACTAGCATCATTTAACCAGTTGCCGACAGAATCTTGAACATACTTTGATGGATCTGATTTTAGTAACTGTAGAATCTGAAGTGCGATTTGTGGCTCTTCTTTTAATCTTTCAATATGCTTTGTCCATACCCCGCGGGGACGGATTGATTCTAAACTAAACCTACGAATGTTTTCATCTTCACTTTTCGCCCATTCCGTTAACAAATCGACACTACTCTCAATATTAGCTGAAAGGTTCTCCCTAATTGACATCCAAGCAATTTCTCGGACACCAAAATGATGATCTGCTGCGAAAGATCGGATATACAACAATGCTTCTTCTAAAGAATGATCGTTGTTTTTATTCATAAACGCTGCCCAACATCGGACGCTATCAGATACATGAGTGGAACATATTTTGATTAGCTCCTCTTTTTTTGTATCACTTTCATTCATCATGACTGTATCTAATAAACTCCCTATTAATCGTATAGCCTTCATTCCCGTTTCTACTTTTTGCTTCTCTATCTCCGTTAATATAAAGTCTAACTTTTCTTCTAGCCCTATTGATGGTAGAACATTTTTTACTAATGTAATATGGTGAACAGCTTGCCATTCCGTTAAATTAACACTCTCTATTTTCCCTTGATTTAACAACATTAAAACTTCACTAGGAATATCGCTAGCCTTTCTAGCTCCCTTTCTATTTAAAACGTCTTCTTTTACAATCATTTAACACCCTCCTGCAATAATGGTTATTAAATTCGACCTGTTCAAAAATAAATGTCTATTTTTATATTATTTTTTCTTACAAAATATTTCCACTATTCCCTCTACTAAATTTTACATCGACATAATTGTGAATCGATATTGATATGGAGTGGCTTGATAGAGACACCTATGATACGATTACCAAATAACAACTTCATTTGTTTTTTATGAACATTAGTGAATTCAAGTGAACAACAACTTAAAAGGATGATAATCAATTGAGTAACGAACAAAATAACAGTAAATTTATATACACATATGTACATCATGTTGATGAATACGATCTGTGCAGAATGGAGATGCGTTCATTTTTTAATCTTGATTCCCAATCAAACTATATAATAAGCCCTATTAAAATTGATCCAAGCCGTAGCCCTTTTATGCAGGACAGACTTGAAGTGCTATTTGAAGATAACAGTATCGAAAACATCAAGACATTGGTGAAGGATTTAAAAGTAAAGGAAGCAACTTATAAAGTAGTTTGTTTAAATAGTATGGATATAGGTGAAGAGAAGAAAATTCATCTGCCAGAGCGTCGAATGATAGAACGCGAGGTAGGTTTGTGCATCGATGGCGAACCAGAGCTAAATGAGCCTGAAGTTGTATTTGGTCTTATTTTAATAGATGGAATATGGTATTTTGGAAAGCATATGAAGAGTGAATCCATTTGGCATAATCATTTACACAAGCCACACAGTTATTCAACGGCACTAAGTACTAGAGTAGCTCGTACTGTTGCAAATATCGCAGTTCCGCAGCCTCAAAATATTCGTGCGATTGATCCTTGTTGTGGTATAGGGACAGTAGTAATTGAAGCCCTTTCCATGGGGATTAATATTGAAGGGCGAGATATAAATTACAATGTTTGTCAAGGTTCCAGAAAAAACATCACTTATTTTGGGTTAACAGGCAACATTACATTAGGTCCAATCTCTGAGGTTAAGGAACATTATGACGTCGCGATCATTGATTTACCCTATAACTTATTTACACATATATCAACCGAAGATCAATTTAATATTCTACAACATGCTCGACGCATTGCCGATAAAGTTGTTGTCGTTACAATTGAAACAATCGATGACTTGATAGAAGATGCAGGTTTTGTTATATCTGATCGATGCGTTGCTAAAAAGCAATCATTTTTACGTCAAATTTTATTATGTGAATAAAAACATTATATTGAAGATGTATATCTAATATATAAGACGAATCGCTTCAAACGCGATTTGCAATGAGAAGAAAGTAAACCTACTCCCAGGTTGCGAGGCGGAGGCGGTTTACTTTTTTTTTTGTAAAAGTAAACGACAATGCAATTACTGAAACTATAAGCGATGAAAAACTTATAGCAACCATATTATCAAGACTTTTTTTATAAAACTATATATAAATACTAAGTACCTATAAAGGTATTTAGAAACTTATTAGGGAAGTATTTTTATTTTATTTTTGCTGTTTTCTCAAAGATTGGTTTGATATTTCGTGAATCGAAAATTTAACGATAGCACCCGTTACTTGAAGAACATCTAAAGTGTCCCGCGGCATCTCTGCCAAAAGGTTTAAACCAACCTCCATCATCAACTATAAAAAAATAGCCAAATATTAAAGAAATAACGGTCATAATAAAATTCAAGCCAAAGAACAAAGGAAATTTAATGTTTCTCGATGATAAACCTACAACAATTATGAACACTAGAAATACCGGAAACAAAAAATCAGCGTGTTGCCCTATTATATTCGTAAAAATGAAATAAGAAAGGAACTGGAAATAAAGACAAAATACTTATGATAAACCTCTTCAATTTATATATACCCCCAATAATAAATTGATAAGGAAAAAACACCTTGTAGTGTAATTTTACACAATAAAGTGTTTTTTAATATGCTGTGGTTTTTTTATTTCAAATTTGATTTAATTAAACTGCTCCGTTAGCACAAGAAGCAACTGCCTCTTATTGAAAAATCGCCACCGTTAGTTTAAATACATTTTTTCACAAACTTTTTCCTTTATTTGATTGTTTATATTAATCTCTTGAAGCTACAGGTAAAGGTGGTTTCTTCAAGATCATTTAGGAAATAAAATACCACATTGTGAAACTGGTGGAGCATTTTTAAATATTTTACGTATCTCTGAAGGATTAAGCGTAGATGAAAAAGAATGGGATGGTAGTGATATTATTTATTTTAATAACTGGTACGGTAATATAATTATTACTGAAGCTGTTTACAAGGTTTTAAATGAATCTAACACTCAAAATGTTATGTTTATTAATTTGAGGGAATTTAGTAATGATTATAGAAGGAGTCTGAAATGAAAGGACGGTTGTGGACGCATTATCCCATAGAATCGGAAGGAAGTTTTCGGCATTTTCAACGGCTAACTTTTGTCCTCGTGCATGGTTCCTGGGCTGATGTTCACTTTTGGGATGGCGTAGCTGCGGTACTGCGTAGTCAAGGGAACATAGTCTACACTCCAGAATACGCAGGCCATGGAACTGATCCAAATAAAAATATCACTCATGCAATGATTACTCAGGTTTAAATTCTGATTGAATAAAGTTAATACCTGCCCTTAAAAATTCTGTCCCATTTCCTTTTCCAGTTAAATCTGGTCTCATTCCTAATCCAATATCAAAAATTCTGTCAGTAACTTCACTAATACTAAGGAAAGCAATCAATTCATTTTCTTTTATTACAGCAAACGATGAGTCCCCTGGTCCTTCTGGGTTTAAAAATTCGTCTAAATCTTCTTTATCAGCTTCCATATCATAAAAAGAACACTCACCATCATAATGCCAATCAAATGTAATATTTTCAGCTTGTTCTTGTGTCAAAATACTAAATTTGTAAGCCATTTAACTCCCCTTCTCACCTTTTGATTCAATCTCCTAATTAACAATCCTGCCCCCGTTAGTGAAGTATTTATTTTTCTATGTATACTCTTTCTAGCAAATTGGAAATAATTCCTCTATAAAAGAATAGTTTTGGAGGAATGTATTTTGTTAATGTCAAAAGCATAGGAAACATATGAATCTGAAAAGAGAAAGAGTACTTAGCAAAATCTAGTGTGTACCATAAACCCTCTAGTCTTGCTCACCAAATTCGTTTTATGAAATCATTTTTCCGTTGGTCACATGAAGAAGATCATATATCTAAAAATCCAGCAGCTAAAATTAAAGAACCAAAAGTCGGAAAACGAATTTCTAAGTTTTTAACCGACAGAGAAATTGAACATTTAAGGGAGACATGCCATACTCCCCTAGAAAAAGCAATATTTCAGTTAAGTGGAAAGCTTAGGAAATAATTTTATCATAAATATTTTTAGTTTATTTAAATCAGAGAAACACTATAATAAATGTTTCTCTGTTCAATTTATGCGCCCGTTAGTTTAAGTGAAACTCTTCACATTTCCATAAAAAGTTGACCATCTCTTAAGCTAATTCGATATAGAATGATTTTACGAAAATTAGGTCTTTTGTATAGAAAATCTCTGAACATCTTAATGATAATTATTCAAAATAACAAATCGTTTTTTGAGATTAAGTGACGTTCATACTTTCTAAGATTTGTACAACTTCTTCAGTTGGAATATTCATATCATCATTTATCCATTTTCGAATTACTTTTATGATCCCTCCTGTTGAATAAGTGAAAAAATATTCTAAATGAGTCTCAGTGGCATTTGGTAACTTTTTTTTAATTTCTGCAATTGTTATATCATGAGCAGAATTCAAAACTGTATTTAGTACATGAGAGCTATTTTTTTCATTAAAAATGATTTTACAGAGATCCTTATTTACAAGTATCAATTTTAACAGTTCATTTAGTATATTTTGTTCTCCCGAAATATTAATTGTACTCATCATTTTCTCTATCAATTCTTCTTCAATACTTCTCATTAAATCAAAGGGATCATTATAATAAGAATAAAAAGTTCCGCGATTAATATCTGCTACTTTACAAATATTCGTAACAGTAATTTTATTTAAGTCTTTTTCTTGTAGCAGCTGTAAAAAAGCCTCTATAATTACCTTTTTACTATACAGTGTTCTTCGGTTTCCTGGTGTACCAACCACGTTTTTTTCCCTCCCTTAGTAACCAATTCACTTTAATATGTTTTTAAATGAACAAAACATTAATAAATGACTACTTAATAACACATGTTTTTATTTTGCTTATTGTTACCTTTAATTAGCCTTAATATACTATGTCTATGCCATTAAATCAACAAGGTGTTCGAATAATAACTTATTGTTTAAGCAATAACTAGTTGTTTTAATGTGTTGTATGTAAAATTAGGATGAAAGGAAGCTGTTAATGGCAAAGTATCTTTATAAATTAGGAAAATTGGCGGCAAACAATAGTAAAAAAATAATTGGAGGCTCATTATTAGTTCTCCTTGTGATAACAATTATTGCAATGAACATGGGATCAAACTTTTCTGAGGACATGTCTATACCTGGATCAGAATCAGAAAAAGCCCTTCACCTCATTAAAAAAGAATTTCCCTCTAATACAAGTCAAGTACAGTTAGTATTTAATGCGCCTGAAAATAAAACCTTAGATTCTGAAGAGATTAATAATGTAATTACGGATACATTGAAAGTGATAAAAGAAAAAGATAGTCATATTGTTTCTGTAGCAAGCCCATTAGAGTTAGGGAATATAAATAAAGATAAAACTATTGGTTATGCAATTGTTACTTATAATGTAGCAGCAGACACGGTATCGGAAAAATCAAAGGAAAATATTATAGAAAACATCGAAAATATACGTGATGCTGGCATTCAAACAGAACTTTCTGGTGATGTTTCATTTTCTGAAATGGAAATTGGAGGAATAACAGAAGTAATTGGGGTAATTGTTGCTTTCGTTATATTGGCAATTACTTTTATTTCCTTATTAGCGGCTGGGTTGCCAATTATTACGGCGGTTATCGGACTAGCTATAGGAATTTTTTTAATTATGATTGGCACAAATTATTTGGATATTACCTCAGTTTCAATAACGTTAGCAGCAATGTTGGGACTGGCAGTAGGCATTGATTATGCTCTCTTTATTATGACTCGTTTTAGACAACAACGGAAAGAAGGATGTTCTGTCCAAGAGTCTGTAGCAATTGCAAATGGAACAGCCGGTAGTGCTGTAGTGTTTGCTGGGATAACAGTCATCATTGCGCTCTTAGGTTTATCTGTTGCAAAAATACCATTTTTAACAATGATGGGTCTATCTGCTGCCCTTTGCGTATTATTCGCAATATTTATTGCAATAATTGTGATTCCAGCTTTTTTAGGTATGATGGGACATAAAGTGGGACCAGATAGAAAGAATAGTTTTTTAAGCAAAATTATTAAACGTGAAAAAAAACAAACTACTTCCGATAGATGGGGAAATTTCGTAGCAAAACGCCCGTGGAAGGTAGCAATTATTGGAATTACACTTCTATCTATAATTGCTATCCCTATTTCCCATATGGAACTCGCATTACCAGATAACGGTTCGAAAAGTGAAGAGACAACAGAAAGAAGAGCATATGACTTACTTACCAAAGCCTATGGCCCTGGACATCTTTCAACATTAATTGTAGCGGCTAAAACCTCAAGCGAAACAACCAATCCACAAGTAGTATTAAGTGATACTATAGAAGAGCTAAGTGGGTTATCAAATGTTAAAAATGTTAGCCCAGCAATTCCTGGACCTTCAGGAAAATTGTATCTTATTTCTATTACTCCAGAGACTGGAGCTGCCGATTCAGAAACAAAAGATCTTGTAAACAATATTAGAGAAAAGGCAAAGACCTTGGAAAAATCCAATCATATAAAATTAATGGTTACTGGTACTACGGCGGTAAACATTGATATATCACAAAAACTGAGTGATGCATTACCAATCTTCGCTTTATTAATTATTGGATTTTCATTCATCTTATTAGTACTAGTATTCAGGTCTATTCTAGTTCCATTAAAAGCAGTACTAGGATTTGTACTATCATTAGGTGCAACATTAGGATTCACTGTGTTTGTTATACAAGACGGAAATTTAATTGATTTATTTGGATTCCCCATTGCCTATCCTATATTAAGCTTCTTACCAGTCATTGTGATCGGAATTTTATTTGGGTTAGCAATGGACTATGAAGTTTTTCTAGTTAGTAGAATGCGTGAAGTATATACACATACCGGGGATGCACGTAAAGCTGTTTTAGCCGGAATGAAAGATAGTGGTGGAGTAGTAACAGCTGCAGGGTTGATTATGATTTCAGTATTTACTGGATTCATGTTAGCTCCAGATCCAATAATTAAAGCAATGGGGTTTTCACTCACATTTGGCGTTATATTTGATGCTTTTGTAGTAAGAATGGCTATTGTACCAGCAGTAATGATCTTAATGGGAAAAGCTTCTTGGTACTTGCCAAAGTGGTTAGATAAATTACTACCCAATTTAGATATTGAGGGAGAATCATTTATGAAAGAAATAGAAAGAAAAAGGAATTAAAAGGAGAAAGATGTTAAGTTCGAATAATGCATAATGTTTGTAATTAATGGGACTGCTTATTTTTTATAAAAAAGTTCATCTGTCTTATTAAATAGGAGGATGTTTTGATCAATCTTTTTTCAAAGCATCCTCTTTCTGTTTGTTCATTTATCAAGGTTATTAATATCAATTTGATCAAACTTTATTCTAAAACAACATCTTCAAATTCCATAAAAACTACATCGCTAAATAGCGATATAAAATACGATTTAAATTTTGTATAGTAATTTTCTTATTGAACTAAACTGCTCTGTTAGTAAAAAAGCGACTGCTCTATTGAACAATCGCACCCGTTAGTTTAAGTGTCTTTAATCACAAATTTAATTGATATGTATTTGACCATCTTGATATTTTAATGAATAATTATCTGCTTTATTCAAGAGAACAGGTAAGTATTGAGAAACCATTTCTGCAATTCCTAGATTGCTCGGATTTAGAATCCAATCAATCGATTTCCAATCTAAAATACCTTCTCTTATTTTAATAGGTGTTTCTAATTTCAAGTGATTAGTTACTTCATACAGATAAACATATATTCCATCTAGTTCATCATTAGAAGTTTCCCAAGTTACAGTACATTTAGAGAAATAGTGTTCCACACTAATCCCTGTTTCCTCAAACACTTCTCGCAATGCACCCTCATCAGGCGTTTCACCTTTTTCAATCTTTCCGCCTACTCCATTCCAGACACCCATAATTGGCGACTTTTCTCGATTTAGCATTAATATATTATTTTCATTTTTCACGAAACAAACTGTATACTTGTACATTATTAGAATCAACCCCTTTTAAAAGATTACTTTCTAGATTATAAACTGTAAAAAAACACTCACAATGCTTATTGCCTTTACTGAGCTACACTGCTTAGTTCGTATTATATGGTTTTATTATAGCAGTAGCCAGAGCTGAACGTAACTGACCTCCACCTTCGCTATTCATCCATTTTTTGTGTAATTCCAATACATTTTTATTTCGTTCTTTTTCATGTTTTTTCCCTCCATTTTTCTTTTCCATTTTTTATGTATTGATAATACTGCATTAAGAAAAAAACAAATGCAGCTATGGGACTCTCTGCGGTATAAAAAAGCATACCGATTTATAACATAAAATGCAGGATGTGAAAGATTACACATGCAGGAGATACTAGCATAACCCCGTTCTAAATTTAGAACAGGGTTAAAAATATAGTTGTAAAATTATTAAGTTTTTCCTTACAAACTTTAAAAGTATATCATCTTCAGGCGACATTATAACTCGCTATTTTGAAGATGTTGATATTGAAACACTTACGACTGTTCAACTAAAAGAGTACTTAGCAAAATCTAGTGTGAATCTTAAATCCTCTAGTCTTGCTCCCCGAATTCTTGCACAACTAAGTGGAAAGCGTAGGAAGGAATTTTATCAGAAATATTTTTAGTTTATTTAAAACAGAGAAACACCATAATAAATGTTTCTCTGTTAAATTAATGCCCCATTTAGTTCAATAATACAAATACTGACTCATTAAATATTTGTTTTTAACATCATTCTTTATTCAATTAGTCTGCCCTACAGCTACAATTTTGCAAGTTGAAATTGCAAATCTAAAGATTGGTTGGTTAGGACTTATTGGTAGAGTACCTAACACAATACCCAGACCTGTTTGTTCCACGGTAAAATCTACTGCAGTAGACCCATTACTTGCCAAAAGATTTACTGTTGAACCAATAAGTGTATTCAGCAATTGTCTAATTGGTCGTTCGCGACAATTGCATTCACATCCAGATTCAACAGGTGACAACAAATTGATAGTAGGTCCTGGTGGTAAAAAACCTACCCCTGTTACATCAGAAATATTTACAACATAGGTTGTAGTTCCATTTGTAACAGTAACTAAAAAATCATTCACCTCTACAATAGTAAACATAAAAAGGAGAGGAGGTACATTAGGTTCATCTGCAATAGTACCAAGAATTACAGTTTGCCCAACAAGTTGTTGTAAGACGGACTGAAGTGGAGAAACACAACAGTCACAAAGACATGAAGATACAGGGACTGAAGGACAATGACTATTAAGCGCTGTGTATTTAACCGGAGGACAACATCCGTTAGGTTTTATGCTAGTAATTTTCTTTTTTTCAGACATAATTTCACCCCACTATTTCTTATAGAGTATGCTTTTAAGAACTATTAGATTGGATTAAAAACTACAAGTTTTTATTGAACATGAATATATCTGCACTGTTAGTACAATAAGAAAAAAGAGCTGTCTAAACAGCTCAATGAACCTTATGCAAAGCACCCTTTACTTGAACATTCACTATTTCTTTAAAGGCATAAATGATGATGGATTTAATTGTTCACTTTCAATAACAATAGCGGTTAATCCTGTGTCAGTTTTGGTTTCATGCCATTCATCTTTCTCCCAAAAGACAGCATCACCTGATTGAACTTTGGCATATTCTTCTTTTTCACCTCGAACATATCCTTCTCCATTCAAAACTAAAAGAAGTTGAGGTACTACTGCTTGATGAAAGCCAATAATTCCGTTTTCTTCTAAGTACATACAACCTACATTTGTTTGCATTTCTCCAGTTTGGATAATACGGGACAAAACAAAATCTGAATCAAATTTAGAAATCTTCTTACCAATATTTTTACTAAAATTATATATCTCCATTTATACCTCCATAACGCTTAGAATTTATATATAATCATTCAAGATTGCTATAAGAAAAACCTCTAATGTATTACATTAACCTGCTACGTTAACACAAGAAGCGATTACTCTTATTGAACAATCGCTCCCCATGAGTTAAATAAAACTCACTTAATTGTTCACAATACTATAAATACTATAAATATCAAATTAATATATATAGTATTTAACAATTAAAAAATGAACAGTAAGCTAACATAGTGAACGTTAACTACTCCCCTTACTTATAGTCACATAAACCATCATTGCTTCAAATTGGCATCAAGTCCTTTCCCTTCAAGGACTTAAAGAAAATAGGTGGAAATTTGATTACCAATCGCCCATAAAACCTCTATCTAGTTACTCTCTGAATATACTATATTTTAAGAATAACTCCTTTTTCGCGTAGAAATTCAAGCCACCACAATGGACAAAAAAGCCCACTCTATTTGAATGAATAGTAGTCTTTTTCATATCAAATGACTAAAATTAGTTGAAAAATGATAACGGTATATTTTCCAAAAAGTCTCTGAACCATGACAAGTTTATCTCACGATTTTGTTTTGTATCAATATAAACAAGGCACAACTAGGAAGAAGGTTACATGGAAAACAGAAAATAGAGAAGCTGGAAAATCAGTTAAAGCTCTCTCTCCTTTTCAACTATAATGGATTAATTATTTACGACTGTTCAACTAAAAGAGTACTAGCAAAATCTAATGTGTATCTTAAACCTTCAAGACATAATCATTATCCCGTTGGTCGCATGAAGAACCTATAAAATTCAGTGGCTAAAATAAAAGAACCAAAAGTCGGAAAACTAATTTCTGGTTTTTAACTAAAAGAGAAATTGAACATTTACTTGAGCATGAAATACCCCCATGGAATATGCTTGAGTTTATATTTTCAACGGGATGTAGAATTGGAGAAATTGTTTCACTAGAAAAGAATCGTATTAATTGGTCAGAACGCTCTGCTATTGTTAAAGGTAAAGGAGATAAAATAATAAAGATATGCGCACCCATTGAAGTAATTCAAAGTTTAATGGAGCAGAAAAAAGTAAAACTACTCGGAAAGCTTAGGAAGGAATTTTTTCAGAAGTACTTTTAGTTTACTTAATACAGCGAAACACCATAATAAAAGTTTCTCTGTTCAATTAATGTCCCAGTTAGTTCAAAGTTTTTTTATACAGAAGTTTTAAAATTTTTTTTGAAATCTCTTCATATGAAGAATTCTTTCCCCACTGGTTATACCACTTTCGAATCATTTCTACTAACCAAAACGGCACAGAATTTCCATCTATTAAATGATAGTATTGTTCATATCCTTTTTTAAAATGCTCCCATCGAAAATCATTACCTTGTAGTGTGTATTCAGAGACATCAATTATTTTTGCTCTTCCGTTTTGTAGTAAAATATTTTTCAAATGGATATCATGGGGGTTAAGGCCCTTATTCCGAACATATTCTCTTGCATCCTCCACTTCATTTACAACCTGTTCTGGAATGTGAATACCTTGTAGAATGCAGTCAAAGAGTGTTTTTCCTTCTTCGTAACTTAGAACGAGGTATTCGTCGTATGAAGCAAAACATCTTGAAAAGTAAGGTGAATCTTCTAATATTTGATAAACATTTGCTTCAACTTTTACTTTGTGTACTTTGTCCTTGGCATATATTTTAAATGCATAAGCTGGTGCGGAAAGAGATTGAAAAACAGCCGCATCTGTCCCGACACCTATACACTTCAAATCATCAGCTTCCCCACTTATGGTTACTGGTTCGTTATTTGGATTTGAAAAAACTTTAATTTTAGAAAGAGAACCTATAGCTTTGTCCCAGTCGTTTTCCATATAATTTCTCCTTTCATTAGCATTGAAGAAAACTACACTATCCAATTACTTTTATAGGAATTCTATACCGCTCTTAACAAAAATCAAATTATACAAGGAAGTTCATAAATCTTTAACTAACACACCCGCAAGGCTTAAGAGGTACTATTTTCATCATTGTTTTGAATACCTCATTAACATATTCTTAGACTTTAATTAAATTACTGAACATCGAATTTTGATAACTCAACCAAAACGGAATATATGTTCATTACTTAACTAAACTGCTCTGTTCAATAAGAAAAAAGAGCTTCCTATGCAACTCAAAGATCTTTAAGTAAAGTGTCACTATCAATATACTACTTTCTTCTTCAAGTATTCGGCCTCTTCAGCACAAAAAGGAATTACGCAGCAAACATACCTGATGGGCTAATAAACTCAATAACTTCAATAAAAAAAAGCGTCAATCCTTGTTGGATCAACGCCCCCATTTATTTTAATTCTCTTTTTCCTGATCAAACCATAGTAGCTCTTTATCATCAACGTCGCCATTATAATTGATTAGAATTTCATCTCCGGCTTTAATATCCGTATAAGCAAAGAAATCAAAAGTTTGGTTTCTAAAATTAATCTCATAAGTCGCATTAGGTTCATAAGAATGGTTAAACAACATACCATAACCAAGAAGGATAGCAGATTGGCCGATCCCGTACTCAAATGCGTAATCAGCGAGTAATGTTTGCTCAATGTGTTCATGTTGTTCATTTGGATATGAAATAACAGGGGCTTCGTGTAAAAGCTGACCTTTTTTAATATCACACGTTGCAAATACCCCTCTATTGAATTCTCCATCACTTAATGGAGATGTTTTGATCTCTATCATGTTTGTTCTCCTACTCACTTTTAAAATATTCTTTGCAGCTGTAAACATTAGCTAGTTCATTTAAACACTTCGTTTATCATTGATTAGCGTGATTCTTTTGGCGGTTGGCAAACGTCACATTTACGTTGATGTTTATTTTTAAACTTTGTAAATGTTTTTTCAAACTTGCTACCACACGCACATTTTAATAATAACTTTTGAGAAAAACCGTGATATTCAGTCGTTAGCAACTTACTTTCCGAATTAGTTTCAATAAATTCTTTAATTTTTTCAATCGTCCATTTTTTATTCAATCTTTTACACCTCTATATTTTATCTCTATGCGGAGGCTTTCATGGCATCCGTTCAGTTATAAGGAACGTCTTTATTACCTTAAGTTATTCATTATAACACGAGCTGGTATATAATCAAAACTGATTGAAAAATCATATTTGACTAACATCCTACTACAAACATTTATGTATTAAAGGTCTACCACTTTTATGATGGAGGAAACATCCCCTTGTTTTATTTATAACGGTACTTCTAATGATACAAGCGTAATCTCGAAATGATTTAACACACGTTTTTGGAATGCACATTTACTCCACCGAACCATTCACCTTTTACAATATGTGGTATTATATTAATAAATAAGGAGTGATATTTTGGTGAATTCCTTTAGCAAATTTATAAATTATATACTACCGCTCATGTTAACTTTCCAATTAATTTATTTCGGAATTCCAGATTTTGTGAAGCTTATTTTTGTTTATGAATATATTTTATTTTTCGGCGTATATTATTTATTTGCTATTCTTCAAGATTTTTTTAATCTAAGTGAAAAAACAAAAACAGATATATTTCTACGGGTTGTCATGATCATTAGTTCTCTTATCCTATTGATTACATCCATCTACTATACTGCCACGTTTTCGATTATACTTTCTACGATAATGTTCGTTGCAATTAGTTTCTCATTATATTTAGAAATCAAGTCAAACAAGCAAGAAGAGTAATCTTTTTTGCTTGTCTGGCTTGATGATTATTATCGTGAAACATTCACTTCGCTAATTTTGTATACAGACGGCTTTCTTTAAATAGAGCAACCGTTTTAGATGTTCACCCTAAATGGTTGTACAGCTGTTTAATGAATCATATTCCAATCATTTGCTTTAGTTGTTCAAACGGCACATATCCAATAATTGGTTCACGTAATTTATTATGAATAATCAATCGAGAATGAGGAATTCCCATTACCTTATATTCTGCTGCAATATCCGGGCTTTTCTCCACATTCACCCTTATAATTTTCACCTTACCACTGAATTCTTCATTCAGTTCTTTAAGCACCCCTTTGAATATTTTACACGGGCCACACCACTCAGCCCAAAAATTTATTAACACGATCTTTTTAGTTTTTAAGTGTTCTCTTAATTCTTCCTTTGTTGTTACTTGAACAATTGACATCCTTCTTTTCCTCCTTTGTGAAAATAAAAATCTTGAAGTTATAATATGCTTATTATTATGATTAGACCCTACTCTTTTCCTTTCACCGCACATTAAAGACCTTTAATATCTATAATTAAGCTAAAAAATATTTTAAATTGTACTATCGAAAACAACTGCCATCGCTGCTTTATATCCCTCGGCAGCAGCGACGATTAATGAAGACTGGCCTAATTTAGCTGTCTCCCCCGCTGCATACACATTTTCCTGTGATGTACGGCCTGCCTCATCCACAACTATGCTACCATTTTCATTTAAATGACAACCGAGCTGTTCTGCAAATTGATTCGGACGCACAAAGTTAGGTACTATAAAACCGCCAACTCTTTCTATTTCAAGCCCAGAACTATACACTATTTTGTTTAAATAACCATCCTCCCCATGAAGATTTTGAATAGGCTCAGTAATGACAGTTATATCTTTTCTTTGTAGTTCATTCAATGTCGGAGCAGAAAGCTCATGACCATTTGTGGCAATCACTAAATCCTTTGACCAATTATAAATAAGCTTTCCTTTAAAAAGGGTTTGTTCTTCATTTTCGGAAATTATAATTAGCGGTTGATCTCTTAATTCCCATCCATCACAAGTTGGGCAGCTGAATAAACTTTTCCCATAATATTTTCGAATATCCGGAATTGATGGAAATTCCTCTTGAACACCTGTTGCCAAAAGTATTCTCTCAGCCACATATTCAATTTCTTCTAACGTCTCAATTTTAAACAATCCATTTGATTGTTTCTTAATATTCGTAACCGTATTTTGATAATAATGAACTGACGGGTATTTTTTCACATCATTCAAAGCCACTTCTTTAAACTCAGCTGGTTTAATACCATCACGTGTCAGAAATCCATGTGATACCTGCGTCACACGATTCCGATTTGTTCCATTATCAAATAACGCGACTTTTTTACGAGATCTCCCTAAAATCAAACTAGCATTCAACCCAGCGCCACCTGCACCAATAATTGCACAATCAAATAATTCTATCATGTAACTCCTCCATAAATTGAGTAGAGTACATGTTGTTCGCTACACAACATGCCATTAAGGCTCAAATTAACGTTTAAAAACAAAATGATTCTAAGCTAACCGTTCGAATCAATCGAAGACTTAAAAGACTCTTTATATCCATGATTAATCAAAAAATAATGGTGGACTATAAATCCACTACTATTTTTTCACAAGATCCGATATTTTGCTGTTTCTTAATTCATTCTCCAATTTTTCTTCTGCAGATAGCATTACTTCTTTAATGACACACTTAGGATCGTCATATAAACAGCATTCAAATAATGACGATTTGCCTTCAATTGCATGGATAACATCTAAAAATGAAATACCCTCCCAGTTATGACTAAGAGTATACCCTCCATTTGCACCTGATACAGAATTGATCATCCCCTCTTTTACTAACTTCGTGAGAATTTTAGACAAATACGTAGGAGAAACATTTTGCATCTCTGCTAATGGCTGGACACCAACTGGTTTATTCGGTGCTTCCTTTGCAAGAAAAAGCATTGTGTGTAGTGCATAATTTGTAGCTTTAGAATATTTCATACTTTTTTCACCTCAATTAGAGACTTCACATATCTATAATAGCATTGAATTTATACCACTTCAATATTTGTGTCTACATGTTGATTTCAAAAAGAAAATGAACCATCTACTAAAGATAGCGGCTAACTTTGTCTCTTCAAAACCCCGGCTACTAATAGATTAAATCTAAATAAAGAAAGTTCAACCAGAAAGATCTGACTGAACTATATAATACGAATTCCTCCGTAAATTGAATTAAATCTCAATTCACAGACTTTCATCCAGTTGTATACATCTAATACACAATAGTTATATTTTCTACATATTTCTCATCTCATAGATTTTTTGCAAAGTACTAAGGTGCATTGATTTATCTTCGGGAGACGTAGCGAATTTATACCTCTCCACAAGCCTGTACCCGAACATAACAAGGATTAGTTCATAGATACAATGTTCAGATACATTGGACATATCCGCATATTCCGAAAAACCTCTGTAATATGCAGGGATGCAATTTTGGTAGTATTCAATCATATGACAGACGTCCGCTTCATCAGTTATTAAACTTGCGATATCCTCACCCATGTACCCCCATCCGGCGGTATCCCAATCGATAAGTACGATTTCATTGTCCGAATAGAATATGTTTGCCACCCAAAAATCTCTGTGGCAAAGCACTATTGGTAACTTTTCGATTCGACTGAATATTTCGTCCGCATTGTTATCAATGTCTATGAGCATTTTACACAGATGCTTCGGGATTTCACAGTCATCTGAGCGTATATAATCATACAAAACATTCCATGACCGATAATGCAGATAGGAATTTTTCATATACTCAACATTGCTTAAATTGGACAAATTCTGCAACACTTTTGGCCTTTCAGTGTACAACCTTCCTTGAAATCGCCCCAATCCCTCTGCTATACGTTCATACATTTCCGAGGTTAGATTTAAGCCTGACACACCATCAATATATTCCATCCACAGTTGAATCTCATCGCCATTTATTTCGGCGTGATAACATTCCGGCCACCGGAACGAATCGGAGAAAACCTTTTTGAAATCCGATGCATAGAGGTCGAATTCCCTACGCCATGATTCCGGATCACCATAACGCTCAAATTTTTCCTGTGTTTTCCAAATCATCTTATACGGCAGATTTTCACCATCAGAAGTTTCAGCCATGCCTGTTACAAGCCGAACAATTCCTATTGTCCCTCCTTGCAACTCTTTAAGTTGATAATCTGCGCGGATTATCGTCTTGTCTAGCATTTTACTCAAAACAAGCGTCAGTATTTCTGGTTTTACAACCTTTTCATCATATTTGTTCATTTCTTGTATCCTCCCTTTTTACCCTTATGTCGCATGTCAATAGACTTTTGTCTCGCCTGTTTATCGATGAGATACTTCGATTTATCATCTACAAACCTGCTTTCCCGCTTCTGTACAAGATAACGCTCCCATTGCTCTGGCGCCAATGATCCATCAGCAAGGGCAGCAAGAACAGCGCAGCCCGGCTCCGTATGATGGCGGCAATCATTAAAACGACACTGTATGAATAATTCCTCCACATCGTTAAACCCCGCACTGATCCCGTCGTCCGCACCGAACAGTCCAAGTTCACGCATACCAGGCGTATCAATAACCATCGCACCGGACGGAAGCATAAAAAGCTGACGATGCGTTGTTGTGTGCCGTCCCCGACTGTCGGCCTCTCGGATAGCCTTGACAGTCATCACTTCCTGATTCATTAAAGCGTTTAGCAACGAGGATTTTCCCACACCGGACATGCCAAGTAATACTACGGTTTTTCCTGGTTGCAAATATTCACTCAACTCGTCTAAACCACTCCCGTTGTGGCTGGAAACTATGTGTACAGGGACATCAGGAACGGCTTTTTGAACTTCAGCTAACGGTATGCTGAAATCCGGGACCAAGTCAGCTTTTGTTAAGATAACGACTGGCTGGCTGTTGCTCTGTCGTGCCTGTGTCAGGTAGCGCATGATGCGGCTGACATTGAAATCCCAGTTTAGGGACGACACGATAAATACGTAATCAAAATTCGTTGCTACTACTTGCTCCAATATAGTTTTGACATACCCTGCTGCATGTCCCGAATAGTCAGCACGGGAAAATTTCGAGCGGCGAGGCAGCAAATTGGCAATGCGGGAAGCACCATTTTCGTTGTATTGCAGAAATACAAAATCGCCAACGCATGGAAATTCCTCCCGAGTTACCGCAGCGTGGTAAAAAGTGCCCTTCAATACAGCCGTCACTTCTCCTTGTTCGGTGATGACGGTATATTGCTCTCGCTGTAGTTCTGTAACCCTTCCAGGTATTAAACCTATCGGCGGTGTTTCGGCTGCGATATAGCCGTATTGTCTCAAATCAATCATTGAACCGACCCTCTCCCAAAAATTAAAGTTGTATTTGGGCATAAAAATACCGCGAACAAGCAGCCTCCTAAGAAGCTGCTGTTTCGCGGAGAATAGCCAAAAGTCGACTATAATTAAAAAGGAATACGACTTTCATCGTATCTCGCTATCAGCAGTATTCACGAAAGGTTACTGTTTACGGCATAGCAAAAAAACAAGAGTGATATTCCCGCTTGCTCTTATGCCAAGCTATAATAAAAGATTGGAATTCACTATGCCCGATATTCGGTTAAGTTAATACCACCAATATGATATAAGTTGTCATTAACAACATCCCCTTTCACAGGAAAAACCTGGAATACAATTCACTTCTATAGTGTGCCATAACCCTCCACTGTAAATCAACAGAAAATTTTGATTATATAAATTTTATCGGTCAGCTACCTCTCCAACTCAATGCCACAACTACCGCATATAACATGAGTAAAGCCAGCTTCTCTCTCGATTTGAAGGTGGCCTCTCGTGCCGAAGTTACTCAGGAAGCCCACTGCCATTAGTCAGCTTGTCCCTTTAGGGGTTGAAGTCTCAAATTTGTATCTTTCTGTCCATACAGTACATTCTTTGGATTGATAATGATGAATAAAACCGCTGCAACAAAATAAAAAATGGCGTTATACATGATTAAATCGAGTAAGTTTCCGTTTATTAGCCCTATAAAAAAATTAAATAATTGATGGATAATGATTGGGATGACTAGATTCTTATTTAAGTTATAAAATGCTGTCATGACGATTTTAATAGACATGATTGCTATCATAAAGAATAGAATATATTTGATTAAATCAATGCCCACAAGCCCTGTAGTAAACCATATGGGCAGATGCCACATACCCCACCAAAATCCAATGATGATCGACGCTTTTAATGGTGAATTCTTCTTTTGAAGCTCAAGTTGAGCGAAACCTCTCCACCCTAATTCCTCTCCTAATGGTCCAGAAAGAAAGTTTTTAAAAAAGAAGTAAAACAGCATTCCCCAGGAAGAAACAGTAAAAATAGAGTCTACTTCATTATTTTTCGATACGAGAAACAAAACCATCAAAAATATGAAGGTTTGAATCCAAATCGCATTAAGAATCACAGAAAATTTAAGTTTATTGTTGAATTTATCTTTTACAAATTGGATAAAACTTTGCCCTGGATAGATTTTTTTAAATAGAATTGCAAATGCAAAGGTTGAAGACCATGCTGATATGCAAAACATTACATCAATAACCCACGTAGGAAATCCTAACATGCTGATGACTCCTACAACACAAAAAAGTGGCAAAAAAATGATATTGGTTAGTAGAATAAAATTGGCTACTGGTTTTTTTAGTTTCTTTTCTTTACTCATGCATATTCCCCGCTTCAAACTAGTATTCCGTAAATATATTTACGAATATTTTTAGCTTAAACCTAGGGGTTACTCACAGGTCAATACTTTTATCACCAAATAATTCGACGAAAAAAATACCCTTCAAAAACAATGAAGGGTAAAAAATATATTCTTTCTATTCATCAAAATATGTAGTTTTTATATTTTTCTCGTCTAAAAACTTTTCAATTTTTAATTGCTGCCTTCCATTCGCTTTAGAAAAATGCTCTGAAGCAAAATCTGATATTTCTGTCAAACTACCATTTTCAACCGCACCAACAATTTCCTCTTCAAATTGTGTTAAAGTTTCCCTGATGGAAGATACAAATTCGTAAATTGTCTTTGAAGGTTCTTTATAATCATCAGGGATAGTATTATTACTTAAAAAATCATTGAAATTCGCATCATTCTTTTTTCCTTCATCCATTAATTTTTTTAACTTTTCCCTATCTGATTCAGTAGCATCCTCATCTTTATAAACGATTGTTTGCATTTCTTCATCGATTACATGACTATAATCCATATACTTTTTTATACTTGCTTTCATTTCATCTTCACTAATAGTTTCATTCTTTTTATTAGAAACAAATAGATCGTCTGGAATTTTAACAGGTACATTACTAGCGGAATTTTCCTTACTTTCTTTTTTGCTTTCTTCTTTAGGCATTGTATCGTGTGAACAACCATACATGACCACAATTGAGAATGCCAAAAATAAATATAAAAAAATTCTTTTCATCTTAATCTCCTTTTCAATTCATTAAATATTTCTATTATAGTAAAGCTATTATTGCTAGCCCCCTTATTCGAACATCTCGAATCGTCTATAAATGAATTAATCTAAAAAGGGTTTGCTTCGCTACACCGTGTACTAGTTGAATAGTACACTATGACTGTTGAGTTTTCAAGTATTAAATTCAAAAAAAAGGGAGAACCCCTAAATAAATGGCTCTTCCTTCGTGAATTTAAGTTGAATAACGTACGCCTCTTTAGCTAAGGAGCGTGAAACAATAATGATCACTTGATAGGTGCATAAATCTCTAAAAACACCCGTTCCAGTCCATCTTCATAAGTCGTCAGTAATAGATTTATATAAACTCGCCCCAATAGTTCATACCCTTCTTCTATTGCAAACTTTCTTAAATTCGCTTCCACGTGTTGATCAATACTTTTTCCACCAGTTGACCATCTTCCATCTTCAATAATTGTATAAATACATTTTGGATGAGATAGAATTTCACCTTCTATTTCTTCATCTAGGTCTTCCACTTTTCGTATAATTATAAACTTATCTTCTATAATACCGTCTTCGTTGAATTGGATGACTCTTCTTAAAGATGTAAGCGTAACTGCTTTTTTTAAGTTGTCTGCATTCTTTTTTAAAGTGTCATATTCTTCATACGCAGTAAAATGTTCAATTTCCCCCTTTATCGCTAAAGGTTTCATTTCCTTAACTATGTATTCTCCTAAAAATTGTTTGATTTTCTTACAATCTTCTTTTACTATTTGAATCTTTTTCAATAGAAGTTTTTTATATTCTATTTCCAGTAAAACCTCTTGTTCTTTTTCTTCTAGTAATGATTGAATTCCATCGATACTCTTACTCTTTCTTAATTGCTGGATTTTTTTAATTTCAATATCAATTTCTCGATAGAAATTTACTGTTGTAATGTCATAAATATCAAATTGGCTATATTTTCTATACCCATTCCCAATATTTTGCTTTGGCTTTACTAAATCCTTTTCCTCGTAAAATTTTAAGGTATCTCTAGATACACCTAAAAAATTAGCTACTTGCCCAATTGTGTACATTTTCCCACCCTTTAACAATACAATTTCTATAATCGATATACCTATTTTTCCTATCAAAGGAAAAATAGGCAACTGTTATTCTCCAAGGAAATTTCTATAGATTCTATCCTACTGAGACTTTCCGACAGTACACTCAGGAGAAATGACATCCCACTTTCCAAACAGCGTCAAACCTGCCGCTTTAGCTAGGAACGTTGAAGCCTCGTTATCGAGTTGGCATCTGTACTGTGTTTCGTAACCCTGCTCAAAGGCGTACTTACTAATTGAACGCACTACTTTGCGAGCATGACCTTTTCCTCTAAAAGATGTCAAAGTCAGTACGCCGAGGTCTGCAATTTGAGTATCTTCTTCCCAAGGATACATGCTAGCAGCACAAACTAATCGGTTATGCTCAAAAGAACCGTATACCGCCCAATGATCCAACTCCACATAAGCATCATCCAAATCTTGTTCCGACGCGGAGGACTCGAACTTAGAGAAAACTGCATCATCTTGCTCTGTTAATTGGCGCAATGACCCTTCCAAACTTTCTTGCAGCAAAACGGTCTTTTCGGCTTCTGAAAAATAGAAAATATAATCTGCACCATGTAGTGTGACGCCCGCTTCCTTTAATTTCTGATGGAAGACCAGATCAGACAGTTTTCGTCCTTTGGAAAGGTCTAATTTATCGGCCATCCCAGGCGTCAAGACTGCCCAAAACCGGCCGTCAGTCGTTTCCAGCACCATGAGTCTACTATCTTCGCTTAGATCTGGGTTGATAGTAATCGTAAATTTTCCATCGTTATAGATAATGTCTCCGTTTAAAAATTGCGACTTCCAATAGTCAGTTATCGTCGGTGAAAATAAATGCATACTTATAACCCCCTACAATTTCTCAAGTATTACCCTAAACCAATCTCGGTATTGAGCCAGCACGATTTCGAAATTAGTTTAGGGTTTTAAATGAACTTCTGAAATCTACCTTTCCCTCTTATATGTGATTTAGCAATGGTGCGGAGAAATAAATCGTTCGCGCCCGTACATTCAGGATATTTAATTTGCTATTTTCTAGACTCTATTTTAATACATTTCTTGCCGATTCGATAAAGGCCCTCATCGATGGTGAAATCCATTTTTCTTGATGCCACAGCATTTGAGTAGCGAATCGTATTTCCGATAAATCCCAAGGTAAAGCAATCAGTTCTCCCCGCTCCAACTCTCCCTTTATCGCCATTTCAGGTAGTAACGCAATGCCGAGCCCAACCATCGTGCATTGTTTTATGGCTTCTACACTATTAAACTCCAGCTCGGTCAAGCTATCGGCACCCTTTCTCAGTAACGTTCGATAGAAGAAAGCTCGATAAGAGCAGCCTTTTTCACTTAATAAAATTTGCTCTCTATTAAAATCTTCTATGCCTAATGTAGAGCGTGTAGCTAATGGATGGTCAGGTGAAACTACCATAAAAAATGGTTCACCCATTAAAAGCTCTGTATGAAGATCTGTAGATATGACAGGTTCATCCAGCATAAAGACCACATCAACATTTCCTTCTCTCAGACTTTGTTTCAAATTATCACTAGACAAGGGCCTAAATAAAAGACGAACGTGCGGATATCGTTCACGAAAAAGCCGGAGCAAGTCGGGTAACCGGTATGTACAGAGCACTTCGTCTGCACCGATTATCACCGTACCAGTTAATTCTTCGCTCTGACTTGAGACATACCGAGCCTCCTCAACATCATTTAAAATTTTGTTGGCATAGGGCAACAACTGGTGGCCTGCATCTGTTAATACAACACTCTTGCCCCAGCGATCCAATAGCTTAACGCCCAATTCTTCCTCTAAAGCCTTGATTTGCATGGTTACAGTAGACGGAACATAGTTCAATACTTCGGCAGTGCGGCTAAAACTGCATGTGGAAGCAAGCGTCCAAAATGTTTTAAGTTGGCGGATTTCCATTGACAACACCTCTTAAGTTCAAAAACATTGAATGTTACAATCAAAAACGTTTCGTTGATTTGATGGTAGCAGTGTCGTAGAGTAAAAATCAAGCTCCAATACCAAATCTTGTATAACAAAGGAGATTCGAATCATGAAAGATTACGAAATTTATTCACTAGGAGATGTCATACTGCAATCGGGTCAAAAGCTACCTCAAGCCTTTCTTGCCTATAAAACGTATGGAACTTTAAATTCTGCAAAGTCCAATGTAATTGTCTATCCTACCTGGTTTGCTGGCCAACATACCGATAATGAGTGGCTTATTGGCCCCGGTAAAGCACTCGATCCTGACAAATATTTCATCATTGTGCCTAATATGTTTGGAAATGGGTTATCTTCCTCCCCAAGCAATACACCAGCCCCTTTTGACAGAGCGAATTTTCCGCTCACAACGATTTATGACAATGTCCGACTACAACATCAGCTCGTAACAAAGAAATTTGGTATTTCGAAAATTGCTCTAGTCGTTGGCTGGTCACTGGGGGCGCTGCAATCCTTTCAATGGGGAACTAGTTATCCTGAGATGATCGAGCGGATTGCTCCATTTGGCGGAACAGCAAAAACCAGACCACATGCTCAAGTTGTTTTTGAGGGGCTTATTGCAGCATTGCAAGCGGACTCCAATTGGAAGGAAGGCTTCTATGATCATCAGCCTGTAGCAGGGCTTGCTGCGATGGGACGCGCCTATGCTCCTTGGGGGTTTTCTCAAGCTTATTATTTAGAGCAACTCTATGAGTCAGAGGGATATTCGACGTTAAATGCATATCTGAAAGACTATTGGGATCAAGTGTTTCTTTCTTTTGATGCCAATGATTTGATTGCTATGCTCCGTACAGGAATCACCGGAGATATTAGCGCTAACACCGAAGACTACAGAAATTTTGAACAGGCATTAAACAAGATCACTGCTCATGCTCTTGTTATGCCAGGATCGACTGATCTGTTCTTCCCTCCTGAGGATAATGCATATGAAGTGAAACATATGCCTAATGCTATATATCAGCTAATCGAATCCAAATGGGGACATTGCTTTGGAATCGGACAAAACGAACATGATTCCCTTGTGATAGACAACTATCTGAAACAATTTTTGCAGTTGGGATGAGTAACTTTACGTATTCTAGTAACAGAGTAGATAATGCCCTTCTCCATAATTTTTTCACTTACAATAATAAAGTGAAACTTTAATCCGTGTGGGGTTTGCTTCTTCCCCCACTGATTATTAGTCTTCACCAATCGGACTTTTTCTGGCAGTTCATCTCCCACCTATCTTCTTTGCTTTTGCCAAATTTTAAGGTAAGAATCTGGTACCTAATGCTTCGTTTACGGTACAAATAAATTACTGCCCTTTAATGTAAACATAGGCTATTCATCTAAAAAGATACACGACTCAAACTTGCTAAAAGATCTCTCACTCTGTTTTACCATGGTTAAGCAATGATAAGGGAAAGTATCTCTTACTCTTACACCATCTTGACTATACCTTTATCTAAGGAGTGGTAAAATTGGCGCGTGTTTTATTTAGGCTGTTTTCTCAAAGATTGTTGCTGTTAAAACTAAAAGACAGATTTAATCTACAAAACGTGTAGGATAAATCTGTCTTTTAGTTTTGATATTTCGTGAATCGAAAATTTAACGAAAGCTCTGATTAGTTGAAGAAAAAACATTCATTGTTTTTAAAATATTTTACTTACTTCTATGTAAAATAACTATTTTCCTCGTGGCCAAATGAAATATGCAATAGATATGATAAAATCAATTCCCAGTACTAAAGACCATACTTTTAGTGTTTCAAAAAGTATAGAGCTACGGTCCGCATCATTTACTAGGTATATCAATATTAATAAAAATCCTGCTCCGATGATATATGCAAATAAATGCTGAAAAGACCCTTTCAAAGAATTACGAGCATATGCGAAACCAGTCTTTTTTTCAGGTTTTGTTCCCTCTTTTTTTATGTAGTATAAGAACTTTTCATCAGCCCAACGAACGATACTCTTTCCAAAAGCAATCGACACACCTAAATAGATAGCAGCAATTGCGTGAGACTTAGTTGCATTTCCACCCTTTAATAGATCTATAGCAGTTACGATTAACAGAAACAAATCAATCACGGGTGTTAGAAGTAAAAAGAACGATCCCATTTTTTTAAAGTTATATACATAACGTAAAGTTAGACCGAGTATTATAACAATCCAAAAACCAATTTCTGCTGCAATAATTGACCAAGTAATAAAATTCAATTAACCACCCCACACTTTTACTTACAAAAAATCTAGTAGTATAAAAACACACGCTTATATATTGTATATTATAAGGAGAAACAATAAAAAAAGTCCACATTTTATCAAATTAACCATATTATTTCAGCGAAAAGCTCTTTTTGCTTCGCTAATTGAATAACAGTAAATCCGCTTAAAAAGCATCTGATAAATGGTGCTCTTTGCCTTTTCTTATTGCTTCAATTGTGAAATAGTTAGATTTTTGACAAGTTGAAATAAGCATTTGCTCTACCCGATTTTCAAATGCCAAGTTTTTATGTAACTCAAGCCAAACGATACCAGTAAAGGTAACTATCCAAATAATACGTACCAACGCCCTGAAATCGTTCCATCCATCCTTTCAAACGGCGATGGAAGTTATTAACGTGTTGTATATGGAATATCCCTTTTTTTACTCGTTGATTTTGATTAAGATTAACTGTTTCGTGTTTAAGATTTTTTGCTGCTGCAAGTTTTTTATAATTGGTAGCGGTATCCGTGCATAACAAAGAAGAATGGGCTATATAATCCCCGAGGAGCTGAGGGGTTTTCCCTGATGAAACTAAGTGAAGCAATGGGCTATTCTTCTTATTACTGTTCCTTTAAATTTCATCAAATCACAGGCATTAGCATTAAACGCTATATGACCCTTAGAAAAACCTATCTTTCTTCAATCAGTCTTAGTGAAACAGATGAAAGGATCATTGAAATAGCGATTAAACATGGCTATTCATCGCAAGAAGCATTTTCCCGAGCTTTCAAGGAAATATTCGGCGTTCCCCCAACGCCTTTCGTGTATGTCCCGAACCATTGCAATCTTATGTAAAGCTCACTATGAATGAAGCGAGGGGATATTATATGGATATTTCAAAAAAATTAAGAATTGAAGATTTACAAAAACATGTGGATGAACATTTTGATGATGAAGTATTACATATTTTAAATGGACAAATGATGTACGAAGAATTCAGCTCTCAACAATTAATGGGAAAAAGCGATTATGCACCGTTTAATGAAGCGATGTGTGTACACGACACCGTTACAACCATTTTTAGCGACTCCTTCAAACAGGTTCGAGCTGCAGGACATCAAGTCTCACTTGAGCATTACGAAGCCATTACAGTTGCACCACTTGAAAAGACCTTATTTTCCAAAAAATATAAATGTATCGTTCTTTGGTTTGGTGAAGATATGTTTTGTCAGATGAACTTAATAACCGTATTAGCATATTTAGAACAAATAGCATTTAAAGGAACGATTTACTATCATGCGGTGAGAGAACAAACATATGATGTGCAAGAAACTGACATAACATTAGGTAGCTATTTCAATCTATATGAAGCAGTGTTAATAGACCACCGTATGCCAGATGTAGAACTGATGCCTGTTATGTATCAAGGAATCAAATTATATTTAGAACTATTGAAAAGCGACAACGACATCACAAAATATTTCCAAACACATCAATATCTACCTCACGATGAAATTGTACAAAACCTACTACACCTCTTCCCTCAATATGGTTTAGGGGATTCTCAATATTTAGAATTAATTAAAACAACGCAAATTAAAGAATGAGCATGCTTACCCCTCTCCCCTTTAGAGTGGTGAAGAGTTGCTACCCAAACTCTTCATCGCTCATTTTTACACTATGAAAAAACGAGTCATCTACTTTGTAGTTATTTTCAAACAGCATCATTGACAATGCATTAGATTTTTTTAATCTGTAGTAATGCATAAAATTTGTCAGGTTATACAAAACCAAAGACTGGGGTGTACTGAATGAGAAATATAAAAGTTGTAGATTATAACCACAATTGGAGCAGCGACTATCAGAAAGAGGAACATTCTATTAGGGCTATCCTTCAAAATGAATTGGTGAATAGTTTTCATATTGGAAGCACGTCCGTTCCAGGTCTGAAAGCAAAACCAATCATAGATATGCTACTAGTAGTCAATGATATTCATAAATTGGATTCATTTTCTAAGCAATTTCAAGAGATTGGATACGAAGTTAAGGGCGAATTCGGGATAACCGGAAGAAGATATTTCCGCAAAGGTGGCGATCGTCGTACACACCAAATCCACGCTTTTCAATATAACAACTTAGATGAAATAGAAAGACATTTAGCATTTAGAGATTATCTTCGAGAGCATCCCGAAGTTTGCAGGCAGTATGGAGAAATAAAGAGCCAACTTGCCAAGCAGTATCCAAATGATAGTGATGGGTATTGTAATGGGAAAGAAGATTTTGTCAAAAGTGTTGAAAAAGATGCTATTAAATGGCATTGGACTGTCCGTTAATTTGAATCTTCATTTAGCGGCTAGAAAGCGATCCGGCTTGTTAGAGGAAAGCTTTCTAATCTCCCTTTTTAATCTATTTCCACTACTAATCTGTCATTTTTCTCATCACCCACTCAATCGGTCCTCTTTTATATTTTTTGCTCCATAAAACTGAAAAGAAAATACTCGCTACGAAAAATAATATTGTAAATACTAATGAAAATGCTAACGTTTGGTTTTCTAACCTATTGAATAACGCCAATATACCCACACCGATGAATACATGGCTTACATAATGCGTTAATGTTAATTGTCCTGTTTGAATAAGTGATTTTATCAACCATTGTCCTGCAAACCTTTCTACGATATTAACAGAAGCGACAATGACAATGATTGAAGATGCGGAATTTGATAAGATATATAAAATATTTGGAGGAATTGGCCCTGTTTGAAACAAAAATTCAGCACTTTTTACATCTAACACCGATAGCGATAGTCGCATTAATAGTTTTGAAAGTACCTCTATTGTTATTAGTAGAATTATAGAAATAAACAACATTTTGTTTCTTACAGCTTTCTTCATTAAATCAAGTCTGCCAAGGATCATTCCAAGCAAAAAGAAACAGAGCCAAGGGAATAATGGGTGATATCCATTAAACAAGAGATTTCTTAGAAAACCTTCGATCGTCCAAAAATCAAGATATTCCATAAACGGTTGTTCTGGATGCCATCCCTTCAAATAATTCATTGTCACTTGTAAGGCTTGCGAGGTGATTAAAAAAAGACTAGATAGGATGATCATGATTTTTGTAGAAGCTACGATAAGGAAGGATGCAATCAACATATAAACACCATAATAATGGAGAATATCTCCAGTCCAATCAGCAACATATAAAAGTAAACCTAGAATAAAGAGAAAAGCGGAACGTTTCCATAATTTCATCCTATTCTCTTTAATAGTAGAAAGCTCACCGCTAATTCTAGCTTTTCTTGTCATCAAGGTAACTCCGATACCAGCCAACGTAACAAAAGTGGCAGACGCCCTTCCATCGAAAAGTCCAGTAAACCATAAAAGCCAATCCGGCCCTCTCCCTGCCGCTCCCATAATGATTTTAAAATTGACGATAAGCATCCCAAACATAGCCAAGGCTCGAGCGAAATCTAGCCCTTCAATCCGTTTAGATTGTAACGGTTCTGTCATAACTGTTCCTCCTTCTGTTAATACACCATCACTATAAACTATAGGGTTGACCTAATGTCAAACCAACTTTTGTTTGTCCACCACTCAATTCATTTGCCCCAAAAAATACGTTAGCTTTATCGCATGGAATTAATCTTTCTTTCATTCTCATTGATAACTGTTTGAGGTTTTATCTTAGGTTTATTGGTTGACATTAGGCTAGCCCTAGGGTTTATATTTATTTAGAGAAGAGGGATATTATGGATGATACAATTACAATAAATCAATTGGCTAAAATATTTGGTATCAGTCATCATCAAATACGATATTACGAAGAAAAAGGGCTCTTATTCCCATCCTACACGGATAATAATAGATATCGAAAATATTCGCTGAAGGAAATTTATCAACTTGCTCAACTATTAATGTTGAGAAACTTAAATCTTTCAATCGCACAAATTAAAGAGGTTTTAACTTCGTATGAAAAAAGTGATTATTTGAAGTTATTAAAAGAAAAATCAAAAGAAATTTCCGATGAAATAAACAAACTGCAAAAAATAAAAAAGGTAATTGATCACCATTATGTAAATATTACAAACCAAAAAGTAAATTCAACAAAATACTTACAAGAAAGTCATTTAGAAAAAATAATCACTTTAAAAACGAATGAAACTTTATCAGCTAAAGATTTTTTAAAATTACAATTATCAAAGCAATTTTTTTATAATGATGTTATTTATGTTTTTGAAGATGATGAATATCATATGTGTATAAAAACGGAATATCAAGCTGATTTCATCATGAATGAAGGTAAATATAAATCTATATTTATTGTAGGTGAAACGGATGATGAAATTGAGGTACAAATAGCATCCATTATCGACAAAAAAAGTACCCCTATCTATGTAATGGAGCTCTCAAGCGGCATTTTTACTAATAGTAATATTCTTGAGTTAGAAGTGCTGATTCCCAAAAAAGATGATAACTACTTGGGTTAAATTTATTAGAATATTAAACCCATGCTAGAGAATGTTAAATTACTGACATCATTTTAAACGGCTCACATATTGAACACAATCGTTCAACATGTGAGCCGTTTTTTTATACTGAATTATACATTCATATCTGTAATAGCAGGAATATTTATCTCTTTCACACATGAAACTGGTGATAAATTAATCACACATTGGACAATGGCTACAATATCTTGTACAGGAATACGTGTACCTTCGTACAATTTAATTGCTTTTTCAGCCCCTTCTTCAAAAGGTACTTCAGCAGCCAGTTCTCCCGGATTAATACACGTTACAGCGATCTTATCTTTCCTCACATGCTCCCGTAAAGCATTTGTAATACCTCGCAAGCCAAATTTAGATGTCACAAACGAAACTTGCTTATTATTCGAATGATCTAAACCTGCTGTCGATCCTATTAAAATTATTTTTCCATTTTCGGCCTGTCTTAAATTAGGTAATAGTGCCTGAATATATGTAATCGTGGAAGTTAAATTAATATTAATTAAGTTTGCAATATCCCCAATCTCATCATTATCAAACGTATAGTCATCTTCAAAACCATGCTTCTCCCATACTCCAACATTATAAATACATACATCAACAGCAACGCCTTGTAAACTTTCTTTTAAAGCAGGAATATGTTGTTGACTAGATAAATCAACAGCGAGCCATTTACGATTTACGCCATCATTTATATCTAAACTACTTGGTCGTGTTCGAGAAACCATCCATACTGTATCCCCTTTTGTTGGTAACCCCTTTACAAATGCATCACCTAATCCTTGGCTCGCTCCAAATATAATAAAGTTCTTACTCATCCAATCACCCTTTCCATATGACTACAACATAAGTATAGTTAATACAAAAACTAGTAACAACTAATGTGATTTATGGAAATATTGAGGTGTCTAAAAATCGTTATTTTAACATATACAAAAAGAATCCATTTTGACAATAATCAATCAAAATAGATTCCTTCAATAGAATAAAAGAAACGATGAACATATCCATTTTTGTTATTCAAAATCTTTTACCCCTAGAGAACTTCTAGCAATAAATACAGATTTCACTAGGATCAATCATTTTTAGGGATGAACCAATAGTTATCTTGATTATTTTCATCCATGTATTTTTTAAACTCTGGAGAATTATAGGCATCTTTTACAGCTTTTGCCCAATCGGTATCTTTGTTTTTTTCATCTACTACTGCTACTAACTCGTAATTTTTCACAACATCTTCTTGCAATATTGCATTTTTTGCATCAATTCCTGAAGAATACACGATACTTCCTGGGATAACACCATAGTCCAAGTCTTCTAATGTACGCGGGATTTGAGCCGATTCCATTTCTTTAATTTCTAACTCATATTTATTTTCAACGATATCCTCTGCTGTTGCTTGAATTGGATCTATACCGTCTTTAATTTTAATCCAACCTGCTTTTTGTAAAATTGCATATGCACGAGCTGCATTTGATGGATCTTGAGGAATACCAATTACGTCGCCTTTTTTAACCTCATCTACTGATTTCTTTTTACCAGGGAATAAAGCAGCTGGAACTGTTGGCACAGCTGTTACAGCAACAAGAGTTGAGCCACTTTCCTTATTGAAATTGTTCATGTAAGCTGTATGTTGGTCCACATTTAAATCAATACCACCATCCGCTAAAGCAACATCCGCTTGTCGTAAATCTGTAAATTCCGTGTCTTCCACTTTATATCCTTCATCTTCAAGAATCGGCTTTACGGCTTTTAAAAATAATTCACTATAAGGTCCTGGGGACGTACCAACTTTAATTGTTTTCTTGTCATCTGATGAGCTTGAGTCAGAATCTGAATTCCCGCAGGCTACTAAAAAAATAGCAAGCGATACTATAAGAAATGCTGAAATATATTTTTTCATAAACGTAAGACCCCTTTTTTATTGATGTCTAATTTTTTTCGCTAAATAACTGCCGAGTGATTGGATAAGTTGCACAATAATAATTAAAATAACGACAGTTAAAATAATGACAAATGTATTAAAGCGTTGATAACCGTGTGATATGGCTAAATTACCTATTCCACCGCCCCCAACTGTACCAGCCATCGCCGTTGCTCCAATCAATCCAATTGTTGCGGTTGTTAACGTTAATATAATAGAAGCAAGTGCCTCAGGAATTAAAAAATGTCGTACAATTTGTAAAGGCTTCGCGCCGAAAGATTTTGCTAATTCGATAATTCCAGGATTCACTTCTAATAGAGATGTTTCCACTAATCGTGCAATAAATGGGGCAATGTAAATAATAAGCGGAACGATCGCTGCCTCCGTACCATATGTTTTTCCGACAATTAAACGTGTAAACGGAACGATTGCTACGAGCAAAATAATAAACGGTAACGAACGAATAATATTAATGATTGAATTTAAAATGAAATAAACAATTTTATTCTCTTTAATACCATTTGGCCTTGTGAGTACTAAAAACAGTGCAAGTGGTAGCCCTAATAACGTTCCAATTAATAACGAAACAGAAACCATATAAACAGTTTCGGTCATAGCCTGCCAAATTATATCCGGGGAAATCTGATTCATATTTTCACATCCTCTACAATGACATTAAACTCTTTAATAAATGCTTTAATTTCTTGAATGATTGACTCATTTGCAGAAAATGCGATAGTAAAGATGCCTAAAGTAGTCCCCTCGAGTTCTGTAACATTGGCAAAGACAATATTGCTTTCTACATGATTGAAACGTTTATTTAGTTGATATAATAACGAGCTAGCCGTATTTTCTCCTAAAAACTTTAGCCGTAATAAAGTATACGACTGTTGATTTTTTTGATAAAATTCCAATAAGTCTTTTGGAATTTTATTAGGAATAACCGTTTCTACAAAATCTTTAGTAGTTTGTTCTTTCGGTTGACCGAATACTTGAATAACATTTCCTGATTCGATTAATTGACCATTTTCCATCACAGCTACTTTATTACAAAGATCACGAATCACTTCCATCTCATGTGTAATTAATAAAATCGTTATATTAAACTGTTCATTGACTCGTTTTAACAAATTTAAAATTGATTTTGTCGTTTTAGGATCGAGTGCAGAGGTTGCCTCATCGCATAATAAAATTTCAGGATTTGTGACCAGTGCACGTGCTATCCCAACGCGTTGCTTCTGACCTCCAGAAAGCTGGTTCGGATAGTTTTTATCTTTATCTTCTAACCCTACAAATGAAAGCATTTCTTTCACTTTTTTATCGATTGCTTCTTTACTTTCATTACGGAGTTTTAATGGCAAAGCGACATTGTCAAAAACACTTTTAGACTCAAGTAAATTAAAATGTTGAAAAATCATACTAATCTTTTTCTTATTTAGTATTTTCTCATTCGGACTTAATGTTTGAATATCCTTTCCGTCTACGATGATTTGTCCAGAAGTCGGATTTTCTAAGCCATTTACCATCCGAATTAATGTACTTTTACCTGCTCCACTATAGCCAATAATTCCATATATATCGCCTTTTTGAACTTCTAGAGAAACACCATTTAAAGCGACTACTTTCTTTTTCTTTTGATAAAATTCTTTTACGATATGTTTAAAGACAATCATGGTATTCATTCCTCCAGATTAATTTGCCACTAAACAGAGAATATGCGCTCCATTCTATTGATTTTCATTTTTAATCAATCAAGAAATGATTAGCTATTTTCAAGAATATTTCCCCTGTATTGAGTAGTGCTCGTTCATCAAAATCAAATTTTGGATGATGGTGAGGATATTGTGTATTTGGTTCCTCATTATGAGCACCTACATAAAAGAAATTTCCGGGTTTTTCTTGTAAATAGTAAGCAAAGTCTTCCGCTCCTAACACCGGTTCTTTTTGAATAAAAGCACTATCTCCAAACTGTTCTTTAATGATTTGCTCCACAATTGTAGCTTCTTCCACCGGATTAACTAGTACTGGGTAACCATGTAAGTAATCTAATTCAAAATCTATATAATTAGTTATCTTTAACCCTTCTAGAATTGCTCGGATTTCCTTTTCTATCTGAGCACGAACATCTTTATTTAATGCACGAACGGTTCCTTCTAAAACAGCTGAATCCGCAATTACATTGAAGGCATTTCCAGCATGTATACTTCCTACTGTGACAACGGCAGCTTCGGTTGGGTTTATACGACGACTAACGATTTGTTGTAGGTGTTGAACTAGTTGCGTTGCGGCAATAATGGAGTCTTTCGTTTCATGAGGTCGAGCTCCATGCCCGCCTTTTCCGAAAATTTGAATCGTAAAGGCATCAACTGAGGCCATTGTTGCACCTGAAGCGGTTGACAGCTTGCCAACTGAAAGGTCTGTCGCTAAATGTGCACCAAATACATAATCCACTCCATCTAAAACCCCTTCTTCAATCATAAACTTCGCCCCACCTGGTGGCTTTTCTTCTGCTGGTTGGAAAATAAATTTAGCTGTTCCATGAATACTGTCCCTATGTTTTTGAAGAACTTTTGCCACCGCGAGTAAAGCAGCTGTATGTCCATCGTGACCACAGGCATGCATAACGCCAGGCACTGTGGATTTATATGTAACTTCTTTTTGATCCTCGATAGGTAATGCATCAAAATCTGCGCGAAATGCAATCGTTTTTCCATGTTCACTTCCTTGAACAATTCCAACTACACCTTTATCACCAACATTTTCTTGCACAGAGATTCCATAGCTTTTTAATGTATCCGCGATAAAGCGGGATGTTTTTTCTTCTTGAAAAGAAAGCTCTGGGTTTTGATGTAAATAACGACGATTTTCTACTATTTCTTCAAATAAGCGGCTCAACTCTTTTGAAAGTATGTCACTAGTCAATTCTTAACCCTCCTCGTATTGATTAATCATTCGATATATTCGAACAATTAATACGATTTTAAACATATAAAACCAATAAGTCAACTATGTTTTATTTATTTGTAATCCATTCCAAAATAAAACAACCATCCACCTCGATTAAATCTCGAGAACTGATGGCTGCAAAATTAGGGATAAGTTTTCATTAATTAGGCTGTTATGGGCATAAAAGATTGTAAAACTATTTATCTAATCGTTTTTTTCACTTTCCCGAAATATGAAAACACTGCTTATTATGCCAAGCACACCAAATAACAAAACCCATATATTCTTAAAAAGAAGTCCATAGATGGTCATTACACTTCCAATAATTCCACTTGAAAAAGCACTGGATACCATAGATTTTTTTGTTGGTTTAGGGAATTGAATAGAGGTTCCTAAATTTTTATTTCCCCATTTACAAGCCGCATCCATAATATTTTGTAGTTTGTCTAACATCTTTTTATCCTCCTATTTTTACAATACGAAAAAAGAAAAAAATGCATTGGACATTGCACCTAGAAAGGCCAACATTGAAAATGATAAACAAACCATTCCTGCAATCTTTTTCGCCTTCTGTTCTCTATTCTTTTTGGACATTAAAACTAACCCTAAGATTAGTAGGAAGCTTGCTAAAATGATATTCATTGCGATAAAGAAAGGTGCTGTTTCTTTTAGAAAGTTTATAATACGCCAAAAAAAGTCCATTGATATCTCCTCCTATTTTTTATTTGCAATAGAGCCTTTACTCAAAAATGCTTGCTACCAACTGCTTCGTCATAAATTGAAATGCAGCTAAATGATCACAGTTCTTTGAAATTCCTTCTTTACTTGCAATGCTTGAAAGAAGAACAGTGAAAGTAGAAAAGGCTAAATTTTCAGGAACCTTTAGTTTAAGATTTGCTCGTTTGATTGCTGTACGAAAAAGTTCACTACTATCAAATATTAGTTTTTCTTTCATTTCCTCCGAAAGTTTACTATAAAACGAAGTGAAATCAGTTGTTTTTACGTCATAAAGAAATGGTTTGCTTTCGTATTCATAGTAAAGCTGGATTATGGCTGTTTCAAAGCCGGACTTTTCAGGGCATTGTTCAATTCGCTCAATGAAATTTTCATAAATAGTATCTTGAATGTCATACAGAACTTCAAAAAAAAGTTCTTCCTTACTGGAATATAAATTATAAAAAGTACCTGTTGATATTTCCGCTTTCTTACACAATGCGCCTATGCTTGTTTCTTTATAACCCGGAGAAATCCAAAATGCCATGCATTCCTCTTTCAATTTACTTTTAATCAGACTTTTATCTTCCTCTGAAAAAACTTTTTTTCCCCTTGCCATAGATGATCTCCTTCTTTCGTGAATATTACTTATGAATATTCATAAAATATATTCACAGGATAGCATTAAAACCAAATTTTAACAAGGGATTAAATAACAAATTATTTCAGACCGTCACCATCGCTTGTAATTTCAATAGATATAAAAAACCAACGCTTTGAATAATGTACCTTCAAAACGTTGGCTTTTCTTTCATTTTTTAAATTTTCCCCACATTTTCACTAGCTTTTGTCACGGTAAATGCTAAGGAAGATACTTCCTCCATTCCTTTCCATATAACTCAAGCTTTTTCTTTTGCCCTCTGCGTATCCCTTATATTCTTTTGAACTGTTATTGCTGCAAATAAACTAAGAACAAATGCCATTCCAAAAAATCCTTTTTCGCTTAAAACAACACTTCCTGCATTGTATAAACCGATGGCCATTAATGAAATAGATACGATAAGGGCGAACCAACTAAGACCATAATAAATAGTAGTAACTGGTATTCCCTCATCTTTATCTCTAACTGCTTTTTGTAAAGATATCGCAGAATAAAGTCCGAAAACTAAAACTGCAAAGTAAAAACCTTTTTCGTTCAATTGCATAGTTGCGTTAAACAAACCTATTAAATAAGACGCAACACCTACTAATAGCGCTGCCCACGAAGCCCCTTTGAAGGCCTGAGTCGGTTCTCCCTCTTTCCGTTCTTCTTTTATTTTTAAATCATTTCGTTTTTCATTATCTACTAAAACTTCATTATCATTGGACATTCAATTTTTCGCCTCCATCTTTTAATCTAATAAAAATGGAGCACTAGAGACACTTCAGTGCACCTTCTTTGCTAAACTAACCTGCCATTAAGTTGAACAAGAAAAAAACGATCTTCTTTATTAAAGTATATGCTCATTAGCATTATAACTTCACAACCTTTACGTTTTATCGATTAATTATGCCTCGGCATAATTGCGTCCGGATTTGGCTTTTTGCTTAGGCCAGCAAATGGTATTAGTGTACATCTTAAATAAGTTGTACTAACTCTGGTTTTAATACAACTTTATGAAACATCCAACAATCAGAGTATTCCGTACCAATTTCATGATCATGCAAGCAAACCCTGTTCATTCCATCACAGCCGTCAAGACCACAACAACCATTTAATCTACTACTGTCTGAATGGTGGTTTGAATTGATTAAATCGTTGATGTTTATAATGATAGATCCTTTTAATATTTCATAAGCTGTTTCTTCTTGAATTAAATAGAAGCCTCAGGAATATAATCTTGGCCATCGTTTTCATTAATCAAATTCAGGTCATTTAATCCGTTAATGGCTCAGAAATTTCTAAATTACATGCTTTACAACGTCTTTGTTTGTCTTTACGTTTCAAGAGGTATTACCACAAATATGGAAATATTAAAAAGATGTTCAAAAAGGAGAGCCTTTTTGAACATCTTTTCTTTATTTCAGTGGAATATTCAGTTCAATATTTTCTCCAATAGGATTGAAGAAATAGTTTAAATACATTTTTGCTTTACCATCATATTTTTCAAAGTTCTCCGTCTCAAATAGGTACTGCTCATCATCTGAGAACGAGCTACTTTTATATTTTAACGTCGTGCCATCTGCTTTTACAGCACTATTTAGAAACGAATGTGCCCTTCTATCATCCCATTTCTTTGCAGCAACTGATACACTATGCTGCGCTACAGAAATATCCCAATCCAAATAATCTGGCTTCGTAAGTACTTCCTTTGTGCCAAAATCAACTTCGATAAAATCCTCACCCTTTGGAACCGCTTGAACAGCTCCAATTAATAGTTTGAGTGAATCTGAATCATGGAAATAATTACTTTGTAAATTAAGCGTGATTTTGCCGTCGCGAATATCACCACCTAATGACAAGCCATATTTAATGCCTTCTCTTCGCTCCCCATTTTCCATCTCGACCGCAAAATCATCAAGGGCTAAAATTTGCATCGTATTCGCTTCGTCTAATTCTATATCGATTGCCATTCTTAATGGAGAACGGCGAATTTGTGTAATCGTAAATTTCTGACCACTGACGTCTACAGTTCGATTCGCAGTAATAATTTTTTCCTTTGCGATTTCGTTTTGTAGTGAAAACGGTATCGTAATTTCAATGTTCCCTTTATCTTTTTCATAAAAACGAAAAACCGCTTTAAAATCCTTTGAAGTATAAGCGAAAGGCTCTGAAAAACTATAATCTACTGAAGAAGAGAAGCGCGTTTGACTTGATTGATTGCTTGTAAATGAACCACCGCCTTTAATTTCTTCGTCCCCTTGGAACAAATGAACTTCCTCCAAGTGTAATTTCGACATATCAAATGAGGCATCGGCGTCATAGTAAAGTACTAATCCCGTATTATCTGCAATCACGCCTTGCAATGTAAGCGATAGGCCATTTTTAGACTGCGTCACATTGATTTCTTCATAGTATCCATTGTCCACAATATCTTTTATCCCTTTATCTCTTACAACCGCTAATACAATTTGTTGAAATCCAGGAATTTTTGCAACATAGCTAGCAATCGTAGGAGAAACACGGATTGAAAATAAAAAGCTTAGGCACAGCAAAAAGACTATTGCAACCGAAAAAATCCGCTTCTTTGTTCTTTTTTCTCGCTGTACTTTATGAAACATATCCATCCGAACTTGTTGAAGTTTCTCCTTTGGAACGTCAATCGGTAGTTTACTCATAGCCAGTCCTCCTTTTCTCCAGCGAAGTTTCTAAGCTTCTTTAGTATGTAATGAAGCTTAGACTTTACAGTACCCTCCGGAATTTGATTGAGCTCAGCAATTTCTTTGTTTTTTAATTGCTGAAAATATTTCATATAGACGAGTTGCTGCTCCGACAAAGATAAATGTTCCAATAACCGCTCCATATCAGAGTAGATAGCCCATTCAACTTGGTGATGCTCCTTAATTGCAACGGTTGGTTGGCGTTTTCGCAAATGGTCTTTACAACAATTGATTAAGACGCGCACGAGCCATGTTCTGGCATACTCGTGCTGTTTAACGATATGCATTTTTTTCAGTGCCTTATAAACTAGGTCCTGCATCACGTCTAAAGCATCTTGCTCATTTTTCAGATATGTAAAAGCCATGCGATATAAAATTTCTTCATCCATTTCAATAAGTGAAAGTATCGCTTGATGATCCCCACGAATAGCACGCTGCACGATTTCACATTCCATCCTTTTCGCCTCCTTCCTCCATTAGACGGAGCGTTGCTTCATTTCGTTCAAAATTTTTAAAAATCATTTGAAACCTTCTATGAATTTACCTTTAATCTTTGCGTCAAAGATGTTCCCTCGAAGACATAAGTTTTTAATTCCTTCCTACTCCGTAAGCTTAATAAGAAATTTGCCTTTAACTTTACCCACTGACTAATTTCATTATCGGCATACTGTCATTGTATTTCACAAATATCCACCCAAGGAACAAAAAACGGCAGATATGAATGAATTCATACCTGCCAAAGCTGCTTACTCTTATTTATTAAAATGTGTGTTCTTCAATTTAATGAATGTTGTTATATATTTGCTATTTGCTCGATATAAAGTGAGTAATCTGCATCTAGTTTTTCTTTATTTTCAATAATGATTTTACCTTCATATAATGATTCACCTGTACGTAAATCACCGATAAGGAACAAATGCCCATCCGAAACACGATCGACTAAATATAGTTTACCATCTGTAATCTGTAAAGAAGGTTTTTCTTTAGCATTAGTAATGCTTGGGTAATTAAAGTTTATAGGCTCTTCCCACTGATTCTTCTCTATATTATAACGGTTCAGTACTAAACCATTGGTTGAACGAACAGGAATGAATATATCTTTTTCTTGAAGAATGATCGAGTGCTTATATGGTTTTAATTCGGCCGGAATTGTCCACTCCTTCTCTTCATTATTCAGATAGTTATACAGATACATTTGGCTAGAGATAGTTTTACGCTCACCATCTTCTAGATATTTGTATTTTTCAACCATATATAAGATATAATTTTCATTTTGCACCTTATTATAGTCATTAAATATATAGATGCTGGCCCTGCTTAGCTCTTCTGACTCTATTTTTGCAAGTATTGAGTCTTGTTCTAATTCCTTTTTGTTTTCATCAACCGTGTATAAGTGCAACTCTTCCTCATTATTGAGATTGCTTGTTGCTAATATTTTTATTTTTCCATTTTCTACATAGACATCACTCTCATTGATCCAGTCATATCTTACATGGTCTGGCATATTGATTTCAAATGAAGAACTTTTATTTGTATTTTTATCAAGTATATCGATTTGCAGAGTGAAAGAATCTCCTCGGCCCTCTTTATTTGAAAAAGCCGTGTAAATTAAACGGTTTTCGTCTTCAAAATACTGACCAGGATTTGCTTCTTTTCCACGCATAAACTTACGGTGTTCTTGAATATATTTTTGAAACATCCCAGGGTAATATCGTTCCTTCAACTCTCCGATAAAAGACTCACTCTGATTAGCCGAACCATCCTTTGATATATCTAAGCTACGATAAATATCAACACTTTGATAACCTGCATGAATGATTAGATTGTCGATTTCTCCCTTATCTCCGTTAGTAGTTTCAATTTTAAGAGATACATTATTTGCCATTGCCTGTTGAATATAGTAAGAACCGATTGTCGTCACGATGATTAAACTAATCAATATCGTTTTCCAATATTTTTTCATTGTCATCCCCCCTTAAACCCTGATTTTACATTTTAGCAAATGATTTGCGATCCAAATGGCACTGACTAATACGATGGTGCTCATTACCAGTTCCAATAAGAAGACTTCTAGTGAGTAAAAATAGCCATTTAATAACCTATTTACTAATAGTGGCGCAATAAATACTCCGAACGATAGCATTCCATAAACGATTGCGATAAAAATGCCTTTTAAACCGTAGCTTCGTTCAATTAAAATGGCCGTGAATAGAACTGCTACAAAGATTAGCCCGACTCCATAAATCAGGATAAATTCCGTTAAGGTATTCGGATAAAGCCTTTCTAAACTATAATCATCATTAAATGAAAAATGCGATTGTAAATCTGTTGGTATAATACTATTAACAATTTGCATTTCGATTGAGATTAATACTATTTGCAAGGCAACTAAACCAAGTACTAAAAGCATAATTGTCGTTAATTTTGAGAAATAAATAGTAATTCTTTCAGTTGGCAACATTAATAATCTATAAATAAATGTATTTTTTCCAAACCAGTCCCGATACCAAATAAAGAAAACATAAATCATCAATATGGCTATGCTAAAAAAGATTGGTAGCAGAAACCATTCAGAACCAACGAACTGATTAAAAGAAAATAACCCGTATTCTTCAGTATATTGGCTCATTGATAATTGATTTTTATACATCACTTGATCCACGCCATTCATATATCCTTTTGACACGACAATCGCCCCAATGACCTGGCTGACAATTATCAATCCTATTAAAGTTAGGTATAGTTTGAAAAATCGATTTACTTCGAAATTAAGAAGTTTTAAATAGTTTTTCACCCACGATACACCTCTCTCATGACATCAACTACTGATTTCCCTTCCCTTTCACGCACTTCCTCTACGCTAAATTCCTTTAATACTTCACCGTTATCAATAAGCACTGCTCTATCAATCAAGTGTTCTATATCACTAATTTCATGGGTTGTAATAATCACACCACGATCTTCAATTAAATGGCTTGTAAACACTTCGGCAATCTGCTCCCGAGAAAAAATATCAATACCAGAAAATGGTTCATCCATCAGTAAGTAATCCACATTCAGTGCTAAACCTAATATCATATTGACTTTAGCCATATTCCCCTTTGATAAATTGGCAATCCTTTCAGTAGGATCTAGTTTAAAAAATTGCATCAACTCTTCTGCCCTTTTTGGATCCCAGTTTTTATAAAAATCAGCCATGAACGCAAAGGCATCACAAATTTTCATTTGCGGCAACATCGTAATCGTATCTGGAATAAAGGTAACTTTTTCAAAGCTTTCTTTCCGGATTTTTTCCCCATCGATCAAAATTTCACCACTATTAATCGGAGTGAGCGCCATAATAGCTTTCATGATTGTCGTTTTTCCTACTCCGTTTATACCGATTAAACAAGTAATTTCACCTTTTTCAGCAGTAAAAGAAAGACCTTTTAATACCCGTTTCCTGCCGTATTTTTTCTCGACATTTTTTACTTCGATCATTTCGATTCCTCCGCTTCTCCGCTTTCGGCATCATGCTTTTTCTTAACTAGTTCCAATACTTCGGATAACGGCACATCGATGGATTTAATAGAACCTAAAAATAAGTCAACCGCTTCGATAATCAATTCCTCACGGACACTTTTAAGGACCGCTTCATCTTTAGTAATGCAGCTCGGCATATTCCCCTCAGTAAAAATCAATCCTTGTTCCCCCATTTCCTTATAAGCTCGTTGTGCAGTATTTGGGTTAATCTTCAGCTGGTTGGCTAGCTCTCTTCTTGATGGAATCTCCTGACCAGGTTCAAAATACCCCTTGGCGATTTGCTCTTTAAAATGCCGGATAACCTGGACGTACACTGGATCCCGATTATTAAACTTTACAGTCAATTAACTCAACTCCTAGAAAATTATATTTTCGTGTATTAAGCACTTGATACAGTTTGAGCATAATGGTGGGCTAAGTACTTTTAAAGAACTACCCGAAATATTATTTAGCCATTACCCCGCTAATCGATCTTGATGTATTAACAGCTTAATACACCACCCTCAAAAAAATGTAAAAGTGTATTAAGCACACAATACACCTTTCGTAATGTATTATACGCTTAATACACATTTTATGTCAATCAATTCCATGGAAATATATCTCAACATTTATAAAGACAACCAGTGTTAAGCTAGCCTTCTCCGTTAGTGAAAAAGCGATTGCTCTTCTAGAGAATTTCAAAGTTCTGATACGCTTACTTTAAAGTCAGGAATATTTGAGAATTGTCCCTTTAAACCAATTTATAAATGTATTTTCATATAATATTAATTTAAGTGTATACATTTGGAAACGCTCATTCGTTGTATAAGTAGAAGGAGGACAAACATGAAAAAAGAAGACGTACTAGCCTCCTATCTTATTAATTTAGGAGAGGAAGTGTTCCGCCTATTACTAGCGAAAGGAGCCAAAAAAGAGGATGCGGAAGATATCATACAAAATACCTTTTATAAAGTTTATCTATTGTTGGACGACTTAACAGAACGGAATTTACGTCCGTGGTTTTTTAGAGTATCACTTAATGAATATATTGATTTGAAAAGGAAAAAAGAGCAACAGAACATTTACTTAAACGAGGATATCTATTCAAAACTTCAACATATGGACTGTGAAATAAATACGATTTTAAATAATGATGAGATTTTCTATTTATTAAAAGACGTCAAAACAGAATATAAGGAAATTTTCTTTTTAAAGTATTACTATGATTTTTCTTATGAAGAAATTGCTACTATTTTGGACATTCAAGTAGACAGCGTAAAGCAAAAATTATATCGAGCACGTAAATCTATTCACTCGAAAATAGGAGGAAAACGTTAATGGATATTTCGATCAAAACCGCTTTAAAAAAAGCTAAACGAAAACAACTACTAAAAATCATCATTTCTTCAATTATTGTCGTACTAATTCTAATACCAATCTTCTATAAAACAGGCAACTATTTTGCAGCCAAAGGTTCTACCCGACTTCACGATTCGCTTTTCTTACATAATGCAATTGCCGAGCCGAATATTCAAATCGATTCTCAAGTAACAGCTAATTCATCCATGTTTGGTGGTAATATTATTTCGAATCGTTCAAAAAATATTAATGGCTATGTAGTCCCTTGGAGCACACTTACGAGTTCGTATGGATGGCTTCGCTCACATATTGACACCAATGAATTAGTACCAGGCTTTTATTGGTCTGACACAGATTTTTATGAGTATGATAAACAAACAAAAAATAAAGTGGCGACATTTTATCATCCTTCTATTCAAAAATATTTTGATGGTGTACAAAATGAACTCAGTGAAGTTTCACAAATGAAAAACTACGTGGCGGAAGTTGCTATTTCTTTTGATCAACCGTATACATTACAAGAAATACAAGCAAAAATTCCCGATAATTTAAACATTGTATGGTTGTATATGGCCTCGCAAATTGCAGATGAAAGTAAAGGACCCTCAGGGGTGTCGATTTATGGATTTGATCCATCTTCTTCACCAAAAGATGCTTATAATGAATTTATGGATTCGCTCAAAAAATATGATGGTAAAGGTGGGAATGAACCTATTCAAGAGTTTTTAAATTCGAATAAAAATAAAAAATGGGATGAAGTGGAAATATTAGGAGTAATGCTAACGGGCCAAGCGCAAAATTTTAAAGCTTTAGAAAATCAAAGTTTTGTTCGTGGAGCTTCAGTAGGCGCCACTGCACAAATGGTACCTTATATTAAACCAGAAAAATAACGAGTCGAAATCAGAATTATATTCGTTCTTTCTTTACAGTGGGTGGCTGGATCTATAGAGCAAAACAATAATAAGTCCCAAGTATTTGTATTAAGACAAAAGAGGCAGTGCTTTTGAGAACTGCCTCTTTTTTTAGTATTTTTTCTACTAAATTGCTCCGACAGTTCAATAAAGAAAAAAGAGCTGCCCATGAAACCAATCACCCCGTTTGTTGAACATGGAAACCTTTTTGCTATTTTCTTGGCTCTAAATTTATCCTTCTTTATCGTAAGTATTCTTTATAAGATTGAGCTTTGGCATATAAGTATATCCGCCCGCTACCGTTTCTTTTGTTTCAACATCATATATTGCATATCTACCTCTAAATTCTTTTTCTGTGTCTTTAAAGGAATAAAAGAAATAAACTTGCCTATCAGGGCTAACGGTCTGATGGTAGTTAATATCTATATCAGGGTAGGGACGAAGAATATTTCCATCAAAAGTTATATAATTTAATTTTTCTACCTCATTAAACAATAACTTTTTTCTAATATTTACAGATGCATCAGGCATTTCTTTAAAAAGAGCAGTATCCAAATGTCTTTGCTGTTGCTTTGACCTCAGCTTAAATCTTTGAAAAACCTCCTGATGTACAGGATACTTCAGGTCTCTTAATGCCTGGTAAAATTCATCTACAGTTTCATCAAAAACTTTTTCCTTGTTTGCAGGATGTAAATATTCATTTTTTTCTGAAGCTGTAGTTTGTGAATAAACAGGATTTGCAAATAACATGGAAAGACTGAACGAACATATAAACATAGACAAACAAATTAAAAATGGCTTTTTCATTTAGGTTACTCCTTTTTAAAAGTAACGTACCCTAATTGTTCTTTAACTATCCTGCTCTGTTAGCGAAAAAGCGATTGCTCTAATGATACAACCAGAATCATCAGAGAAAGGTGTTCCAAATAAATTCTTATCCCCTAAACTAAATCGTTTTTACAAAAAGCTCTAAATCAGTTTATCGGAACATTTTTTCGATTTATCGGAATAAATTTTTGAGTTATCGGAACAAATTTAATATATATCGGAATAATTTTTAAATTTATCGCCTAACTTTAATTTATCACCCAACTTTTAAACTTTATCGCTTCAAGAGGTCAAAATTAAAAAATCACCTCTAAGAAACGAGGTGATTATCATCAAACATTTTTTATTAAGCTACACACTGCCCTAGTAGCCACGAGTGCATTTAAGAAACATCTTCAAACTGACTATTATATAGATCCGCATAGAACCCTTTTTCTGCAATCAGTTCTTCATGATTACCACTTTCAATAATATCTCCGTCTTTCATCACTAAAATCAAATCGGCGTTTTTAATAGTTGAAAGTCGATGGGCAATGACAAATGATGTTCTTCCCACCATCAATTTATCCATCGCTTCTTGGATAAGCGCTTCAGTACGTGTGTCAACGGAACTAGTAGCTTCATCTAAAATAAGCAACGGTGCTTTTTTAACCATGGCCCTTGCAATGGTAATAAGCTGTTTTTGCCCAACAGATAAACTCGTTTTATCGTTTAAAATCGTGTCATAACCTTTTGGCAAAGTTCTTATAAAGTGGTGCAGACCTACTGCCTTACATGCCGAAATCACTTCTTCATCGGTTACATTCTCCTTGTTATACACGATATTTTCCTTAACGGTACCTTCGAATAGCCAAGTATCTTGTAGCACCATACAAAATAAATCGTGAACATTTTTACGAGAAATCGATTTAGTCGGCACGTCTCCAATCATGATTTCCCCGCTATCTACTTCATAGAAACGCATAAGAAGATTAACAAGCGTTGTTTTCCCAGCCCCAGTAGGTCCGACAATAGCAACTTTTTGACCTGCTTTTATTTGCGCAGAGAAATCTTTAATAATTAGCTTCTCTTTCGTATAGCCAAACTTAACATTTTTAAATTCCACATTGCCTGTAACATCTTTGGCATCTAAAGTGGCTTTCTTATTACTTTCGTCTTCAAGTTCCTCTTCTTGTAAGAACTCAAATACACGTTCACTCGCTGCGGCAGTTGACTGCAAGCTTGTAGCTGCCTGAGCTAATTGTGACAACGGCTGCGTAAATAAACGGATATACACCATAAATGAAACGATTACACCAAATGTAATGGAACCTTTCACTGTAAGTGCAGCCCCTACAACACAAACAACAACATACCCTAAATTTCCAATAAAGATCATGAGAGGCATCATCATGCCGGACATAAACTGCGCGCGCCAAGCGCTATTAAAAAGACTTTCATTGATTTCATTAAATTCTTGCTTCGCTACTTTTTCACCGTTATACACCTTCATGACATCATGCCCTGAATAGATTTCTTCAATATGACCGTTTATTCTACCAAGGTCTTGCTGCTGGCGTATGAAGTATTTTCGGGATTTTGAAATAATAAAGGTCATACATACAAACCCAACGAAAGTTGCCGCAATGGCGGAAAGTGTCATCGTCACATTAATTGAGAACATCATAATTAACGATCCAAAGAACATAACAACCGCTGTCACTAACGAACCAATACTTTGATTTAAAGACTGTCCGATCATATCCACATCATTCGTGACACGACTTAATACATCACCATAGGTTGTAGAATCAAAATATTTCAACGGTAATCTATCAATTTTGTTCGATATATCTGTCCGTAACTTTTTAGAAACTCGCTGCGTAATCGTAGCCATAATAAACGCCTGCAAATAATTAAAAATAAAACTCAATCCATACAAAATAGCAAGGAACAGTCCTATTTTTCCAATCGCCGTAATATCAATCTCACCAGTAATGCCTTCCGTTATCAAATCAGTGATGTCACTAAGCATATTAGGTCCAACGATCGTGAAAATTGTTCCTACAGTTGCCAATACAAGTGCAAAGATCATCGCTGGTAAAAAAGGTTTACAATAGGCAATCAACTTGCCCCAAGGCTTTTTAAAATTTTTTGGCTTTTCCCCAGGAGCTGCCATATGACCTGGGCCACTAGGACCTTTTCGGGGCTTATTTTGTGTATTAGGCATTGTCCAACTCCTCCTTCGATAACTGAGAATAAGCGATTTCCTGATAAGTCTTACAAGTTTTCAATAATTCACTATGTTTTCCCATACCAACGATTTTACCTTCATCAAGAACAATGATTTTATCAGCATCTTTAATCGTTCCAATTCGCTGCGCCACAATCAAAGTCGTTACACCTTTTGTTTCTTTTTTCAACGTAGAACGAAGTTGACGGTCTGTTTTATAATCTAAAGCGGAAAATGAATCATCGAAAATAAAGATTTCTGGATTTCGATTCACTGCTCTTGCAATAGAAAGACGTTGTTTCTGACCTCCAGAAAGATTTGTACCACCTTGAGCGACAGCCGCATCATATTGGTCATCCATGTTCTCCACAAATTCTTTCCCTTGAGCAATTTCCACCGCTTTTTTGATTTCCTCATCTGTTGACTGGGTCTGGCCGTTACCACCGTAGGCAACATTAGATTTTACTGTTCCTGAAAATAGTACGACTTTTTGAGAAACGTACCCAATCTTATTATGAAGAGCTTCTTGTGCATATTCTTTTACATTAATGCCGTCAACTAATACTTCACCCTCAGTCGCATCGTAAAATCTTGGAAGTAAATTAATCAGCGTACTTTTACCACTACCAGTAGAACCGATGAAAGCGACAGTTTCGCCTTTATGTGCTGTAAAGCTAATATTTTCTAAAACATAGTCCTCTGCATTAGGATATTTAAAGCTAACATTACGCAGTTCGATGTCACCTTCGATTCCCTTAGGTGACGATTGCAATTCTCCATCCATAATTGTTTGAGGTGTATTTAGCACTTCATTTATACGCGCTGCAGATACTGCCGCTCTTGGCAGCAAAATGAACGTCATTGATAACATCATAAATGCCATAACTACCTGCATTGCATAAGACGAAAATACGACCATATCACTGAACAAACCGATTCGATCCATACCTCCTGCATTATTAATCAAATAAGCACCAATCCAGTAGATAGAAAGAGTTAAACCTGACATGATCAGACCCATCCCTGGTTGCATAAGGGCCATAAGTCGGTTCACGAAAAGATTTGTATCCGTTAAATCTTTATTTACTTTTTCAAATTTCTCTTCTTGATATTGTTGTGCGTTATAAGCATGAACAACACGAATACCAGTTAAACCTTCTCTTGTTACGCGGTTCAGATGATCTGTCATTTTTTGAACGACTTTAAATTTTGGTAGTACAAAGATAATCAGGTTGCCTATCAAAATAAGTAAAACGATGACAGCTACCCCTGTTGCCACTGACCACTCCCAGCTTTTCCCGGTAATCTTCAAAATAGCCCATACTGCAAGGATCGGCGCTTTAATCATAACTTGAAGACCCATCGCAACCGTTTGCTGTATTTGCGTTATATCATTAGTAGAACGAGTAATTAGACTTGCGATTGAAAAACCATTAATCTCTTCCATAGAGAAAGATAGCGTTTTATCAAATACACCTTTTCGTAATTCCTTTGACAAAGATGTTGCTACCCTTGCTGCAAAATAGCCAACAATAACTGCCAATATCATACTGCCAAGGGCACATAAAAGCATCTTCCCTCCAGCTGTCCATATCTCACTCGTTTCACTGCCCTCTGTTTGTACAAGAGTTGTAATTTTAGCCATATAATCCGGTAACTTCAAATCCAAATAAACTTGACCTACAATGAACACAATACTAGCAACAACGAGCGTCCATTCTTTCGGTTTTAAGTATTTAAATATTTTCAACATATTCGCAGTCCCCCTCATTTTAGTTAGCACGCTAACTATATGGTCAAATAAAGTTTCAAAATAGCCTCTTCTTCAAGATCCTATATTCTCTTTCATGGCATCCATCACTTCAAAAAAAACATCAAGTTTCTCTTCCGGGATACCTGATAGTAATTTTTGTTCAAGGATTTCTCTACGTGTCTTAATATCTTCATGTATTTTTAGCGCATCTTCTGTTAAGACAATTTTTTTCAGTCTTGAATCGTAGGAAACAGATTGCCTTGTAATCAAACCATTACTTTCCATGGATTTAAGTATTCTAGATGCTGTTGATTTACGAATAGAAAATGCACGTTCAAAATCCTTTTGAAACACATCTTTATCTTGGTTTTTGCAAAGATAACTAATCGTCCAACCATGCATGGCAGTAAGGTTATCTTTTTCCGTTAGCGTAGCACTTGTGATTTGATCCAATTGTCTTCTCATTAAAAGCGACAATGTACGCAATTCTAATCCAACTGATCTTCTTTTACGCAATTTTTCTACCTCCAATATTTTCACGGCCAAACTATCGTATTTAAAAACTAGTCTAATAGCATTCCTAGTGGAACATCTCCATAATAAAGATAATTATGTCCTTAGGTGCCGATGGATCTTGTTGAGATTTTATCTTCGTATTCAGTTTGCCATAACGCCTGCAAAAATCCAACAACAAAGCAAAACCACTCACTAATTTTTTTATTAAGTGATTTTGCTTTGAAATAAAGTATACTTGTAAATGTCAAAATAGCCATGTACATTTTGGCCTATATGCGTAAATAATTGCAACTACTTGATATGAAGCCTCTACTTACATGACATGAGCCAGAACCGAGCTTTATTAAGTACAATCAGAACCTCCTCTTCACTTCTATTTTTACGTATTAAATCAAAATCTTCTACTATCTTGATTTCATACCACTAGTTATAGGGTTTATTAAATACAAAAAAGGCTATAAGAAGAAATCCTTCTCATAGCCAAATTAAATTTATCACAAATTAGACTCATCTTTAAGCCCTTTATCAATACCCATTGGCTAGCAATTTCTTCACAAACATTTTTAAGTAACTTGTATTCATAAATAAAATCACCTTTTATTATTTTTTCTGTAGCGAGCTTCCTTCTTTTGACTTTTCTTAAATTGACTTTGTTTAATTTTATCATTTTTCCTTTCTAAATGTTTAATTTCATTTTCAACTTTAAAATAGTTATCTAATCTATCTTGACTAAGTAAGTTTTTCTCAACAGCACCCAAGACAGAGCAGCCAGGTTCATTTATATGTGTACAATTATTAAAATAACATTTTGACGCAAGCTCTTTAATATCTGTGAAACTGTTAGTAACACTATTATTTGTATCCCATACTTGCAACTCTCTCATCCCTGGTGTGTCTATTAAATTCCCTCCAGATGGAAGGTTAATTAATTGACGATGAGTCGTTGTATGTCTCCCTTTGTCATCATTTCTAATATCCTGAGTTATTTGAAGTTCTACACCCGTTAAATAATTACATAAAGTAGATTTCCCCGCTCCAGAAGAACCTAAAAGAGCTACTGTTTGCCCCTCACCACAGTACTTTTCAATTTCCTTAACCCCTTTTCCAGTTAAGGCACTAACACAATATATTGAAGTGCCGAAAGCAATGTCTTGAACTTCTGAAATTTTTATTATTAATTCTTCTTCACTAATAAGGTCGCATTTGGTAAGTACTATTACTGGAATACTACCACTATCATATATTACCGTTAAATAACGTTCTATTCTTCTTAAATTAAAATCACTATTTAATGATACAGTAATAAACACAGTATTTATATTTGTAGCAATAACCTGTTCTTGATTGGCTTTTCCAGCTGCATTTCGCGAAATCTTACTAAATCTTTCAAATACTTTATGTATAGTTGCTCTCATTTCATACTCTCTTATTGTACATAATACCCAATCACCAACAGCAGGATAATCTGAGCTGTCAGAGACCTTATTCAAAAAGCTACCTGGTAAATTTCCAATAACTTCACCTAACTCAGTAATTACTTTATAAAGCCCTTTATGTTCCGATACTACCCTACCTAATCTATATCCTTGATTTTCAAAGTGAAGGAATTGATCACTTATTGAATCTAATAAACCAAATGTCTTTAAATTTACCACAGAATCAGCTCCATCAAGATTATTCTTCTATATCATTTTTGTATATCATTCTAGTTTTGATTCTAAAAAATTCATAACACTTTTTAACTTTTCATTAGTAAATTCTAAATTCATGCTCGTTAAAAATTCTTTAATGTTAATATTTCCTCTAGATAAAGTAAATTTGAATTTTTCCATAGTTTTTATAGGTTCATTTTTATAATCAAAAAGTATTAAGCATCCTATCAACTGTGATATTGCATATTCTAATGAATAAAATGGGATTAAGAATAAACGTTTTGAAAATCTCCACTGATGATTCATTTCAGTTTTATATTTCCCCATATCTATGATACCGTTATATTTATCCATTAATATATTAAATTTATCGGAATATATAGATGATGGCTCTGTATATACATGTCTTTCGAATTCTTCAAACATGCATGCAGCTGTTAATGTATATAACACATCTGAGTAATAGTACTTCTCCATAGCTTTAATAACATTATTTTCAAGTAAATTATTCTTTTTTAGATTTTCGATAAATATTAATTCTAAAGTCATACTCCCTATTTCTGCTATTTCTAATTGTGGTTTACTATAAAGTTTCAAAGGTGTTTTTTTATAAGCAGAATAAAAATGAAAAGCGTGACCAATTTCATGAATGAAACTTATCAAATCTCGATAATTATAATTTAAATTCATGAATATAAATGGAACAGCTTCTTTTTCCCCAATAATAGTACAATAATTCATATTTTCTTTGTTTTCATTTATGCCTATATCATAATTTCCTCGATAAATTAACTCATCACGAAAAAAGTGATAAATATCCAGATCAATTTCCTTAAGAGATTCACCAATAACATTTATAAAATCACGTTCATTCGCAAATCTATTAATTAAATTATTACTAACTACCCTTACATCCCAAGGCTTTAATGAATCAAGGTTTAACGATTCACATAGCTTTTCTTCATATATTTTTTTTAGTGGAACTATATTTGTTTCAACAAAATTTAAAGTTATATCTCTTAATTCTTTTGACTTATCTTTGTTCGACAATACATATTCCTTGTAATTTTCATGACCTTTTTTTGATGCTAAATTATTTCTTTCTATAATAATTTTTTTAAATAGTTTTTCTATATCAAATAAATACTTATTTCTTACTCGATTTGTTGCTAACCAAGCCTCTCGCCTAATATCTTTGGAATTAGAATACAAAAGATCTTCCAAGTCATTATACGCAAATTTAGTATTCTTATAATTATAAGGGATTCCCTCTAATAGAAGTTGATATTCTCTAATCGTTTTTCTAATTGAATTAAAGTGTTTATTATTCAAAGAATTATCACTATTTAATTCTAAAATAAATTTATTGTAGTAATCAGGCAAATTTATTAAGTATTGAGATTCTAAAATTTTTTTGTCTATTTTTAAATTCATTACTTTAATTATATTTATCACTTTATTATCAATAAGGGGCTCTTTTGTTGAGCCTTTATTTCGCTGTTCCTCTAGATATATATAATTAAACTGCCTATTAATACTTTCTCTTAATTTAGAATACTCTAGTATGGTTTTCTCTAATTTGTCAGAGTTATTTATTTCAACATTTATTAAAGGTAAGTATTGGTATACAATTTCTTTTATATCCAAAGGTTCACACCCTTTCATTATATATATGAATTAGATTTGGAGTTTTTGTTATATTGTTGAATAACAGAATTTATGAGTAACAAAATAGTTAAAAGTAGAAAAGGAATAGGCACCAATATTAAAATTAATCCGGGATCATAAAATTCTGTTAGTATTGGTAACACCAAGGTTATCAAAGAGAATAGAATACCATCTATTGCATCCGCTAACGAAATGATTTTCCCCCTTATGTGATTAGGAACTGTTTGTAATTCAACATCCAATAAATTAGCAGGCAAATCTTTTGATATCCAGATCAGTAAATACAGAATGTAACCCCAAAAGAAAGGTGATAATGGAATTAATAGTGTTGATATACACATAATTATTATTGGAATAAAAAAACCTACTAAATGTTTCCCTTCATCAAAAAATAACTTATACCATTTGTATGAAAAATATGAACCAATCATCATTCCTACTGCGGATAAAATTCTATAAATTCCATAAAAATCTTCACCGCCATCTTTAGCTGCTCCTAAAGTTGGAATTAACAATGTGTCTGATAATGCTAAGCATCCCCATAATAATGTCGATCCCATCACTAACCCAAATATCTTTTTGCTTTGCCACATAAATTTTAATGCTTCGATTAGTGTACTACTTTCTTCTTCATTATCTTGGCTTATCAATCGTTTTTTATTGGGAATTACAAACCAACAAACTAATGCAAAGACAAGAAATGATATTGCATTTAATGAAAAAATTAAAGATATATTATTTAGGAAAATACCATATGCGGCTATAGTTGCACCTATCACTCTTGCAAATCCACCAAAAAATCCAAACCACCGATTTATATTCGGTAATTCTTTCTCTTCAACAATTAGTGGAATACTTGACAAAAATGCAGGTCTAAACAACATCTTAATAAAACTAGCAATCGTTGCTATTATAAGGATAATTGTATAACTCTCATGAGAGATTAAAAGTAATATACTCATAAAAGCTAAAATTAGATTAACGCTAACTGTGATAGTTCTTCTTGATACTTTATCTGCTAAATAACCAGAAAAGGGACCTATTATTAATTCAGGAACAAACCGTAAAAATAAAAAAAGGCCAAAAAGAAAACCTGATTGGGTAATGGTAAAGACAAAAGTTGCTAAGGCGATACCTTCAGCCATATCACCTAGCTTTGAAAAAGAATCTGATGCAATTAACAGTCTTACTTTATTTTTATCTTTTGTCACTAAATCTCTCCTATACTTTAAATTTAATCTACTCATACACCACTGATTACATTTTCAATCTCTTAAATTAACAAACATTAAACTCTCAAAACTCTTTTAATAAATAAAATCCATCGCTTAAATCACTTGTTATTTGATTTAACCTTAATCTTACATCTTCAGATTTATTATATTTATTAATACTTTCTAAAAAAATACACATTCTAGTATAAATATAACATCCATGGTATACACCATTAAGAGGACGAGAGTCATTTCTCCAAGGAACACTATTCACATAAAAATTTGTATTCAGAGTTTTTTTGCTAAAATTGCATTTATTCTTTTATGACTAGAAAAACTACTGTTCATAGGCGGTCTACTTAAATTAAATGCTTAAAATTTTATGGAGACATACCTCGGTTAAACAAATAGAATTGGAATATGGGAGGACGTGTACGACAATGAGTTAAAAAAGTACAACAAAGAATTCCAGCAAACTGTAGTCGACCTTTATCGCTCTGGTACACCGGTCAATTGACTAGCTAGCGAATAAGGTATATCAAAAGTCACGATTTATAAATGGATTAAACTCCATTCTTTAATTGAGGGAACTGGGGAATTAACTGCAGCTGAAATAGCTACCACCCAGAAGGAAAATCATCACTTAAAATCAGATGTAGATATCCTAAAAAAGGCTATGTCCATATTCGCGCAAAAAACGAAACAAGAGGCAAAGAAGTCTACCCACACACACATTTTTGGGGCGCAACATCCATGCATTTTCCGCTCTACATCCCGTGTAGGTTCTTTTCACTTTGACGGGCTACTTGGGATGTAGAACACTCCAAAAATGGACGTTGCGCAATACAGAACATTAACTTAAGTGAGTCCGAGATCTTGACGTAGATCCATTTCTTGATTTTAAGGTTCTTTTAAGGGTTGTACTCCCTTTACTAGCCCTTCTTTAATGCTCCCCTAATTTATTGAACAAATTTTCATTTTCGATGATAAATTTTTATTATAATAGTTATCAACTTCCACGTTTGGAACCATCAAGTGGTGAGCACATATTAAATTTCCTTGGCTCATGCAATCACACCGGAACTTTTATATTTGGCAACCAACTCACTTAACTTTAAGACATTTTCTTTATATGACTTAAAATCATTATTACTATATTCCATTGTTATTCCTTTGATTGTAGGAAATGTATTTAGACATAACTCAAGAGCATTCCACTCATCAATCTTTGATCTGTCAGTGTCTGTGAAACCTTCTGCTCCTATATGAAGTTCTAATACTTTTACATCCTTTAATAGTTCAACAATTTCTTTAAAAGATACTCCTGTATTTTTAGCTGTTGTTAAACAATGTGGGATATCAAAGATTATTGGTACATCTGTATTTAAAGATACATCCTTTAGTAGTTTATAATCACTTAAACCATCTTCATTATTTAACGACCAATAACGAGGTCCCATTTCCATTACAACAGGTATTTCAAATCTTTCAATAAAATTCAATACCCTTTCTCCTAATCTATCTGATAAACTGCTATCTATAACTGGTGGGAATATATAATTAAAATCAATACCACTACTAGTACCTAATATGCTTACATGGTCACCTAGCCAATGACAATTTAATTCCTTTGCTTGTTGAAAAATGTGATTCACTAACTTCTCATTTAAATGCTTTTCATCAGCAAGTGGTAGTAAACTACTATGAGCAACTTTAGGAATATTGAGTGGTACATTATCAAAATTAGAAGGTGGATGTACTTCTAAATAATTTAATGTTGGATCTAGCTCTTTAGCAAAATTAATAAAATCATCTTCTTCTACCCAGGCTACTCCTACACCTAAAAATGGAATTGCATTTACTTTTTCAATAATTTTTTTATTCATAATAAACCTTCCTTTTATACAATTTTAATTGAATTTTTTTCACACCAAAGAGATACTGCGAATATATACCAAAGGGTTTTAAATTTAGCATATAAAACAATACTTTCCTTTGTCTTGTCCATTAAACTTTGTTTGCTTTCAAAACAATCAATTATTTCCTTCGTATTTATATATTCTTTAAGAGGACCATTAATTATCTGGTTAAATGCTACCTTTGATAATTCACCATACTTCATCCAAAAAAATACTGGATGAGGGAATCCACATTTTTTTCGATTATTAATTACAGATGGTAAATAATCTTTGCTTAGGTTCCTAATGAGTTCTTTGTTCTCATCAGGTGATTCACTAAAAGCTTTTTTAATTAAAGTTTGATCTAACAAAGGGACTCGACATTCAACACCCGAGTACATAGTACCAAGATCTACCCTTGGAAGAGCATCGGCTTCTAAGTGAAGCATTCCAAATTGTCTTAAACCATAACTAAGATCTTTCTTACCAGTGAATTCCCCTATTATCCTTTTTCTTTTTTTCTTAGCCTTATGAGAAATATCATCTATATTACCCCCTCTAAAATTCAAAAAATCACTAACAAATGGCATTCTCATCCATTCATCAAATTCTTCTATACTGGATGCATGTAACCACTCATAACTACCGAATACTTCGTCACTTCCAGTACCAGATAATGAAGTTATTATTCCTTTAGAGTGCATCTCTTTACCTAAACGGTGATACGCAACTATTGTAGGATCCATTGACATCCCATCTTGCTTAGAAATAGCAGTCGGTAATAATTCTAAAAATTCCTTTTCAGTTAATGTAATTTCATGCAAGGGTATTGAAAAATGATTACATACATATTTACTGAAGGGTAACTCCGAAAATGAATATTCTCCGAAGCTTTCATACTGTAAAGTAAAAGCCTCTATATTTGCTCCTTCATTTATGCATTTAGCCATAACTGCACTTGAATCTACACCACCAGATAATAGCATTCCCATTTTAGTACCTTTTACAATATTATTAGTGATAGATTTAGCAAAAGCCTCTTCTAAAGTCATACCAGAGTTAAAATTGTTATTATATTCCTCACGTTGCTGGTATATAGTTTGTATTCTATTACTTTTCAAATCGTACTCTAATAATTCCCCCGGGCTAAGTTTCCTTATATCCCCAATCAAAGTTTCTGGTTCTAAAATTGTATTTCGATACAATAAGTATTCCATTAAATCTTCTGATTTCACATAAATGTTACCACTTAATTCCCTTAGTACATTTAATAAAGATGGGAATTCTGATGAAAAAACTAAATACCCATGTATTGATAAAGAAAAATAAAGTGGTTTTATTCCCGGATAATCTCTGTACAGATATATTTTATTTTCAAGTACATTAAAAGCAGCAATTGCAAACATTCCATTTAATTTTTTTAAAAAGTCTATTCCCTCTTCTTCTAATCCTACTGAAATAGTTTCAGTGTCTGACTGTGTATTCCAGTCTTTAAATTTTAACTTTTGCCTTAAACATTCATGATTTGTTACTTCTCCATTAAACAACAAGATCCAATTATTCGAATTAGAAAAATAAGGTTGATTGGCAATAGCTCTCGGGTCTTTTACAGCTAGCCTCGCTGAATAAAAAATAAAGTTATTTTGAATTATAAAATTCTGATAATCAGGTCCTCTATGTAATAAGGACTCTTCAATAAGTTTAATAAACGAATCGGAATTAATATTATCCTTCACATGATTTCCGATTATCCCAAAAATTCCACACATTTTTCTTCTCTGCTTTCTTCGTATTTTCCCAAACTTAAACCAAGGCTAATTAATAATAACCTTAATACTATTTGTCCAGTAATAAAACCTACATCTTTATCAGGGTTATATTCAGTAACATCTCCACAATTAATATTAGTTATTTTGTTTAATTCGTATAATTCTTCCTCAAGTTTTTCTAGCGTATTTCCTTTCGGTACAGGCGTTGATACCCCTGGAGCTATGCTAAAATCAAGGTAATCTAAATCTATTGAGCAATATACTTTTGTATTTTTTAATACTGAAGATGCTATTTCTTTTACGGAATTTATATACTGAATTTTTTTAGTACTAAAACTGGTGTTACTTAAAGAGAGTACGCCCCTTCTACCAACCTGAAATATATTTTTCACCTCATCAAATTCTGAAATTCTCGCAATAAAGTTAGAGTTATCAATAAACTCTTTACTATTCCCTGCATCAACATGTGCATCAAAATAAACTAATGTAATATTATTATTTCCTTTATTTATTAGAGATTTTATTCCCCCATATGTAATTGAATGATCTCCCCCAATCATCCAAAATTTATCACTAACTTTTTTATTTTGAGCAATATTACTTGCTAATAAATCCAAGAAATTTTTATCTGTAAATTTGTCATCTATATAAAAGCTATTTAAATTAGTTCCATTTAGAAGTTTATATTTACTATTCCAAAGATCGTTAACTAACCAACCCTCTATACCGGTTAGATTCGAGTTTAAGCTAGTTTCGTACGCATCACTTAATCTTCTTATAACATCTGGTCCTTTTCTTGAACCAAGCGATATATTATTTCCGCTATCATAACCAACTAGTATTATTGATCCATCTACTGAATTATTAGATATATTAATTGTATCCCCAAACATTGTAATGGGATTAAAAATTTGTAAAGGCTTACCTAACTCCCTAGAAATCCCATTAATTTTCATAAGTTTTTTTATCTCATTAGAATCCAATTTATCTAAAAGGAAATCAGGAAATTCTTTACCTAAGTATTCCCGCAATTGATACCAAGTATTTTTTCGAAACCAACATTTCGAATTATTCTGATTGTTTTTCAATAAAACCAAATCATTTTCATGTTTTATTGCATGTAACCTAGAACTGATATGATACATATAGAGGTAACCTCCATGAATATATATAACCCACTGGACAATAGTTGATTGGAACTATCTATTAATTGTCTACACGGTCTCTTAAAAGAGGACCTAAAATCGAATCTGGAATTTCGCTTTCTACATCACTTTCTGAAAAGAAATTTGGTGTAATCTCTTTTTCTAGTTCTTTTAGTTTTTCTTCAACTTTTTTATTATCCATAATTATTTCCCTCCTTAATTAGTAATGTTTTATTAAACACTTTAATTGTCTACGCGGTCTCTTAAAAGAGGACCTAAAATTGAATCTGGAATTTCGCTTTCTACATCACTTTCTGAAAAGAAATTTGGTGTAATCTCTTTTTCTAGTTCTTTTAGTTTTTCTTCAACTTTTTTATTATCCATATTATTTCCCTCCTTAATTAGTAATGCTTTATTAAACACTTTAATTATCTACGCGGTCTCTTAAAAGAGGACCTAAAATTGAATCTGGAATTTCACTTTCTACATCACTTTCTGAAAAGAAATTTGGTGTAATCTCTTTTTCTAGTTCTTTTAGTTTTTCTTCAACTTTTTTATTATCCATATTATTTCCCTCCTTAATTAGTAATGCTTTATTAAACACTTTAATTATCTACATGGTCTCTTGAATAAAGACCTAAAACTAAATCTGGAATTTCGCTTTCTATATAACTTTCCGAAAAGAAATTTGGTGTAATCTCTTTTTCTAGTTCTTTTAGTTTTTTCTTCAACTTTTTTATTGTCCAGTGAGGTTATAACAAAGTAAATTATTTAATACCAAAAAATTTATTTAATAAATCTTTGTCAATTTCATTTAAATCATTAGTTAATATCCCTATATTATTAGCTTGTTCAAAAAATTGTGATTCACTACTATCTATAGTCATATTTCCTTCATTCTTCAATACAGTTAACATTCTGTATGTAGATTCATTAATTCTGTAAACCTTGCCTTTCGACCCCACAATATAATATTCAATATTGCTTATAATCTTGTTATTATTTTCAAGTATATTAAGCACACCATACTCACTTTTTATTAGCGATACATTTTGAGCTAGATATACTGGTTTATTAAAATCATAGACTTTTTTATTTGAAGGTATATAAGACGCTTTAAAAATAGAATACTCCAATTCACTTAACTCTTTGATATAAATAGGAATATCAATATTATTAAAAATATAATTATAAAAAGAAGTCCCCTTTTCTGAACCCTTCCCGAATCCAGCTGGATGTTCTAAACTACAATTAACATCCCATAAATAGTCTGATGATAAGTACTCTTGGAAAAATTTATTATAAATAAACTCTTCTGTAGGGTCCAATTCATTCAATTTTTCAATAGTTTTTTTAAATATAGGAGCAACCATTTTCAATATTTGCTTCCAACGTCCTTTTTTTTCCGCATTTAGTGAATCTACATTTATATTTAATATTTCTTCATAGTTATTATGTTTTACCATATCTGTAATAGGACTATTTGGATCATTAATATTCCATTTAGGATCAATACTTAAACGTACTAATATGTCTTGCTTTTTCAATTTCTCCATTTAAATCACCTCTAATTATATTAAGCTTTCTTAAATCATTGATAATTTGGTTATCTGATGATAGACGATCCGTTTTCAAAATAGGAAAAGTATTCAGAAAATACTTTTTGTATGTTAACCAGACATCTTCCTTGATCTCGGTACATGCACAAGTCATGTAAATTCCCGCCTCATCAAAACGGTAAGATTCTAACCATGTAATATCTACAACTTCACTAATAGATCTTAATGATAAACTATCTTGTTCTAGATTCAAATTTTTCAGATCACACATAACTTCAGAAAGGTCAATTGAAATCTTGCTTGATGTTAAACCCCTTAGATTTTTAAGAAGTTTAATGTAATTAACAATTGGAAGCCAAGGAGTCCTAATAGGATGAAATGCAATTTCTACCTCATTTGAATTAGCAAATTCTTCTATGCATTTCACTTGATAATTGTTTATTTCTGCTAATTCTATTCCTTTAGGATCAAAATAACTCTCTCCATGTCCCCAAATACCCAATTTAAAAATTATTAATTTTGGATTGAAATATTCCATAGTCCGCTTAACTTCATTTAGCATATTTTCATTATTATTCCATGGCAGTGTGAATATAGGTTTAACAAAATCATTACTCTTTAATCTTACGGACTCTCTTTCCCTTCCCGTTAGAGGAATACTTACAACAATTGATTCGGAGGAATCTTCTATCAACTTAGCTTGTCTTACTATTTCATCTGAATCCTCTAAAAAGATAGCACAACCTTTCACATGCACTTCACCCCTTTTTGAAACAAAATGTAATAACTAGAAAATATTGTAACACAACTTATTTAATTTTCAAATTATTTTGTTTTTAATATTCAAATACATATATGTAATTAAAAGTTATAATACCTAATATATCCATTTTTAAAACAAATCTCAAGATATACTCGATATCGAAATAGTTAAATTAAACCGTAAAATGTTTGAAATTATATCTTTTGGGTAATAATGTTAAATTGGCTACGATAATCTGTAGTTAACTTTTACTTAAAGAAGACTTTTCTATACGATGATTTGTCAAATTAAGTGCAACAATTGCTCATTAAAAGCCTCGTTTGCAGTTTTCCAGCCAAGACATTTTCTTGGTCGGTTGTTGATATAGT
>NZ_JBHURE010000015.1:0-109075 GCF_042674095.1 Lysinibacillus sp. NPDC056959 | reverse complement strand
GGTTACTATCGCTATTTTAAGGAAGAAGCTGTCTTGACTCGTCAAAAACAGAATGAAGAAGATGAAGTGGTGAAGGAAGTTATTTTAAAGGCCTTTCATTTCCGAGGACGAAAGGAAGGTGCACGTCAAATAAAAATGACACTCGAAAACCAATATGGAACTACATACAACCTCAAGCGAATCCGTCGCATTATGAAGAAATTTAATATCATCTGCCCCATTCGAAAAGCGAATCCAGCACGTCGTATGGCAAAAGCAACGAAGGAACATCGCACATGCCCTAATAATTTACACCGTAACTTTAAGCAAGGTGTGGCAGGAAAAGTATTACTAACCGATATCACATATTTAACATATGGAGGCGGTAAACGTGCTTATTTATCAACGATAAAAGACGCCGAAACAAATGAAATTCTAGCCTATGAAGTATCTTCTACATTGAGTATAGAAATTGCGCTCAACACGTTACATAAATTGAAGAAGCATCGCCATTTAAGGGAAGATGCCTTTATCCATTCGGATCAAGGTTTCCACTATACGAATCCCAAATTCCGAGCCTTAGTGAAGAAGATTGGCTTAGGACAGTCCATGTCACGCCGTGGAAATTGTTGGGATAATGCACCTCAAGAATCATTCTTTGGGCATTTTAAAGATGAAACAACTATTAGAACATGTGAATCGTTAGAAGAAGTAAAGAAAGAAATTAAGAGTTATATGATTTACTACAATCATTATCGAGGGCAATGGAATTTAAAAAAGCTACCGCCTGCAAGATACAGACAGCAGCTTCAAAAAGTTTCCTAACCTTTTTTAAAATGTCCTTTACAAAGGGTACAATTTAAAAGTCAATTTGTCCTTTTGTAAATTTGATTAGGACTACGCAATTTTGCGCAGTCCCCATCTTTGTGTTAAAATACTATTTACATTATGCTTTATTAGTCGATGTTGGCGCATCGGCTTTTTTATTTTCTCCGTTTTTATCTACAACTTTTGCTACAGTTTCAGTAATATACGTTAAAACTTCCTCAAAGCTTTCTGGTTCTCTACCAAATTCATTGATAAATGTTTTTATGTTGTTTTCCATAGTAAAGTAGTTCCAACCTTCTACACTGTTCATGTCAGGCTTGGTAGCTTCATCACTTGATTGTTCTGACATACCATTAATTACTGTATCAAATAGTGCATCAGAATGAATGTTAATGGCCCCAACTTCTTTTGCCATTTCTTTATACAACGGATAGAACCCCATATCAATTAATCGCACAGTATCTTTTATTTCATTTATTGATAGATACGACATCCCAGGATCTTTATCCCAACCTTTAAAAACAATTTCATCAATTCTTTCCCTTAGCCTTGATACAGCGTTTTTCAAAACCTCTAGTTGAATCATCCTTTTCTTTTAATCATTGTTAATCCACATTTACATTTAGGATAATTTGCTTCTTCCCATTTTTTTCTTTCTTCTTGCTTCGCCATTCTCTCATGGTACACACTACATTCTTCAATTGAATAAAAATATGTTCCTTTAGGATAACTATATATTTCTTTTCCACATTTACAATTTAATGTAGCTCCTTCATCTTTATACGGAGCTCTAAATTCTCGGAGATAAAATTCAGTTTTACAATTTGAACATATAATATCAGCCATAATATCCCTCCTTAACACTTATCATAAAGATAAAGGAATTATATGTCGCAAATAGAAATATAAGGATAATAAAAAACCGCACCCGATTGGATGCGACTTTTTTATTTACTTATAATTTTGATATCACCTTTGATATAATAGAAAGTTATATCTTAGTAGAAACATTTGTTAAAACAATGATTAAATTCAAACGACAAGAATATTCCCATCCCTTGAATACACGGAGCACATCCTACTACAGTTATACACGCCGCGGCACAAGCAACTCCGATCATTGCTAAAACCCAATTCGCAATTCCCATATCTGCCAAGCATTTATTCATACATGACCAAGATTTTGTACTTACTCCACCTTCATATTTCGTTTTATCTACTTTTTGATCGAAAGTAAGTTCTCCATTTTTCCAATATTGAGCAAGTCCAAACTTACTGTCAATATTAGAGAATTGATATTCATGTGTATTCAAAACATCTCCATTACTATTATAAGCCACCGTAAATATACTACCTTTTTCTAGCTCATCAGTAAAAGGAACTGAAATTAAGTATTCATTAGTTTCTCCATTTAAGTATCCACTAACGATTGCATTTTCTAAATCCAATTTAATAGAAGAGTTCATATGTAGTACTAATACTTTACTTTCTAAATCCGCATTAAATTGATTTACATAAAATTGTTTCTCTTCTTCTGATAATTCAAAAGCTCTTTCATCAAATGCTTTTGCCATATCTACAACAGGATCAATGTTACTTGCTGCACTTGCCTCATCGGCTCTCAACAAACTTCCACCAGAAACAGAAATTAACAAACACAAGACCAAGACAACAGATAATGCTTTATAAATTTTCCCCAAAAATATCACCTCCTTTTTATAACCAAAGTTTACCACTTTTTGTAATAATTGTAAATGTTTTGTATTGAAATATTTCTATTTTTCTTTTTTTATAATCTTGATATTGACATAAAAAGCTGTGCCAAAAATAAATAAACCTATGGTTACTACTAGTGATATACTTGAGTATAAACTATCAAAAATTGTAGTATTTATTAATTCCACCAATAGCATAAGAAACATAACAATATACATTCCTGTTATAAACTTCATAAAAATAACACCTCCATTTTTTACCTTTTAATTAAAATTTTACAACTATATACATTATAACACCCTTACAAATTTCAGGTTAATAAATGCAAAAAAAGTAAAATATTCATTAGTTCATATAAAAGAGAGACTACCAATTTAGTAGCCTCAAAAAGTTTAATTTATTTCTTGATTTTGCAATTCTGTCCTACCTTCAAAATGCATTACTTCTCCATTAACTAGGGCCAACACATAATAACAAAAAGTATTCGAAATTTCATCTGGGTAATCGTTCATTAATTCATAATGCAAATGCATTGAGTAATTAATTAGATCTTCTATTAATGTGGAAATATCGTACTTATTTCTAATCGCACTGTTAACGTCACCTAAACGATCATATGCTTTTGTAACGTCTCCTGGAGCAATCGTATTGCCTCCTACACCTACTGAAGGTACTATAGATATTTTAACTCCATCATCCACATTGTAAGTAATGCTGTACATACTCCCAACCTCAATATCAAATCCGATGATCTGAACAGCAAAGAATATGTCTTTGTGTATGTTAAATGCTGTAGCGAATTTTTCAGGAATTGTATGTGCTAAACTATTCAAACGTATAAAAATTTCAGTTGCTTTGTTTGAGTTCAAACTTATCAATTCCTTAATCACATATTCATAAATAGAATTGAACCCACCGCCTGCAGCAATAAAATTATCAGATATTCGATGGATTTTAGTTTCCATATCAGGTAGTTTCAATGTCTTTCCAAACAACTTAAAAACTTGTTTGGTATCACCACTTATTAAACAAACTGATCGGCCATCTCCAAAAGTAGAAATGAGTGTCATGCTCTACCTCCTACTGGTTCAATTTTAATTCATTAGCAATCTTTAAGCGTTCTTCCTCTGTTTCGATATCACATTTGTAATAAAATGTGTACGTTAAGGTTAAAGGTTTTGTACGGTTAAAGCGTTCATGTACATTTTTTAAACTATCTTTTGTTCTTGCATCGAAATTTAAAAACCTACTGGCATTAAATGCAGGTGCATTGTAAACATCGAATAACGGCTTGCATTCAGCCTTTAACGCTTTAAATTCTGCAACATAACGTATTTTTGGTACTTGCTTTTCTATCATTGCCATTCGCTTTTGGTATGAATTTAATCGATGAGTGTTCATTTAAACACCTCGGCTTCTTTGATAAGGCTAACGATTGATTGAATGTGTTCTGCCGCTGATTCGCGAACTAGATTAGCTTTTACTACTTCCTGTAACGGGAATTGAACCAAATCTTTAGATTGATTGTTTGGTAAATAGTTTTGTATAGAATGAACATCTAAACGATGTTTTTCTATTAATGCCAATTCATCTGCAATTTTTTGTAGCTCTTCCACACTATTTTTCATTGCTTTATTTGCTCTACTAATTAGCAAATTATATTTCTTTGCAGCTACGTTCATTTCGTCATTGTATTGTTGAATAACTGCAGTAGCTTCAGCTTCTGTGAAAGTTTCCTTCGTGCTCATATATCCTGGTTTAGCAATTAAATTTTCCGCTTGTTGGATAGACCATTTTATATCCAAAATCCCTACACATATGCTCACCAAAAGCGATGAAGGGATTGTAATTACATTGGAATTAGTTAAATCAACAAAAGAAAAAGAAGTCTATTCCTACCTCAATAATAAAGGTGAAAAATTGTGGATGTTCCGCCATAAGTATTACGATGGTTTAACTGGTAAACGGAAAGAAAAGAAAAAAAGTGGTTTTAAAACAGAAAAAGCAGCGATTAAAGCCCTTGTGGATGTAAAGGCTTCAACGCTGCGCGGACAAACAAAGCATATAGAAAATGAGAATCTAACTGTTGGTGACTGGTTAGATATGTGGTATGCAGAGAATAAAAAGGACTGGAGCATAAAAACGTTGATGCAACGCGAATCGGCTATACGTTTGCAAATGAAGCCATTACTTGGTCATTACAAGCTCCAAAAGTTAGACAAAGCCACATATCAACGTGAGTTCATTAACGTGTTAGAAAAGCGTTATGCGCCCTCTATGTTGAAATTATTACACACTCTTTTTAAAATTGCTATCAACGCTGCTATTGAAGCTGAGGTGTTAGATCGTAATCGTTTTACAAAAGTTAAATTATCAGACGATGCCAAAATAGAAAATTTCCTTACACCTGCTCAATTAGTCGTTTTCTTAGAAGATGCAAAGAAAAACGAAAATATAACAAGCTATACTTTTTTATTGACTGTTGCTTATACTGGCTTGCGTTGCGGTGAAGCATGGGGGCTCCAATGGAGAGATATTGATTTTGAAAACAATACAATTACTATCGCCCGTTCTCGTGGTCAATATGGTGTTGGTAAAACTAAAACTAGAAATAGTGAACGAACAATTATGGTTGATCCAATTGTTATCGATCAATTAGAGATGTATCAGAAATGGTGTAAAAAGAAATTGTTATCGCGTGGGAAAAAGTTGAAGGATGTAAATGACGATACATTTATTTTCATTTCGGAACATTTAGGAGAACCTATTTCAACAAATAATACAAATTTAGCTATTAAGAGAATTATTCAAAGGACCAACCTTCCTAAAACAACACTGCATGGTTTACGGCATACGCATTGTACGGTGCTATTAAATAACAAGCTACCAGTGAAGGTAATTGCCGAAAGTGGGTAACACACCTCAGATGGTCCACACAGTTTATGGACATGTACTAAAGGAAATGGAGCAAGAATCGGTGACAGTATTTAGTCAAAGTTTAAATGCTGTTGGGGCTAATATTGGGGCTAACTCTTAATGAGAGAGCCCCTAAAGCGTTGATATTAGAGGCTTTCTTAGTATAGAAATAACCTTTTTATTATAGGATGTATACTCATATTTTTTCAAGATAGAAGTAAGTATTCTATCCGATGTTTGTTCAGAATTACTTACCATTTAAGTATTTACATAATTCCCCTGTAAATCTACAGTTATATTATAAAGTTTGAATTTTTAATCATTTTATTGAAATGGGGGTTGCTTTATGTTAACACTTGAACAAATTCATGCTGCTAAACGAAGAATTTCTCCTTATATATTTGAAACGCCTATTATTCGATTAAATGGGCTCGATCATCTTTTAGGCTGTCACGTCTACATAAAAGCCGAGAATATGCAAAAAACAAACTCCTTTAAGCTTCGAGGGGCTCTCAATAAAATGCTTTCCACACCATTAGAACAATTACAAAAAGGCGTAGTTGCTGCATCCTCAGGAAATCATGGCAAAGGTGTTGCATATGCTGCCAAACTGTTAAATAGTAAGGCAACAATTGTTCTACCGGATTCAGCTCCTACCGTTAAGGTTGAGGGAATACGTGCCTTAGGTGCAGAAGTTGTACAGTGTAAGCTAACAGAAAGACATACCCTAACTGAAAGACTTAGTCGTGATCATGGCTATTGCAACATACATCCTTATGATGATTACGATATTATGGCAGGACAAGGAACAGTAGGCTTGGAAATAGTAGCACAGCTCCCAGATGTCGATACTATAGTTGTGCCTATTGGTGGTGGTGGATTATTAAGTGGCATTGCAACTGCTGTCAAATCCATAGCCCCTCGTATCAAAATAATCGGTGTGGAGCCAGCTGCTGTTTCGCGTTATACAAAAAGCTTAGAAGCTGGTGAAAGATTGCTTTTAGCCGAACACAAATCTTTGGCAGATGCCCTACTAACTTTACAGCCAGGGGAACGGAATTTTCCAATTGTCCAAGAGCTTGTCGATGAGGTTGTAAGTGTAGATGAGGCTTTGATCCAACGTGGGATGAAAACCTTACTCTCCGAGGGTAAAATTATCGCAGAACCCTCCTCTTCTATAGGAATTGGCGCTGCCCTACAAGGAGCTTTACCTATTCATAAAAACGAAAAAGTATGTTTCCTCATTACAGGAGGCAATGTCGGATTAGAGGCTTGGACTTAAAGGTATTAGCAAAAAAGGCATCCACTCAAATGAATGAGTAGATGCCTTTTTGACTGTCGAGTTTAAACATAGCTTTCAGGATTTTTTAAATTTATAGCATTCTTCTTAGGAAATAAAACTCTCCAGAAATAAATTGCAAGTACCATTAACACAATACAATGGAAGATATAAATAGAAACAGCAAGAACATCTGGCTCACTTTTATCGGTCATGAACGCAATAAAATCATGCGTAGCGTGCCATATAATCGGAAACATAATACTTTTTGTCTTTGCAACAATTTCAGCACAAACTAGCCCAAAGAGGAATGCAAAAGTTATTTGGAGTAATATCATTAATAAATCAGCACCGGAAAGTATATTTGCAAAATGTCCAATACCAAACAAAATTGAGGAGCCTATAATAGCCACTTTAAGCCCTTTCGCTGATAAATATTTGAAAATTAGGCCTCGGAAAATAAACTCTTCACAAAGACCCACGGCAATAACAAATAAAAGTAAAATAAGTACGTATCGCGCAGAAGAACCATCTTGATCTGTAATACCATTAAAGAATGCAACTAGCTCAAAAATAACGATAACAACCATCCACGCCTCTGCTTTAAACTTTCTAAATCCGAAATCTTGGAAAGAAAATTTACTTTTTTTCATAATCCAAAGAGTGACTAGTACACCAACTGCAAAGGCAATAAATTGAATCAAAAATATAGAGTTCAAGCTACTTATATTTTTCACCGTAATAAATGCACCAGCTATGGTAGGAAAAACAATTGCCAGCAAAGTAAATAATATTGATAAAAGAATAGGTGAATTTTTCTTTTTCATTTATTTTCTCCATTCAATAATTTTAGTTTAACGCCTTCAAAAACATCTTTTAAAATACTCTCAATTTCTGAGCTATCTAAATCGCAAGTATTCGTCGCACACATTGTCGCAATACCATGTGAAGTTAACCATGTATCGATAAATAGGGATTTAGCGGAGGTTTGAGTTAATCCTGTTAATTTTGAAATTATTGCTATAATCCCTTGGTTTTCTACGTCATTTAATAAATCCGAAAAGCTGGAGATTTTATATTTATTGGATAGAAATAATAGCTCAAATAGCTTTTTTTCTTCGCGAGCAAAGTTAATATAAGCCAAACCCATCCCTAAAAAAGAACTTTCTTGCAAGCCTTGAAACATTCTTTCGTTGTATAGATTGCCAGCCCTTTCATATATTGAATACTTCAATTCATCCATATTCGAGAATAATCGAAATATAGGCTTTGTCGAACAACCTAACTCTTTTGCTAAATCCCTTGCATTAATACTATCAATCCCACTTTTTCTAGCCATTTCAAAAGCACAATCCAATAATATTTCCTCTGTAAACCGTTCTTTTGGTGCCAAAAAATTCGCCTCCCTTAATAGGTAACATTTGTTACCTATAATGTAACAATATTTTCCTGGTCATGTCAATAAGATATCTATTGGTACCTGGAAATATTTTATTAGCCAAATTTTAAAAGCAGATGGGGCTAAAAGTGATCTCATTATGCCTCCCCACTTTTTAGCCCCACATTATTTACGACTGACATATTGCTTTCGCTAATATCACTGACAATTTAAATCCTCCGAGATGACCTCATTATTGCTTTCTTTTTTAATTTGACCGATTCTATTTTTTCCCCATTCATACATCATTTCAACGATTGGTAATAACGTCATCCCTAGCTCAGTCATTGAATACTCGACTTTCGGAGGAACTTCTGGAAACACTTCTCGATGAACAATCCCATCTTCCATCAGTTCACGTAATTGGTTTGATAATATTTTATGAGATATTTTCGGAAAAAGTCTTTGAAGCTCACTGAAGCGATGCGGTCCGTCGACGCCTAAATGCCACAGAATAACAACCTTCCATTTACCGCTTATGATCGATAAGGTAAGTTCTTTTTCACAATGATAATCGTTATTTATTATTCTCTCTTTTATCTCTTCTCTTAATTTATCTGTCATAAAGCGTACTCCCTTTTCCTATAAGTAACTTTTAGTAACCTCCGCACAAAAAAGTGCACTCTTCACAATGTAGAAAACCGTAGTAAAATGAGGTTAGTCTTAAAGACAAATCTTAATCTATTTTTTCGTCTAAATAAAACGATCTTATCTAAAGGAGAGAAAAACATGCAAGCAATCGCAGGTAAAGTGGCGTTAGTTACAGGAGCTGGACGTGGAATTGGACGCGCAACAGCAGTAGCTTTTGCGCAAGAAGGTATTCACGTAGGTCTTGTTGGACGTACGCTTGAAAATTTACAACAAGTAGCAGAGGAACTAAAACAATATGATGTGAAGGTAGCCATCGCTACGGCAAACGTAGCGGATTTAGACTCTATTACTACAGCCGTTGAATCTATTCGCGGTGAGCTTGGCGCGATCGATATTTTAGTAAACAATGCTGGTATTTCAAAATTCGGTGGCTTCATGGACTTAACGCCTGAAGAATGGACAAATATTATCGATGTCAACGTAAAAGGTGTGTACTACACAACACGCGCTGTATTACCAGAAATGATCGAGCGCAATACAGGCGATATCATTAATATTTCCTCAACAGCTGGTCAAAAAGGTGCACCAATTACAAGCGCATACTCGGCTTCAAAAGCTGCAGTTATTGGACTAAGTGAGTCATTAATGCTTGAAGTGCGTAAGAAAAATATTCGCGTTACAACATTAACGCCAAGTACAGTTGCTACAGATATGGCTGTTGAACTAAACTTAACAGACGGCAATCCAGAAAAAGTAATGCAAGCAGAAGATTTAGCAGATTTAATGGTTGCACAACTAAAACTTCATCCACGTGTTGTCTTAAAACACGCAGGACTTTGGTCGACGAACCCTTAATAGAATTCTTTGAAAGATCAAGGCGCTATCCGATGTATGTTGGATGGCGTCTTCTTTTTTTATATTTAGTCAAAATATAAAATGGGGATAGCTTAAAGCTATCCCCCACTCCAACTTCATTACTTATTTTACCCATTCTAAAGTTGAATCCATGCACAAACGAAATTAGACATAAACAAACTCGTGCTCTAAAGACTTATCAAAAGGGTACGAGTTTATTTAGCTCTAGTTATAAATTTTCATCTATTTTTTTCTTTTCACCAATGACTTCTTCTGCTTCATTATTTTCTCCAACTATATGAATAGCCTCCAATAACTTAATAATAGTAACTGATGGTAATGGTACAGGTGGTATTCCGGAGATAGAAGTGAGTGTTGAAATATGAGCACGTAAATAAGGAAATAATACACTAACTGCATTTACAAAATAATCTTGTACCTTACTTTTTCCACGCTAAAGATACCCACTATTGAAACCTCTATAGCAAATAGCACATCTTGAAATTTTTCATTTGAATTAATCCCACACTCTAACAAAACGATTCTAGATTTCTCGTTTTCTACACTGACCAGAAATCCACATCATGGTTGAGAAAATGGTGAAAAAATCTAATGACAACAAAAAAAACATCTACTCCCCATAATATTAATACAATGCTAAACATTACTAGATTCATTATTTTATCAACAAAGTGAAATGTTATTTAAAGTAATAACTCTCAATAGATATATTCCTTTACAACGATCTAGTACAATTACATTTAGTGATAGCCTTAAATTTTCTGTTTGAGGCACAGATTTAAAGGATAAAATAAAAAAAATCAATAATTTTATTATTGAAAGTAGAGGTGTTTTTTGATGAAAACATGGACAAAGACTATTAACATAAATGCTCCCATAGAAAACGTTTGGAGATTGCTTGATGGCTCTTTAGCTGATTTGCAAAAGATTATGCCACAAGTAGTTGAAAACAAACCTATAAAAATAACGGAAGAAGTAGTTGGCAGTGTTTATCGCCAAAAATATAAAGAAGGAAAACGTATCGAAGAGTATGATGTAGAAACATTTGAATATACGAATACACCTGATAAAAAAATATTGAAAGTAGGCTTTACACTCGCTAATATGTTTGAAATTACGGCTTACTATGAATTAAGTAAAATAAATGAAACAGAAACTTCTTTTACTTATACTGTAACAAATAATCCGTTAAAATGGTTCGTAAAATTATTTTTATTGTTTGCTTCGGACAAAGTAGTCATTGAATTTTTAGAACGTGTCAAAAAAGTGGCTGAAGCACAATAATAGTCACTTATTAACAACTCAAAAAGCATCTACTCTCCTTAACGATTGCGTATACAGGTATGCGTAAAGGTGAGGCTTTAGGGCTTCAATGTCAGAGTTTAAAGGAAAGTGGGGCTAGCTCATAGCTAAACCCCACTCAAAGCGCTTCATATCAACATTTAGAAAGCCTTACTTATTTTACCCAGCCTAAAATCATTTCTCTCAATAACTTCGAAGCTGTATTTGCTGTCATTTCTGATGTGTCGTAGATTGGTGCTACTTCAACTAGGTCAAAGCCCACTACATTGACGTTACTTGCCGCAATCGCATGGATTGACGCTAGTAATTCTTTGGATGTAATGCCCCCGCAATCTACTGTTCCTGTACCTGGTGCATGTGCTGGATCAAGTACATCTATATCAATCGTAACGTAAACATTGCGACCTGCTAAAGACGGTAATACCTCTTTTAATGGCTCTAGCACTTCGAATTTTGAAATGTGCATGCCGTTTTCCTTCGCCCATTCGAATTCTTCTTTCATACCTGAACGAATACCAAATGAATATACATTTTTCGGTCCGATATGTTCAGCAATTTTGCGAATAGGTGTTGAGTGTGAAAGTGGCTCCCCTTCATATTCTTCACGTAAGTCTGTATGTGCATCGAAGTGGATAATTGCTAAGTCATCATATTTTGCTGAAACAGCTTTCATAACAGGCCACGATACTAAATGTTCGCCACCCATACCTACAGGGATTTTACCATCTGCTAAAAGCGTCTTTATATATTTTTCAATTTCATCTAACGAGCGCTGTGCGTTGCCGAATGGTAACGGAATATCACCCGCATCAAAATATTTCACTTCTTCTAACTCACGGTCTAAATATGGGCTGTATTCTTCTAGACCAATGGATACTTCACGAATACGCTGTGGGCCAAAACGTGAGCCCGGACGGTAACTAACTGTCCAGTCCATTGGCATACCATAAATGACCGCCTGAGCATCCTCATATGTAGGATGACTTTTTATAAAAACATTTCCTGAATAAGCTTCATCAAATCTCATTAATAGACCTCCACTTTTAGAAATTAGAAATTAGAAATTAATCCTATTACATTCATTTTCATCAGTTCATTACAAAATTGATTTCCGTTCCAATTGAGGGTGTCCAATCCCCCTCCAATCATTTTTCCACATGAAATCTATTTTATAACTTTTGATAATGAACCTCTATTAAGGGCTTACAGGATTGTAATGAAACCTCTATCCCTGTATCCTCGTATACATTATTGGAACGTCTAGCAGAATTCGATTAAAATCTACAATGTGTTATTCTTTTGTCGAATGCTAGCATTTCAAACAGTACAAAAAAAGTATAGATGTTTTTGAATAAAGTGCAATAGTTTTTACCAATAATTTCGATTAAATATGAATGTTCAAACACATACTATACGCAAGTGTGAGAAAACGAGGTGAAGTCGGATGAAGAGAAAAAGCTATCAACGTAAGCAAAAACGTTCAAAGCGTACACGTAAAGCACTTACCTATTTTGTTGCCTTTACATCCGCAATTGTAGTAGCATTTATAGCTTTACGCGTCTATGTTCAAGTGGCTGGTGCCCCGCCTTTAACCGTACCGAAAGCCTCTATTTTTTTAGATGAAAATGAGAACCAAATTGGGGATCACTTTGCGAATGAACGACGTTACTGGGTTAGTCTTGATGAGATGTCTCCCTATTTAAAGCAAGCAGTAGTAGCTGTTGAGGATAAAGATTTTTATAAGCATGGCGGTTTGGATTTTTCTCGTATCGCTGGTGCAATATTAGTTGATATTAAGGCTGGAAGTAAAGTTCAGGGAGCAAGTACAATTACACAACAATACGCTCGGAATCTATATCTTTCACATGAGAAATCGTGGACACGAAAATTAAATGAAGCACTGTATGCTTATAGATTAGAAGTTTTTTATGATAAAGATGAAATACTAGAAGGTTACTTAAATACTGTTTACTACGGCCACGGTATGTACGGCGTAGAAGCTGCAAGCCGATTTTATTATGGAAAATCTGCAAAAGATTTAACACTTGCGGAAGCAGCAATGCTAACCGGCGTTCCAAAAGGGCCAAGTATTTACTCACCTATTGCTAATTTAGAGAAGGCAACTAATCGCCAACACGTTATTTTAAAATTGATGACCGATCAAGGTGCTATTACGCAAGATGAAAGAACACGTGCAGAAAGTGAAAAGCTTGTCTTAAAGAATGATAGCTGGGTAGCCACAAAATCTGTAGCACCATTTTTCCTTGACGTAGCATGGCAAGAGGCTAGTGAAATTTTGAAATCAAAAAATCTCGACATTAGTGAGGGTGGCTGGACTATCCAAACAACGATTAATCTAGAACATCAGAAGGCAGCTGAAGAAGCTGTAGCTAAACATATGCCTGCTGATGATCTACAAACTGCTTTTGTTAGTATGAAATCCAATACAGGCTCCGTTACAGCATTAGTTGGAGGTCGTGACTATGCTGCAAGTTCTTTTAACAGAGTTACACAGGCAAAACGTCAGCCAGGCTCGACCATTAAACCTATTTTATATGCGGCAGCTTTAGAGAATGGTTATACACCATTAACATCTTTAGATGTAGGTGAGACAACTTTCACTTATGATCATGGACGGGCCACATATTCACCTAAAAATGTTAACGGTCAATTTGCTAACCATGATATGTCGCTAGCACAAGCTATCGCTATTTCTGATAATATTTACGCTGTTAAAACTTTAGAGGAGATTGGCTTTAAACCATTTCACGAAATGGCTGATCGCTTCGACGTGACTATTGGTAAGAAGGACAATTTATCCATGGCACTTGGCACGACAGAAACAACATTATATGAAATGACGAATGCTTATAATATTTTAGCATCGCAAGGTAAAAAAACTACGCCTACTACTATTGTTTCTATTAAAAATGCTAACGGTGATACTATCTACGAAAATAAAGAAGTTAGTAAAGAAGCTGAAACCGTTCTCTCAAAAGAAAATACGTATATCTTAACAGAGATGATGACAGGTATTTTCGATCCAGTCTTTAGTGATTATTCTCCCGCTACAGGGATTAGCATTCGCTCTCGTATGACGCATACGTATGCAGCAAAATCTGGCTCTACTAATAGCGATCAGTGGCTGATTGGATTTACACCTAGCTTAACCGCAGGTGTATGGAACGGCTATGATCAAGGAAAAAATCTAACGGAAAAAGAAGATACTGCTGCTACTAAGCAAATTTGGATCGACTTTATGGAGACTGTCAATAAAGGAACAAAGAACGAGGATTTCAAAAAACCGAAAGGCGTTAAAGGTGCGGTCATCGATATTGAATCAGGTAAATTAGCGACAAATGCCTGCCCTCAACAACGTCTCATCTATATGGATGCTAAAGATGTACCAACTGAAAAATGTTCTTCAAACTTTGATATTCTCGATACCGATACGTGGGGAGAGTTCTGGAATATGCTCCCATTCAACATTTTTAAAAATTAACGAATCATGCGGAACCTTTATTAGCAATAAGCGTTTTATTAGCGAAGGCTCTCGACAAAGTAACAGACATATACGAAAAAGAAAAGCTTCCTCTTCCCCGGAGCTGTGTCCGTGGGAACAGAAAGCTTTTCTTATTTATGGTTCGCGAAGTAGATGAGAATCATGGGGCATTTGGCTTGGGTTTGGGTTGTTCAAATGCCGCATAGCGCTCATCACATTCGCAGAACCAAGTGTCCTAGCTTACTAAAATGTAAGTTCTTTATCAAGTTTACTTGGTTTCAAACCCACTTTCAACCTTATATGAAAGCGATTATGAAATGTCACAGATTGTTCAATCATTGTAGGTCTATTAAACAAATAAACCTTGACGCAATTGCTCCTCACTACGAGCCCATAAGTCCGGATTTAGCTCATCTAGGAAAGAAGCTAACACCTTTTTAGACGGCGCATCCATATGCTCTACAATAATGTGACGCTTCATAGATTTATCCATTTTATTCACATGATCAGCTAAAACTTTATAGCCACGACGCTTTTCACGATTAACTACCATTTCACACGCAGTTACACCCGCATAGTAAGGTCCATCCGCTTTATGGTCGATTGTCACCCATACTAGCCAATACGCTTTCCCACCTTCTGAATCAGCGCGATCTGTCGTAAATTTAATACCTCGTTCCACATCACTGCGAGCATGCATAGCACCGATTTCAACTGATGCCGTCCCCTCTTCTATATCGATAATGACTGGCGATACGTTTTCAAGCGAAAGCGAACCGATACCAAATCCCTTATGTCCGTCTGTTGGATCATTTTTAATAATAGTAAAGCCCATTTTTTGTTTTGGTTTTTCTTCATTTGCCATACTTTAACTACCTCCATTCTGCTATTATAAAAGTAAAGCATTGTTAAGCGCATTAGCATCGTAATGAACGCTACTAGCTTTGCGCAAATGCCTACATATAAGTAAGAAGTTTATATAATACTTTCTTATAAACTAACTATACAACATTATTCAATAAAGGAGGCAATATTATGCCATACGTAACAGTGAAAATGCTTGAAGGTCGTACAGAAGAACAAAAACGTGCACTCGTAAAAGAAGTAACAGAAGCCGTTTCTCGTACAGTGAATGCGCCACCAGAAAATGTAACAGTCTTCATCGAGGAAATGTCTAAAAACCATTACGGTGTTGCAGGCGTACGCTTCAGCGATAAATAAAGATTAGAACGGGTAGAGCACATAAAGCTCTACCCATTTTTAACGTATGGTAGCCTTCTAGTGCTTTGTAACGTTTAGAAGCTTGTGACAGGTGTTTTTACGGTTCTAGATACGGAATAGGACCACTCCCCCTCAACTCGTAATTTGAATACTAGGATGTGTTTTATGACATGAATAAATTTAAACTGCCACTACTCATTTGTATGCTTATCGTTGGCCTCTTACTTATTTTCATTAACCCCATTCAACATGCAATTATCGCCCATTTGAGTAAACAATTAAATACAACTGATTACAGCGCTGAGGAGATGGCCAAAAACAAAAATGCAGATGCCGATTTTGAATTTGAAGCCGTACAATCCCTTTCCATAGCGGAAGTCTTAAAAGCTCAGACAACCGCCAGTAAAATGCCTGTCATCGGTAGTATCGCAGTCCCTAGTGTGGATATGAAACTTCCTATCGTCAAAGGAGTTGGTAACGCTTCTCTTGCCGTTGGAGCAGGCACGATGAAGCCTACTCAAAAACTTGGACAAGGAAACTACGCATTAGCAGGTCATTATTTTGAGGAAAAAGATATTTTATTTGGCCCCTTATATAAAGCTAGCATAGGAGATACAATTTATTTAACGGATTTAACGAATATTTATGAGTACAAGATCACAACTAAGGAAATCATCTCTGCAACAGATGTTTATGTTATTGATGATATCTCTGATAAAACTCTTCTAACCCTCGTTACATGTGCTGATGAGGGTACGAAACGACTTGCCGTTCAAGCAGAATTTGTCGAGCAATATCCATTCGACAAAGCACCTGCAAAACTATCAGATACCTTCTAGTATAAGAAAAACCCCAAGATTTTTACGATCTTGGGGTTTTCTTATTGAAAATTATTTCACTTCTGTATTGCGACGACGCAATAAGAATAATGCACCTAGAACAAGCGTTACACCAATTAGTGTAAGAGCTGTTTGGTTTGCTCCATTTGTTTGTGGCAGTTTGCCTTGCGCGTTTAACTGCGCTTCCATTTCTTTTGCATCTGCTTTGATTTTATCAATATCCAGATATTTATCTACTTCTGCCTGTTCCTCTTTAGATAACTTGTTGTATTTATCGAGGAAATCCTTATATTCATCTAATGTATCTTTATCCGCTGTAGAAGGATTGTATGGCTTTAATTCTTTTCCTTGATCAATAACTTCTTCTACAGTTGGTTTTTCAGGTTTTGTTGGGTTTGTTGGATCTTTTGGATCTATTTCGTTACCTGAACCATCTGGATTTGTTGGATTGACTGGCTTCTCTGTCTCTGGTGTTGGTTTTGTTGGTTTTTCTGGATCAACCGGCTTTTCTGGATCCGGATCTGGGTCAACTGGTTTCCCTGGATCAACTGGTTTTCCTGGATCTGGATCTGGGTCAACTGGTTTTCCTGGATCAACTGGCTTTTCTGGATTTGGATCTGGATCTGGACCTGGGTTAGGCGTCCAGCCACCATCGCCGCCTCCGCCTGTTGATTTAGGTTGCACGGTTGCAGCGCATGTATCTTTTACAGTAAATGAGCCAATTAAACTACTTCCCTCATATACATTGTACGTACCTTGTTTAATAGTTTTGTTTGGTAATAGAACCGTTCCTGCAATACTAGTTGTGAAAACTTCACTACCGTCCTCACCTTTAACGATATTACCTTTAGCATCTTTTATTGTTATCTTTGCATTCACATTAGGCGTTCCAAGTTCAGTTAGTACTGTTAATATAAATGAAGGACAAGCAGGTGCTGCTGATACTTCTGCTTCACATTTAACTGAATATTTAACTGTTATTTGACCAATGAATAGATCACCTTGATATACACTATATTCACCTGAAGGAATGTCTTTAGATTGAATCGTAATTTGACCTAATTCATTTGTCGTTTTGCCTGTAGCAATAATTGCTCCTGTTGCTTTATCTTTAATTGTGATATTGCTAACATTAGGGCGTGGATTGCCATTTTCATCCTTCACCATTAATGTGAATAGCTCACATTTTGGTGCTGGTTGAACCGTTTTTTCACATTCGATATTTGTTTCGAAAGTACCAATTTCTTCACCATTTACTTCAACTGTGTAAACACCTGGTTCTAAATCAGTTAATTCAATAACACCTGTCGTAGTTGTTGTGCTAATAATTTCATTTTTGTTAGCATCTTTAACAACGATTTTTGAAGTATCGTCAGTTATATTATTGCCATCAACATCTTTTACAGTTAATTTAAACTCTTCGCATTTTGGTGCCTGTTCAACAATAAATTCATGCCCACAGTCTTTTGTATACGTTAAAGTTACTGTCCCCAAGAATTGGTTACCTTCGTATACATTATATTCACCTGGCTTCACGCCATTATCAGAATTAGTTTTGTTTGATTCAAAAATAAACTTACCTGATGCATCAGTTGATGCCTTTACTTCTGTAGTACCTGATTTTAATGTTAACTCTTTAATATTTGTACGGATGTTTCCGTCTATATCTTTAACTACGATTGTGAAGTTCTCGCACTTAGGTGCTGGTTGAATACTCGCGTTACAGTTTTCACTGTACTCTACAGTAATCGTTTTTAACGTCTCACCATTATAAATAACATCGTACTGACCTGCTTTAACTTGGTCTGGAGTAAAAGTAACTTTACCTTTTTCAACAATATGATTTTCTGATAATCCCGTCGCTTTGCTTACTAATGTTACTGTTCCATCCACTAATTTACCGTCAATATCGTATACTGTTAATTCAAACAGTGAACATTTCAATGGGCTCTCTGGTATGTTGGCGATTTCAACAATTTGTTTACCCTCAAAAGGACCTGATATTGCTTCTTTATCTCGATTTAATGTAAAGATTACGTCCGGATTTTCAAAACCATCAACTTTTGTTTCTTTTAATGTATATTTACCCTCAGCTAATTTTAATCCGAAGTCTAACACACCGTCTTCATCTGTTTTAGCACTAATTAATGGTTTATTTCCTGTGTATTGGCTGTATAAAGTAAACTCAACATCTTTCATTACTTCGCCTGTTGCAGCATTCGTTTTTAAAATGACAAATGGTACTTTAACTGTTGATGCTTGGTTACCATACTTAAAATCAGCAATTGACCAGCTATCTTTTCCACTTGTTTGACTGCCACCTTGATAGCTTACTTCTACTTCATTTTCAGCATCAGAGCCTGATTCACCTGTAAATACTGTTTCGTATTCTATATAGTATCCTTCAGTCACATTACCTAAATTAAGAGTGAATGTACCATTTTTCATATCTACATTTAATGTATACTCACTTGGATCTACAAGTGTCTTCTCTTCAGCTGGATTACTTGGAGTTGTTCCAGACAATGCAACTTTATATACTTTAAATGTATCTTCTAAAATCAATTGTTCTGGGTTACCTTCAGCATCCTTACCTACTGTGTCGGTAATGACTACATTGTCTAATTTGGATTGTGCGTAGTTAAACTCAAAATTCCACTTAGCTACTGCAGAACCACGATCAGCTTGAAGACCCATTTTGTTTAAAATTTTGTCTGTATGATTTACATTAACTGTTTTTGACCACGATGCATTCTCACCTTCATCGCTTGTTAATGTAGCTGTATTTGTAATACTTACTGGGTTACCATGAGGGAAAATGCCATCTGCATCTACTGATTCATACGTCACTTTATAAGGACGATCAATATTCCCTAATACAAGCTTAATTTCGTTCGCTTTACCTGAAGAGTTTTTAATTCCTAATGGTTCTCCTGTCGGTTCGAAATCACCACTTGCATTTAGTTCACCTTTTTGCACTACAATATTTCGAACTATTTGTGTATCTGGTAATTTATCCTCAAATACAGCATTTTTTAAAGTATTGTAGTTAAAGTTAAATTCAACATCCCAGGAGAAGGTTTTAGTTTTGTAATTATAATGACCTTCTTTTTTTCCATTTGTTTTTTGTTCAGTTCGAATCTCTTGCTCAGCCGAAGCAGATGGAGATTTTGGTAAATTTTCATTTGTCATTGTTACATTATTATGATATTCAATTGTATTTGTTCCAACATGTCGAATATCGTACTCTGTATCATACGTAATCTCGATAGGTTCATTTATTGCTTTGTTTAAAGTAATTGTAAATCCAGTTTCATTGTTAGTACTTAACTCGTAATCTTCATCTTTTAATTTTGTATTACCTACTTTTACTTCTAAAGTATTCACTATTAAAGATAGATTTTTATCTGTAAAAGTATCAACAAACTTCGTACCAGCAGCTAAATTATAACCAGCTTGGTTCGCCACAATCTTCCATGACATCGTTTTATTTTGATAGTCAATACCATTTGCATATTTGTTTAGTAATAAATATTCTTTATAATAATAAGAATTATCTTCTACCGGTATTGACATATCTTTGCGTGTTACTTCATTTTTTACCGTGAAACTATCTGTTGGATACACACCCTCTTTTGGCTTTGTTGCATATTTGATAACATATGGTTTTGTTACGGGAGCATTAAATATTAATTTAAAGCTATGTCCATCTTCCTTCTTAACTTCGTAAGAAATAGTGGCAGGAGTCCCACCTGCCTCAAATACTGCCACCTCTCCAACTAATTCTTGAGTATCGCTCCAGATATCCGTTAGTACAGCGTTTTCCTGAGATATATTGCGGTTATTGAAGTTGTAATTAATTGTCCAATATGTTGCTAAATCAGTAGCAGTAGGACCTGTATGCGTTTTTGCTAATGGATCACCAAAATTCACGTTTACTGGTGAAGTAGTGGATTTCCCATTATAAGCTGCCTCATTTTTAAAGATAGCACTTTTAACGTTACCTGGGTCACCAACTTCTGTTTGATACGTAATGAGGTAAGCCGTATGCTTTTCATTCGGCAATGCAATTGTCATTTTGTTGTCATCGAAGGTTGGAGTCACATTGACAGGGTCTTTAGAGACTGTTGTTGCGCCATTAGGTGATACATTTAACTTTGTAATTTTTACAGAATCTTGTCTAAATGTATGCGCTCCTTCTAGTGTATCAACAAAATTTGTTGTGCCTGATGCTTCATTAACTCGTAAATCTGTATTAACCTCTACTGTCCAGTCAATAAACTTACTGTTTTGTGCGTGATTATCTGCTACACCTGATTTGGACACAGGTTTACCGTTATTCGTTTTAGGTTGAAAATTCAACTTGATGTTTTCAGTGCCAGGTAAATTAATTGTTTCTTCCCATTCCGTATTACCGCTTGCAAAGTTTGCTTGTACGCTAAAGTACGCACCTGGCTCAAGGGCAACACCCGTTCCGAATTCATCTCTTAACTCATCGTTAAATGTAATGACGATCTCATTTCCAGTTTTTGAAATTGTACCTACCTCACCATAAGCCGTTCCATTCGGGAATGTGATATTTTCAAAAATAGCTGGTAAAGTGTACGTTAATGTTGTGCCTGGACCATAGTTATGTCCCGCCGCTAGTTCTAAATGAAATTTAAACTCTGCAGATTGTCCGTTAGTAACATTAATACTTTCATTTGAACTTACCTTTTGTTTATCCACAGTAAACTCAACATTTTTAATTACATCAACAGACATAATTGGGTCATACGATGGTGGTGTAGTTTCATCATCCTTATCTTCTTTTGGATTTCCTCCTTCATCACTAACAACACCTTTTTCAGGTTCAGTTTGTGTTTCAGGTAGTTCACCTACACCATTAGAACCAGTAATAGTACCAACACCTTTTTCATGTTCAGTTGAGGTTTCAGGTAGTTCACCTACCCCCTCGGAACCAGTAATAAGACCATCGCCTTTTTCAGGTTCAGTTGAGGTTTCAGGTAGTTCACCTACTCCCGTGGTACTAGTAATAGAAGCATCACCTTTTTCAGGTTCAGTTAAGGTTTGAGGTGATTCACCTACGCCCGTGTTATCACTAGTACCCGCTTCTCCTGATTTCACTGAATGTGCTAATGATTGTGCTCCCTCTACAGCAAACACCGAAATCGGTGAAAGGACTGTTTGGAATACAAGTAGCATTAAGATTACTGCTATGTTTAGTTTTTTAAATTTTTGCATGTTTCTCTCCTTTTCTAAGTTCAGAGAGTTACCTGTTGGTGTTTGCTGACGACGTTGCACCTTTTCGTCATGTCGAAAAGTATGCCGCAAACAATAGGTTCGTCCCTCTTACCTTCTATTCAATGGTCGTCTATATGAATACACTCGAATAAGTACTCACGAATAGGCACTTACGATGACTTATGTATGTGCGATGTACAATTAGAATATATCCATAGTACTTTGGTGATACCTTTATTAATAGGTCTCACCCCCACTAGGGTTTAAGTCTCATTATAAAAGAGTATACTAAACAATTTCTAAACATTCTCGGACTTTCTATTTATAAAATTCTAAAAACTTCTATATAGTTTCCACTTTTTTCATCTTTATACAATGACAAAAAAACAGCGAAAATAACTCAAATAGAGTACTTTCGCTGTTTTTCACTATTGGTATGTTGGAATACTATTTATTCCACTTTATTTAATATACACATTTTTATACAAAAAAATTTTTTAATTATTTTTTTCCCTGCCCTTGAATCAAGGCTAATATTTGTTTCTTCACAACGGGATGGGCACTGTTGTCCTCTAAGAAATCTAGTGGGAAATATACTTTATGATCTCGTTTCATACGACCAGAAATAGAATCAACAATAATAGATTCACGTGATAGCTCTCGTAGCTCTCCATTTTTCATTTCTAAAAAAATAGGAACACGGACTTCCTCTTCTCCTGGTCGATAAAAGTCATAAGGTAAATCTGCTGTCGTATCGTGGACAAGATAATAATCTGGATTTAAATCAGCTTGCTTGAAGAGCTCTTGTAGTTTTTGATATTTATCTAACTCTACTCCTGGATCTAAATCGATGTACTGAAATAGCTTTCGGTTAACAAAGCGGCGGCTTAAGTCACTTAATATAGCATCTTCTTCTTGCATCCAAAGTTGAAAATATGTAAAAAGAATACTCTCATCTAATGCAAGATAGTCATCTAGCGTAATGGAGTTGCGGAAAAATGCTAAAAAGTGTGTAGGCTCGTGCTTAAATTTATAGCCAGCCAAGCTTAGTTGCTTAGCTCTTTTTAGAATATTATTCAATACGACCTCTGCACTTCGAGATACTGGGTGGAAATAAATTTGTAAGTACATTTGATAGCGGCTCATTATATAGTCCTCTACCGCATGCATTCCCGTTGCCTTGATAACGACCTGATTTTTCCGTGGACGCATTACTCTTAATATACGCTCCATATCAAAGTGACCGTAGCTTACGCCTGTGAAATAAGCATCACGCTGTAGGTAATCCATACGATCAGCGTCGATTTGACTCGATATTAAACTAACGACCTGCTTATTCGGATATGTTTTTTCAATGACCTGTGATACTTTCTCCGGGAAGTCAGCCGAGACTTTTTTTAATACGGCATTCACTTCTGTATCACCGAGCAAAATTTGTCTTGTATAAAATTCATGATCAAGCTCAAAAACATTTTCAAAGGCATGTGAAAATGGCCCATGCCCTAAATCGTGTAAAAGGGCTGCACAAAGCACTAGAAGGCGTTCATCCTCATCCCATTCCGGACGACCTGCAAATATATCATCTACTATGCGGCGTACAATTTCGTAAACGCCAAGTGAGTGACTAAAGCGACTATGCTCTGCACCGTGGAATACTAAAAATGTTGTACCGAGCTGGCGAATTCGACGTAGTCGCTGAAATTCTTTCGTACCAACTAGATCCCAAATCACTTGATCCCGTACATGCACATAACGATGCACTGGATCCTTGAATACTTTTTCCTCTTGTAATTTAGCTTTTGCATAATGTGTCAATTGTACAGCACCCCCGTTTCCTATTAGTTCTATTATATGCGATAAATACAGGACTAGCATACATATTGCCTTTTAATTATAGAGACTATCAACCTAACTCACTGTATTCTCGTCTTATTTTAGGTTTCTATCGACCTAATTTCCAAAAGATGAGGCGATGTGAACATGTACCTTCCGTCGCTTTGCTGGTTCTATCCGTCGCCTTCATGGCTTTCCGTCTCTCTGACTCTTCTTTCCGTCACTTCGACTCTTCTTTCCGTCGCTCTAACTCTTCCTTCCGTCAATTCATCGATTCTATCCATCGACAATAAAAATCCAAACAAAAACTATCTTCAACTAGACTAGCGAAGATAGCTTTTTGTTTTACCTATTTCTTTAACTTTGCTAAAACCTTTTCCATTAGTTCTTCTTCCGTTAATGCAGCAACAGGACGGCTATTTACAAAGGTAAATGTTTTTTTACGTCCCGGGCCACAGTAAGAATGACAGCCAATTTCGATGGTTGCATCAGGATCGATTTCCTTTAATTTTGGAATTAACGTTTTTAAGTTAACGGCCTGACATTCATCGCAAACTTTAAATTCGTTTGCCATTTTGTCAACAACCCTTTCTATATATTATTTTTGTAACTTCTTTCAGCTGAAAGTCTCCCACCTCATAGGTGGTGAAATAATTGCGGTTTTAAATCACTTTTCAGCGGGTCTCAAACCATCCGCTGAAAGAAGTTAAAGCCTCCGGCGGATGTCACGGAATCAGAATGGAGTTCTTAGGGGATGTTAGCCTAAAGACATCGCATCCATGCGATAACGGCTAACTGACCTGCATCGGTAAAAACGCCACGAACTGTGGCATTACCGAAATGACCGACATCGTGTCGGCCCTCGTGTTGCTGACGCTACGTTAGCACTGCGCTTTCGCACAAAAAACATCTGCAGGACTAAGCACAAAGCCGATTCCGGACGCAATTATGCCAAGGCATAATTGATTCAAAAATCCGTTTCTATTGAACGTATGACTTTCACATATTTAAGTATGTAGCATACGTACAAACCTACAACGGGTATTGTATCGCATTATTCCCCTTGTATTCAAGCATAATTCCTTCCACATGGATGAATAAAAGGTTAAAAGATTGGTCATGCTAGTTGTAAATAAAAAGTTCCAAATAAAGGTGGGAGGATTTTAATATGAGTAAAGTTAGACAAGATGCTTGGTTAGAAGAAAACGATGAATTGTTAGCAGAGGCGGTTATTCGCCATGTGACGGAAGGTAGTACACAGTTAAATGCCTTTGAAGAAGCTGGTGATGCTTTGAATCGTACTGCTGCTGCATGTGGTTTTCGTTGGAATGCTGTTGTTCGTAAAGAATACGAGGAACAATTATCAGAAGCAAAAAAAGAAAGAAAAGAAAGAATGCGAGTGTTGGGAGCTCCGGCAAGACGCCGTGCTTCTAGTATGTTTACAGTTAATAGTACTGCCGCAGAGGGTAAATCAATTCCTCTATCTGCATTAAATCTTGATATTGTCATAGCCTATTTATTACGTTTACAGCACTCTGGTGAAATAGGTAATGAGTCTACAAAATGGAGACAACTAGTACACGTAACATCTGAGAAAAATAAAAAACTAGAGAAAACCATTACACAGCTAGAAGAAGAAAATAGAGCTATTCGAAAAGATTACGAGCAATTTGTACAAATTATGAACCGTGCTAGACGACTAGTTACACTAGATGAAGAGGACGAACGAATTGCACCTGTTTTCAAAATGGAGAAAAACGGAAATCTTGTTGTAAGTAGCCCTTATACACAAGAAAATGGCGATGCGCTTATTTAGCAGCATCGCTTTTTTTTGCAACGATCTCTCATTGACATCCGCTCAAGGCTTTCGCTTCATCACTTCGGTTCAAGCATTTTCGTATTTCGTTCTAAAATACGTTGTAAATAAAACGCATATAGCGTTATTTCTTCATCATGAAAAGATTCAACTCGAATTTCTTCTGCCATATTGTTAAGAAGTTGCTGTAAACGAATAACAACGGCTTCCACTGTTAATGATACGTCCATTAGTTCAGATAATGACGCCATCACATCAGGGTCAATATTAGGATACGTAAATTTCGTTTCCTCTCCTTTTAGACTTTCCTCATAAAAGTCACGAATGAGTGCAGCTCGATCTGAACCGCTTCCTTCAACACATAAATAAATTTGCACTGCTACACCTTGACGTAAACGTCTCTGAGAAATACCAGCAAATTTCTTTCCTTTAATACTTAAATCATAGGAACCTGGACAATAGGAGCCTACAATTTCATAGGCTTCAATTTGATCTGCTACTTCAGGGAACAAGCTTTTTACTAAAGCTACCATTACATCATAGCCATCATTAATACTTAGCGCTTCCGTTTGTTCAGATAATACAATTGAAATATTCAGTACACCTTCATCCAGCACAACTGCTAATCCGCCTGAATTGCGTACAATAGGTTGATAGCCTTGTGCTTTAAGCAAATCCATGCCCTGCTGCACATATGGTAAACGGTGATCCTGAATACCAAGCACAACAGATGCATCATGTACCCATGTACGAATAGTTGGCGGAGAGGCTAATTGCCCAACTAGCTGACATAAAGTATCGTCTGTTGCAAAGGATTCAAGCGGCGATCTTTGCTTCGCGCTAATGGATTGATCGTAAAAACGCCAAATCGGCTGTTGTAAAATACTTTTCATGATTGGAGCTCCTCTATTTACATCTCTTCTCTTTAGAATACATTATCTATGGAAGGTGTCAAATTCGTGAAATGCAATCATGAACTTAGGGATTTTGTACAAACTATGATAAACTAAATTTCGAATGATATTCACTTATAAAGGAGTGTTTTTAATAATGAATGAAGCAGCTATTACTTTAGATGGTTGGTACGCTTTACATGATTTCCGCTCAATCGATTGGGCTTCATGGAAACTAGTTTCTGCTGAAGAACGCCAAGCAGCAGTAGAAGAATTCATTGCATATTTAGAAAAATTAAACGAAGCTGATATCGCTAAAACAGGTGCCCATGCATTTTACGCAATCGTTGGTCAAAAAGCTGACTTTATGATTATGACTTTACGTGAAACAATGGAAGAACTACAAGAGCTTGAAGCTGAATTCAATAAATTAGCGATCGCTGATTTTACAATTCCTACATATTCATATGTATCTGTTGTAGAACTTTCTAACTATTTAGCAGGTGATTCAGACGAAGATCCTTACCAAAATCCACATGTGCGTGCTCGTCTATATCCTGAACTTCCACGCGCTAAGCATGTATGCTTCTATCCAATGGATAAGCGTCGTCAAGGCAATGACAACTGGTACATGCTTTCAATGGATGAACGCAAATCGCTAATGCGTTCTCACGGTATGATTGGTCGTGGCTATGCTGGTAAAGTAAAACAAATCATTACTGGTTCTGTTGGCTTCGACGATCACGAATGGGGCGTAACTCTATTCGCAGATGACGTACTACAATTCAAAAAATTAGTATATGAAATGCGTTTTGATGAAGTTTCAGCTCGCTACGGTGAGTTTGGCGCATTCTTCGTTGGTAACCTTCTTGATCAAGAAAAACTTGTGAAATTCTTAACTGTTTAATTAAATATAAAAATGCGAGTCCACCAATCGGACTCGCATTTTTTAATATTCGCTTTCTTCGCTGTTCTCTGATTCCAATATTAAAATAATTGTATGAATAAAAAAACCAGCTAGAATCATTAGGAAAACTAAATACCAATTATACGGTTGCTGATAGTACTCTGCTATCCCAACGGCGATGAATGCACTTATGATAATTGCTACAAACGTACCAAAAGTATGCATTATAACACTCCTTCATGAAAGCAAAAAAATAATTTTCAACTTTAGTATGTCACCGTTTATATTTAATATACTTGCAAAACATCAGATTCCATTTACTCCATTAAAAAAATAAGAAAGTGTCATCGTAATGGACGACACTTTCTTATTTTCATATGACCGTGCTGCGCTTCAAGACCTTTCATCTTTAACTTTCAAAATTAATATAATCGTATTGATGAAAAATCCGACTACGATTATTAGTATAAAGAGATACCAATGGAGTGGCTGTCCGTAAAAACTCCCCACTAAAAATGCCAGCACAGCACTCAAAAAAATACCTACCCAAACACCAATCTCCATACCCTGTCACCTCACATGTATTCAATACACATGCAATGCCCATCTCACGTTCCCCGATATAGTTTCTATTCTCTTTTCACCCATTTTTATACGCGTAACACCAAAGTTGAAAAGCATGCCATTTAATAGCTGGTAGATTCCTTGGGGGTTAGCTTCATTTCTGGAACTAACGTAGTAGAGAAATGAAGGATAAACACACACGGCCTGTGCGATTCAACTCCACGTTATAGTCATGAATAAAAAATTTTTTCGCCTCTTTTACATACGACTCGTCATTATTAATATATGCTTAGCCATTTTAAACTGTGAATTTCTTTCATCGAAATTGAACATGTCTACGATACCATCATGCATATACTGTCTGCGAGGAGGAGTAAAAATCGCTGTTATCAAAACGAATGATGCACAAACAGCCATGCTAGCAAGGCTTATGCGTGCCGAGGCAGAGGGTGAAGGGAACCAAGGTATGCTGATGGTCGGCAATGTTGGCGTCAATCGTGTACGAGCAGATTGTTTAGATTTTACGGATGTTCGTACAATTGAACAAATGGTATATCAGCGTCCAGGGGGCTTTGAAGCGACACTAAAAGGCTACTTTTATCAGCGAGCACGTGATCAAGACCTTCGATTAGCAAGGAGAGTTATTCAAGGTGAAAGATTCCATCCAGCAACACGTTCACTATGGTTTTTCAGACCTGAGGGAGATTGTCCAGCACAATGGTATGGTCAGTGGAACACGGGAAGATTCAAAGCGCATTGCTTCTTCTCGCCAACCGAAGAAGATTGTCCTCAAATCTAAAAGAAAGAAGGTTGATAACTTATGATGCCTTATTATTGGACACCGACAACGCAACAACAACAAATGCCTCAAGTGCCTCCACAAGTACTTCCCGGAGCACGCCAACCTGGACGGGAGCAATCGTATATTGAAAATATTTTTCGTTTAAATCGTGGAAAACCTGGTACTTTCCATTTTTCCTTCGAGCATGCGATTGAGCCAGGGAAAAACACGAAAGTAGTGCGAGGCGTTGTAGAAGCTGCTGGTAGAGATCATGTTATTTTACGTGAACTCAAATCGAATCATCGTTTCCTATTCCCAATGATTTACTTTGATTTTGCTGAATATGATGAGGAAATGGCATACTTTGACCAAACTCCATAATTGAAATGAGCTATTCATAAGTTCGTATTTTCTAAATTCCACTCCTCAATAGCAAGGAGGACCGAGCAAAGGGGTGCTCCTTCGCTACTTCTTGCTCATACTTCGTTGCAATACAGTTTCGTTGTGACTCCCAATTAGGTCTCATGTTTTTGATTGCCCGCAAATGTTTTTCGTATGGAATGAGGAATCTACGTGGGCATTTACCATTAAATAAAAATTAGCATGGTAGGATACTTCCTAGCATGCTAATTTTTATTTAATGGAGCTAACTATTCATGTAAAAATTGCAATGTTGCTTTCCCTAAAGTTTTGGCAGCAATCAACATTGCACGTTCATCAAAATCAAAGCGTGCATGATGATGAGGATATGCCACTTCCCATTCTGGCTTTTTAGCACCCGTGAAGAAAAATGTACCTGGTACATTTTCTAAATAATACCCAAAATCCTCACCAATCATAAATGGTGGGCACGTTATAATATTTTCTACTCCTGGTATATCTACCGCAAGTTGTGCAACAAATTCTGTTTCTTTCACATGGTTGTAAACAGGTGGATAGCCCCTCGTATAACGATAATTATAGCTTGCACCAAAGGCTAAACAAGTAGCATTTAAAACGGCCTCAAGCTCTTGCTCCATTTGTTTGCGTACCGGCTCCTCAAAAGTTCGGACTGTTCCAGCTAACACTACTCGCTCTGCAATCACATTAAAAGGATTAATGGCCTCAAAATGACCAATTGTTAAGACGGCTGATTTTAATGGATCGATACGTCGAGATATAATCTGCTGTGCATTAACTACAAACTGTGACGCAAGAGTAACTGCATCAATAGAATGATGAGGCTCCGCACCGTGACCACCTTTACCTTGAATCGTAATTTCCACTTTATCCGCGGCAGCCATAATTGCCCCATCTCTCACCAATATATCGCCTAATGGCGTTGGTGCCCATAAATGTGTACCGAAAATAACGTCTACTCCTTCTAGGCAGCCATCTTCAATCATAGGTTTTGCTCCACCTGGCGCCATTTCTTCTGCATGCTGATGAATGAAAACTACATTGCCCGCAATATCATCTTTCAATGCATGAAGCACTTTAGCAAGTACTAGTAATGTCGCAGTATGACCATCATGTCCACATGCATGCATTTTACCATCTACTTTTGACTTATAAGGAACGTCATTTTCCTCCTGAATGGCTAATGCATCAAAATCAGCGCGTAATGCTACTTTTTTACCTGGCTTCCCCCCACGTAAAGTTGCAACAACACCCCGTCCACCTACATGCTCACGAACCTCATGTCCTAACGCTCGATGAAAAGCCGCTACATACGCTGGTGTTTCCACTTCCTCAAAGGATAATTCCGGATATTCATGTAGATGACGACGAATCGCTACCATTTCATCATAGTTATTATCTAGTAAAGTAAAAAGCTTCTCCATATCACAAAACCTCACTTTTTATTTGTCGAACTTATTTGATAATTATAGTGTACTATAAATCCTTACAAAAACAATAGGAATTAAAACTACCATTCTATAGTAATTATATTGTTGATCCGGAAGAAAAATTCTCTTGATTCATTACTAGTAGTTATCCATAAAAAAACAAAAACTCCCTCACACATAGTGTGAGGGAGTAAGTTTGTAGTCTTATTTTTATCGAGCATGTTTAAGCGCAGCTACTATAATTAGAACCCAGCCAGTTAAAAATAGAACACCACCAATTGGTGTGATGGCGCCTAGAACTTTAACGCCGCTGATTGCCAGTACATATAAGCTTCCCGAAAAGAAGACAATCCCTAGGTTGAAAAAGATTCCCGCTAAATTTAACTGCTTGACCTCACCTAGTATTTTAGAGCTCATCAATAGTCCAATGACGAGGATTGCCGTAGCTTGAAACATCTGGTACTGCACAGCTGTTTCCCAAATCCCACGACTATAATCGTCTAGAACTTCTTTTAAAGCATGTGCACCGAATGCACCTAGTGCCACTGCTAAAAAGCCATGAAGTGCACCTGTCACGATAAATTTTTTCATATCATTTCCCTACCTTTAATCATGATTAAAAGTCAAAAATTGAATCGCCATTTGCTCCGTCTTCTTCTTCAATTTTTGCTGTATATAAACTTGGTTGCTTCGGCTCTGACACTAGCATTTGTGGCAAATGTTTTGACTGCGCTTTAGAAATGCCGTCAGATGTGTCTAATACCACATCGCATAATGCTCGGATTGCTGTTAAGGCTTCACGAATTTGTTGTTCGTCTCCAGTATTTTTGACACCGGATAATTGTTTTTCAAGTTGTTGAATAACGGCTTGATAAGGAATCATTGCATTCCCCCACTTTCTGCTTTTGGCATAAATTTCAGACAGTCTGTGCCAGAGGATTGTTTAACGACAACGGATGGTATTTGCTTTGTTTTAAAGCCATACGCTGCACAAGCCCGTGGAGTTTGCGGGTCCCATGTTACTTTAAAATATTGACATTTGAAACAATTCACCTTCATCATTGTCCCCCACTTTCTTCTATTATTAAATGTAACACGAAACGATAAGCGCTTCAATTTCGCTTTGGCGAGCCGCTTCGCTTTCGCACAGAAAACATTTGTTGCTGTCGCTACACAAACATTTACTTAATGAAGATAAAGAACACTAAGCTAGGAACCAATTAATCGGTTGCTCTCCCCATTCCTCTAGCTGTGCATTGATTTTCGAGTATGGTTTACTGCCAAAAAACCCTCGATAAGCACTTAGTGGGCTTGGATGAGGCGCTTCTAAAATAATATGTTGCGTTGAGTATTGACCAATTAATTGTTTTTTTCGTTGTGCTGGTCTACCCCAAAGTACAAAAATAACGGGTTTATCTCTAGATGCTAATTTATCGATGACAGCATCAGTGAATTGCTCCCAGCCTTGTTCTTTATGGGAATTCGCTTCGCCTTCTCGAACAGTTAATACAGTATTTAATAACATTACACCTTGTTGTGCCCATTTTGTTAATGTTCCGTCTGAAGGGATTGGACATCCAAGATCATCCTGTAACTCTTTTAGCATATTTCGTAAGCTTGGTGGATGTGAGATTCCTGGCATGACCGAAAAGCTTAAGCCATGTGCTTGGTTTGGTCCATGATAAGGATCCTGACCTAAAATTACGACCTTCACATCTTGATAAGCTGTTGTATAAAATGCATTCATGATATCATTCATCGGTGGATAAATTGCTTGTGTTGAATACTCATGTTCTACAAATTGACAGAGCTTTGTAAAGTATGTTTTTTCTATCTCTTCTGCAAGTATTGCTTGCCAATCATTCGGGAATGCTTGTTTCATCTTAATATAAGCCCCTTTCTCTTCTTACAACGGTACAAAAAAATAATGTCGAATTCAAGCTTCAATTCAATTATACATTGGCATCATTAAGTCCAAAATCAGCTTTTAGTTTAGGCCTTCATAAGGACCGTATTGCTTCTTGCAGGTCAGTTATGGGTGGATGCGATGATGTTAGGCTAACACCCTATATGAACTCCTTTCCTATATATAGGGGAGATTTCTACTGATAGAAGTTAAACTGACCTTATAAAAATATATAATACTGACTATTTTTATACAACCAGGATAAGACTATACTAGATGATAATTTTAAAAATTCCATCTATAAAGGAGATCTTCCACATGGTTCTTAAAAAAACTTTAACGATTGCTGGTTCAGATACATCAGGTGGCGCAGGTATGCAAGCCGACCTTAAAACATTTCAAGAGCACGGCACATACGGCATGGTGGCATTAACGGTTGTCGTAACAATGGATCCAAACGGTTGGACTCATAACGTAACGCCATTACCGACAGAGCTTTTGCAAAAACAAATCGATACGGCTCTGTCAACAGGCATTGACGCAATAAAAACTGGTATGCTGTCAACGGAAGAGATTATTCGTATTGCAGGTGAGGCTATTGCGAAATCTGGTACCACAAATGTTGTTATTGACCCTGTAATGGTATGTAAAGGAGAAGATGAAGTATTGAACCCTGGTAACACAGATGCAATGATTCAACATCTTTTACCATTAGCTGCAGTTACAATACCTAACCTGTTTGAGGCTGGACAATTAGCTGGGACTGGAACACCGAAAACAATCGCGGAAATGAAAACAACTGCTCGTAAAATCCACGAGCTTGGTGCTAAAGCTGTTGTCATTAAAGGTGGAAAAGCGCTAGCTACTGAAAAAGCGACTGACTTGTTTTTCGACGGTGAAAAATTTTACTTATTAGAATCTGAAAAAGTTGCTTCTACTTATAACCACGGGGCTGGCTGTACATTTGCTGCTTCAGTAACAGCAAACTTGGCAAACGGTCTTTCAGTAAAAGAGGCTGTAATTGAAGCAAAAGAATTTGTTTCAGCTGCAATCGCTCACGGTTGGGCATTAAATGACTATGTAGGACCAGTTATGCACGGTGCTAAATCTCATTTTGGCGCACCACAAGTAACGGTGACTGAAATTTAATGACGAAAGAGGCATCTGAATATCAGATGCCTCTTTTACATATAGTGGTTCCCCATCATTTAAAGCCGTTAATCCCATGGATTGTTCATCGAAATGAATTTGGCCAAAGCCTTACTTTCCTTTTTACGCTCTGCACGCGCTTTTGCTCGTACAGCTGCGGTTTCATGTAGCTTTGTCTCCTCTACTGTTTCCGGAATGACAGATGGAACTGGAGTTGGTTTATTATTTTCATCTAATGCAACAAAGGTTAATAATGCTGTAGCCGCTACCTTTCGTTCACCCGTTTTCAAATTCTCAGAAATAACCTTTACGAAAACCTCCATTGAAGATGTTCCTGTCCACGATACATATGATTCGAAATATACAGAATCAGTTTGGCGTATTGGATGCAAGAAGTCTACTGAATCCGTTGAGGCTGTTACACAATCTCTACGACTATGCTTCGCAGCAGAAATTGAAGCTACTTGATCGATATCACTCATTAATCGACCACCAAACAGTGTATTATGATTGTTAATATCATTCGGAAAAACCCGACTTGTACGCATGACTCTTGATTCTTTACAATATTTAAAGTCTTTATTCACATCTATCCCCCCTAAAAACGACTGTTTATTTTTACTATATTGCTCTATTTTTCCATAAAAATCAAATAAATTGACGGAAAATTAAGAAATTTAAACTTAGAACCTAGGGAATTATTACTCAAATGTAAAAAGCTCAGGACAAGATACGCTACTTCTTCCTATACCATATATTAGCTGTATATGGGAGGGAGAAAAATGAAAAGACGTAAACAACAAAACATAAATGTTGATCCAACTAATCTAGGTGGTCAAGAAGCCGGTCTCCTAGGTGAAGGCACAGGTATTCTAGCTGGAGATATAACGTCTACCAAAGTAGAAGTGATATCTTCAATGATTTTAACAATAGGATATTCATTAGCAACCCTCTCCACCATTTTAGCATTGCAAGAGGAAGAGCAACTGGAACAAACAAGAACCTCAAACGCACAAAATCAAAATTTACAGTTTAGAAACATGCACAAGCATCTACAACATCTCAACAATCGTCTAGATTCCATTGAACGAAAACTCAACCGATATTAACAAATACATACTCCCAAAAACCAAACATTATAAAAAGCCGCGATTCTCCGTCATAAAAGAGAATCGCGGCTATTTACTATACTATGATAATTAGCTTTCCGTCTTCTTTCCTTGCCGTGGCCATGCATAAAATGTTAAAGGAACGTCATCTATTGTACCAAGATAGATTTCGTTATTACCTAGTTTTTAATTCCCTTCAACACTATGCACTTCTTATCCGTCAATTCAAGAAGAAATCGTGGTCGCAGTATCTTTTCAGTTGTGAAACCTCATACAATACAAAACGACACATTTTGTACAAAATTGCTTTCACCTTTATTATATTGATATATTTCAATATTTTTTTCAAGAATATTGCTCGATACATCTTCATAGATTAAAGGATGCCATCAATTATACTTCGGCATAATTGCGTCTGGATTCGGCTTTATGCTTAGGCCTGTAGGAGGGTTGACACGATGTCGATCATTTCGATAATGCCACAGGACGTGGCGTTCTTAGACTGAGACCCTCTATTTCAGCAAATGTCTATTAAACCGAAAGCGTAGCGACAGGTGTAGGTGTTTGGACACCTGCTGAAATAGTAACTTAAACCCGCATTCATCTCACCATCTATAGAGATGGGAGACTTCCTTACCTGTCGCTACACAAAACATGCGCTGAAAGAAGTTAAAAGAGCTTTATTACTTCTTTATACTCTTCTGTTGTGAATACTCTAGAGTTCGTAATGAAATGCATATTTTCAACACTATCTAAAGAAAAACTTGCACCTCTTCCCTCAATCGCATGAATAATCAATTGCGTATGCTTAAAATATTCATATTGCGCTCTATGAATGTAAAAAGGAACGTCACCTATTTTACCAAGATAGATATCGTTTTCTCCAATTTTAAAGTCTCCTTCTACATAACACATCGGTGCAGAGCCATCACAGCAACCCCCAGATTGATAAAACATGATAGCGCCATGCCGACTCTTAATTAGTTCTATCAAATTTAAAGCCTCTTTTGTTGCAGTAACTCGTTCTACCATGTTGTTATTCATCCTCTGGTATTAGAAAAATCCTTGTGCTTCTTTTTTGTAGCTCACTAGAAGGCATTTAGTTTGTTGGTAGTGATCTAACATCATTGCGTGGTTTTCACGACCGATACCAGAAAGTTTGAATCCACCAAATGCAGCACCTGCTGGATATTGATGATAAGTGTTTGTCCACACACGACCAGCTTGAATAGCTCGGCCTGCACGATATGCAATGTCACCAGAACGTGACCAAACACCAGCACCTAAACCATATTCTGTATCATTTGCAATTTCCATTGCTTCATCGAAATCTTTGAATGTAGTTACGCCAAGCACTGGACCAAAGATTTCTTCTTGGAAGATTCGCATTTTATTATGACCTTTGAATACTGTTGGTTTAATGTAGTTACCGCCTGCAAGATCGCCTTCAAGAATATTTTCTTCTCCACCAATTAAGCACTCAGCACCTTCTTCTTTACCAAGTTTTAAGTAAGAAAGGATTTTTTGTTTTTGTTCGTTAGAAGCTTGAGCACCCATCATGACTTCGGTATCTAATGGATTACCAATTTTAATAGCTTTTACGCGTTCTATTGCTAGTTCAATAAATTTATCGTAAATGGACTCTTGAACAAGTGCACGTGAAGGACAAGTACAAATTTCACCTGAATTTAATGCGAACATCACAAAGCCTTCAATTGCTTTATTTAAATATTCATCATCTGAAGCCATTACGTCCTCAAAGAATACGTTTGGTGATTTACCACCTAGCTCTAACGTTACAGGAATAATATTTTCAGTTGCATATTGCATAATTTGGCGACCAACTGCTGTTGAACCAGTAAAAGCAATTTTTGCAATTCGTTTGTTCGTTGCAAGTGGTTTACCAACTTCAACACCAAAGCCGTTTACAATGTTAAGTACGCCTTTTGGTAGGATATCTTGAATTGTTTCAATTAACACTAATAATGAAACTGGCGTTTGCTCAGCTGGTTTCATCACAATACAGTTACCTGCTGCAAGTGCAGGAGCAATTTTCCAAGCAGCCATTAAGATTGGGAAATTCCAAGGAATGATTTGGCCAACTACACCTAGTGGCTCTTGGAAGTGGTATGCAACAGTGTCGTTATCTAATTGTGTTGTACGCCCTTCTTGTGCACGGATGACACCTGCAAAATAGCGGAAGTGATCAATTGCTAAAGGAATATCTGCGTTTAAAGTTTCGCGAACCGCTTTACCATTATCCCATGTTTCTGCAACAGCGATCTTTTCTAAGTTTTCTTCAATACGATCTGCGATTTTATTTAAAATAGATGCACGCTCAGTTGCGCTTGTTTTCCCCCATGCATCTTTTGCTGCGTGTGCTGCATCAAGAGCAAGCTCAATATCTTCAACTGTTGAACGAGCTGCTTTTGTGAAAACTTGACCTGTTACAGGTGTTTTATTTTCAAAGTATTGCCCTTTTACTGGAGGAACCCATTCGCCACCGATAAAGTTATCATATTTTTCTTTGAAATTTACTACTGCGCCCGGAGTATTAGGATTTGCATAAATCATAGTATCAATCTCCCCATATTTTATTTATGAAACCGCATACAAATTATAACGACACAATTTATATAAACCCGTTTCATGTGTCCTATATTGATACATTAGAATAACTTTTTCAAGTAATTAACCCTATACAAATAGTAAATATAATTATCTTAAGATAAAGAAATTTCTGTATTTTACCAACAGCATTTATTGTTATTTTGACAACAAAAGCCTTTCAATTTCCCTTTGTCATCTTTTTTGACTATACTTAAATAGAAATAATCGAGAGGAGTGTTAAGATGCAAGAGGTACAAGTAAAGACGTTACAGGAATTATTGAATTCTTTCGCCAACAAAGACGTTTATATCCATCTTGAGACGACGAACGGTTCTTATGCAGCACACTTTGATGAAAAATTTTTTAATGCAGGTGCTTTTATTCGTAATGCTAAAATCAACTATGAACTTGCTAAAGTGGTAGATGATTCACCCCATCGTGTTGGCTTGAAAATGGCACATGGCTGGGTTTATGCACAAGGCATCACACATTTTGAACTAGATGATCTCGGCCGTTTATTAATGGCTGGACTAGATTACTCAGGTAAACTGGCGATTGCACTTGAAATTAGCGAAACGCCGTTTGCTTATTAAGGGGGACGACTTTTTGAATTTACAACCACAACGTCATATTTTAATTGTTTACCCTCACCCAGATGATGAGGCTTTTTCAATTGCTGGAACAATTGCCTACTATACGAAGAAAATGAATACACCTGTTACATATGCCTGTTTAACTTTAGGCGAAATGGGGCGTAATTTAGGAAATCCACCTTTTGCAACACGTGAATCCTTACCAGAAATTCGACGTAAGGAGCTTATTGCAGCAGCAGATGCTATGGGCATACAAGATTTACGTATGCTTGGTTTCCGTGATAAAACGATTGAATTTGAAGACGATGAAAAAATGGTAAAGCTTGTTGAAGGTTTAATTGAAGAGTTAATGCCTTCTCTTATCTTTACATTCTTACCTGGTTTTGCAGTGCATCCTGACCATGAGGCAACAGCACGTGCAGTAGTAGAAGCTGTTCGTCGTATGCCAAAAGCCGCTCGTCCACAAGTATTGGGCTGTGCCTTTGCAAATGATACGATTGAAAAAAATGGGGAGCCACATGTTGTCGTCAATATAAGCGAAATGAAGGCAGATAAAATTAGTGCCTTACAAGCACACTCATCCCAAACTGCTTGGATGATGCAAGAAACAGAAAAACGCATCGATGACGGTGAACCAATGAGCGAAAGCTGGCTTAATATTGAAAAGTTCTATATTGTGAATCCTGATCATTATGTAAAATAAAAGTTTTCGTTTTGTTACTGACAATAAAGCGGATCTGTCCTCTTTTTAAATGGAGAACAGATCCGCTTTTATGTTAAGCGGTCCTCATTTTTTTTAAGAAATGAATCATGAAGGTTATAGCAAATATAATAATTAGCACAACGAAAAACATATAATGCGGAATGTGAATACCGATGACGCTAGCTAGCATTTTCAGTGCAATAATACCAATTATAATAAATGCTGTTGCCTCTAATTCTGGTATTTTTTCAATAATGACTAAAAATAAGCCTGCAATCGTTCGCATCATTAAAATACCTAGTACTCCCCCGATGAGTAATATCCAAATTTGATTGGATATCGCAAAGGCTGCAAAAATCGCATCAATTGAAAAGGCAATATCCATCAGTTCTACAGAAATAACGGTTGCCCAAAACGTTCCAAAAATGCGAACCATCAACCCTGTTTTTTTCATTTCCTTAGCACTATCAGCTTCCCCTATCTGTAAGAAATGAGCGACACATAGCCAACCTAAATACAGAGCTCCTAGCACTTTAATAAACCAGAATTCTACCAAGTAAACGCCTACCCCAATAAATAAAAATCGGAAAAAATAGGCTCCCAACATTCCGTACATTAATGCTCGTTTGCGTTGCTTGGTTGGCAAATGCTTCACTAGCACAGCTAATACAAGTGCGTTATCAGCCGAAAGCAAACCTTCTATTATAATAAGTGTTGATATTAACCCCCAAGATACAGGGTCAGTCAAAATTTCTTTCCACATTTCCCAATTGAAAAATTGAATGTATGTAGATAGAATTCCTTGAATGATTTCCAATTACATACCCTCCTACTTGTCCTAAGGTATTCTAGTATATGCTGGACCATTTCCGTTATGAGGAAATGCGTGCATCCTATATTTCTCCAAAAAATTCTCGAATAAATCTATTTTGCATTAAATAGACACCGAAAATTTAGAATTTACTAAAAATTAATGACAAAAAGCTTATAAAGTGTGCTATCATAGATAAATGTTTTATACGCATAACGGAGGATGAATATTATGGAAGCTGCTGACACTAGAACCGTGCAAGTAGAAAATATCTTGATTGCACATCATTTCTTAAAAGACGTAGTGGTGCACACGCCGCTACAAAAAAATGACTATTTATCCGAGAAATACGGAGCTAATATTTATTTTAAACGCGAAGATTTACAGCATGTACGCTCATTTAAACTTCGTGGTGCCTATTATAAGATTAAAAAAATTGAAGAAGAGGCTCGTAAAACTGGCGTTGTTTGCGCAAGTGCGGGCAATCATGCTCAAGGTGTTGCCTACGCCTGTGCACAATTGAAAATTCAAGCAAGTATTTTTATGCCTCAAACAACGCCTAAACAAAAAATCGACCAAGTTCGTATGTTTGGTCGTGATTATGTAGAAATTATTTTAGCAGGTGATACTTTTGATGATTCTGCAGAAGGTGCATTAGCTTACTGTGAAGAGCACGAAAAAATCTTTATCCACCCATTTGATGATTTTGATGTCATTGCTGGTCAAGGAACTGTCGCTGTTGAAATTATGAATGACATGGAGGAGCCAATTGACTACGTATTTGGTAGTATTGGTGGCGGTGGCTTAATGTCCGGTGTTTCTGCCTATGTGAAAAACCTTTCTCCTCATAGCAAAATTATCGGTGTAGAACCTGCTGGGGCAGGCAGTATGAAAGCTGCATTTGCAGAAGGCGGCGCAGTGGCACTTGATTGGATTGACAAATTCGTAGATGGGGCCGCGGTAAAATGCGTCGGTAATCACACATACGATGTTTGTCGTCGCTACTTAGACGACATCGTACTAGTACCAGAAGGGAAAGTATGTACAACCATCTTAGATCTTTACAATAAACACGCCATTATCGCAGAGCCTGCTGGAGCATTATCAGTAGCAGCCCTCGATTCTTATAAAGAGGAAATTAAAGGCAAATCAGTCGTTATCATCATTAGTGGTGGTAATAATGATATCGGTCGTATGCAGGAGATTAAAGAAAAATCTTTAATTCACGAAGGCTTACTATACTACTTCATCGTAAGCTTCCCACAACGTGCCGGCGCCCTTCGCCAATTCTTAACAAGCGTTGTAGGACCAAATGACGACATTACAACTTTCGAATATACTAAGAAAAACAACAAAGAAAGTGGTCCTGCCTTAGTCGGCATCGAACTCGGCAATCGAGAAGACTACGAAGGTTTACTAGTACGCATGAATGAATTCGGCTTCAAATACAAAGAAGTAAACAACGACATTCAACTATTCGGCTTACTCGTCTAAAATAAAGAGTCACACTTGCTATGTGAGTGTGGCTTTTTTGTGTGGATGAGAGGTTTATCGGAATGATTTTGTGTTTTATCGGAACAATTTTGAGATTTATCGGAACAATTTTAGATTTTATCGGAATGATTTATTAATTTATCGGAACATTTTAGAAAATACAGTCTATCTGACCGCATTGATAGACTATATTATTTAATAATATACTTCCGCCCCTTCTTTGCACCTACTTCTTGAAGCTGCAAAGACTTCAATATTTTATATACCGTTTTAGCGCAAGAGATACCGAAAAAATCTTGAAATAAACTGTTGGATATAAATTCACCATACATATGACGGTAATCTTTCAGTGCATTATTGAATGCTTGATCATCTCCCCCACCACAATTCTCACACCGCCACTTACCTTGACGATAGTGCATGACAAATCGATAATCGCACTTAAAGCATAATACACCTTTCTTTAGTTCATCCACTTTCATATCTAGCGTCCAATGTGCCGGTTTATGCATCTTTAGAATACGTTCAGAGAATTCTCTTAAAACTTCTTTACTTAAATAGGCTCGTTGATGTTGCTTGAACAACTGCTCTACCCTCTCAGCCAAGCCACTCACATGAAAAATCGGTTGCGCGGACAAACTGGACGTCATAATCATATTCGGATTTGCAGAAACGACTATATATTCAATCGGTATATGATGCCCACTCATTTGAACTAATCTACGCAACATTCCGGCGTGCCGCTTCACTTGGTCAAAGGGATTGCGAAAACCATCTACTTTGTCATCAGACGTAATTCGAATAAATTGATGGTTATCTTCCATATATTCTACACGCCCAACGATATTTTTAATTTCCACTATTAAAATGAAGTTCTGCGCCATCAACAATGTATCCATTTGATGTATGAATCCACCTTCTTCTTTAAGCACAACATCATGTAATAAATAATGCGTTTGCTCTAAATAGATACTTTGCCATTCTTGATCTACTCGTTGCTCACCTGCATACCCCGCTCTTGTTCTATTTAGCATTTCTTGATAGTAAGTAGTTTTTGGGTGAGATTTCGGTAATCGCCTTTCAAGCATTTCTAATGTGAGTTGCTTTGATGAAACTTCACGCTTTTTGAGTAACATTTTTTCACCTCCTTTAGCTAGATTATAATGTACTTCTTCTAATATTAACTGAATTTTCAGCTTTTCATCAACCAACTTTATTGCTTTATCACCCAACTTTTTAAAAATATCGATATCCAACGAAAAAACGCCCACACCTATGTATGAGCGTTTTATCGTTTATTATCCTAGTAACGCACGGTCTGAGTTCATTTTCTCACCGCGGATACGTTTGAACTCTGCCATTAAATCTGGGATAGTTAATTCATGCTTGCGATCCTCGCCAACCTCTAAAATAATTTGACCTTTATCCATCATAATCAGTCGATTTCCTAAGTCTAAAGCTTGTTGCATATTGTGCGTGACCATTAAGGTCGTTAAGTTGTCTTTCTCGACTAAATATTTCGTAATACGTGTGATTAACTCGGCACGAGATGGGTCAAGTGCCGCAGTATGCTCATCTAGCAATAAAATCGAAGGCTTCGTGAAGGTCGCCATTAAAAGAGACAGCGCCTGACGCTCACCTCCCGACAGTAAGCCAACTTTTGCAGACAGACGATTTTCCAAATTTAAGCCCAACATCTCCAACGATTCCTTAAAAAATTCTCGACGCTTTTTATCAACACCGAAACGCATACCTCTACTCTTATTACGTGAGTAAGCTAATGCTAAATTTTCCTCAATCGTCATTGTTGGTGCTGTACCAGCCATTGGATCCTGGAATACGCGACCGATGTAATGGGAGCGCTTATATTCTGGTAAAGACGTAACCTCATTTCCATCAATTGAAACCGTGCCAAAGTCTGGTGTTAGTGCGCCAGAAATCATATTCATCATAGTCGATTTACCAGCACCATTACTGCCGATAATTGTGACGAAATCCCCTGGCTTTAAGTGCAAATTAATTTCTGCAAGTGCAATTTTTTCATCAGGCGTACCTTCATTGAAAACCTTATTAATACCGTGTAATTTAAGCAAGGTCCTTCCCTCCCTGCTCAACCGTCTTTACTCGTGTTTTCTCCGCTGCGCGCTTCACCCTACGCTTGTGCTCCTTACTCTTATTGATAAATTGAGGTAAAATCAACGCTATAATAACAATGATAGCTGTTATTAATTTCATATCTCCTGAATCAAGGAAGTCTACTCGTAAAGCTAATGCTAAAATAATGCGGTAAATGATAGCTCCGGCAATGACGGCGAAAGTTGTGCGCATAATCGTTTTTGTACCGAAGATTGCTTCGCCGATAATTACAGATGCCAGACCGATAACAATCATCCCGATCCCCATACTTACATCTGAGAACTTCGAATATTGAGCGATTAAAGCTCCCGAAAATGCGACAAGTGCATTAGAAAGTCCAAGCCCAAGAATAATAAGAGTATCTGTGTTTGCCGAGAAACTACGAATCATACGCTTATTATCACCAGTTGCTCGAATAGCCAGGCCGATTTCTGTTTTCAAGAACCAGTCTGCAATAAACTTAATTAAAATCGTGATGATTAATACTACGATTATTGTGCTCCATGTTGAAGGTTGTTGCTGAACACCAAAACCTTTTAGCACGTTATTTAATGCCGTATCGATTCCTAAATTACTCCAAAATGCTTGAAACTTTGAAAATAAAGTTTCTGAATTTAAAAGTGGAATATTCGGACGACCTATCGTATTTTCTGCAGTGGATCCCATAATACGTAGGTTAATAGAATACAAAGCAATCATCATTAAAATCCCCGATAATAGAGGATTAATTTTCCCCTTTGTGTGAAGAATTCCTGTCATACATCCAGCAATAAATCCAGCAACAATTGCCACTAAAGTCGCTAAGATCGGGTGGTAGCCAAGCAGAATCATCGTCGCCGCTGTAGCCGCCCCTGTTACAAAGCTTCCATCAACCGTTAAATCCGGAAAATCTAACACGCGGAATGTTAAATACACACCAAGTGCCATAATCGCATAGATGATTCCTTGCTCCGTTGCGCCAAAAATTGCTATAAACATAGTTGAATCATCTCCTAATAATTTCTTAAACTAATTTTCATTAAAAATTCTTATCTGAGATCCATCCATTTAAACGATGGAGCTTAAAATTAAGACCATTGAAATCCATACATAAAAAATCTAGGGATTTAGCGCGACGACTGTGATAAAACCTTCGTGACCAACATTCATATTGCCAGGAGTAGGTTCCGTGCTCACTTGTAGAAAGCTTTACTAAATCCACTTGTTCAATAATGGCTCATCACCAAAAGTTGGAGATGATTTAATTAATACTATTCAATGTATATAAGTTGATTGGAGTGGAGACTGGGCGACTCCTTGGGGATCAGCGATAGGGGAACGAAGGCTAAGAGCATCACATCCTGTGATAACGCCTTCGTGACCAACATCCTGCTGCTGCCGCTACGTTGCACTCACGCTTTCGCGCAAAAGACATCTGTTGGCCCAAGCGACTCATCGGACGCCCCCAGGAAGCTTTGCTCTGTGCGAAAGCGTAGCGACAGCTACAATTGTTTTATCTGTACGAAAGCGAAGCGACAGTAACAACAAATGTTTTCTGTAGCGAAAGCAAAGCGGCAGCTACAAATGTTTTAACTGTGCGAAAGCAAAGCGGCAGCTACAAATGTTTTAACTGTGCGAAAGCGAAGCGGCAGCAGCAAAGCGCCCAGTCGGAACGGAAATCAACCCTACGTTATGATACTAGGCAAATTTTAAATAGGAATTACATGAATTCACCATCGCCCCAAAACACTCTAAAAGAAGATAAAGCGGAGGCAGTTTTAGTTCTCCCCCGCTTCGCTCCATAAGATGATATGTCAGGTCATTACTTTTCTAAAAGCTCCGCACCCCAAGAATCTTTAATGTCGATTCCTAAATCATCTGCTACTTTTTTATTGATTAATAGTTTTAGCTTTTGTGGATATTGAGCTGGAATATCAGCAGGAGTTCCTTCACCTTTTAGAATCTTCACAGCCATTTGCCCTGCTTCATAACCGATGTCGAAATATTCAAAACCATATGCACCTAAGCCACCACGTGCCACAGAGTCAAGCTCACCTACAACTAATGGTAATTTATTAGCATTCGCTACATCAATGACAGACTCAAGTGCCGAAACTACTGTATTATCAGTAATAATATAGAATGCATCAGCTTTACCGATTAACGATTCAGCAGCTTGTTTTACTTCTGCAGACGTTGCCGCAGATGCCTCAACCACCGTTAAGCCTTGCTCATCCATCACTTTTTTCACTTCTTTTACTTGTGCCACTGAGTTTTGCTCACCAGCATTGTAAACCATCCCTACTTTTTTCGCTCCCAAATCCTTTAAGAACGCCACTGTTTTCGAAATAGTATCAGGATGTAAATCGATTGTTCCTGTTACATTTTTCCCTGGCTTCTCTATAGAATCAATGAGCTGTGCGCCAACAGCATCTGTTACAGAAGTAAAGATAATTGGAATATCGCTAGTTGCTGTTGCTGCCGCTTGTGCAGAAGGCGTAGAGTTCGCAAAGATTAAATCTACGTTTGCACTTACTAGATTGTTTGCAATCGTCGTGTTAAGACTGTTATCCCCTTGCGCTATTTGTGGATCGTAATCTACTTTTAAGCCTGATTCTTCAATCGCTTTTTTGAAACCTTCAGTTGCAGCATTTAAAGATGGATGCTCCACAATTTGAGTAATCCCGATCTTATATGTTTTATCGTCTGCATTACCGCTCTCACTTGCGTTATTCGTTCCGTTCCCTTTCGAATCCGACGAACTAGAACCACTGCCACCACAAGCAGCAAGTATTAAAACTAACCCAAATAACAGGAACGAAAGCTTTTTTAAATTGCTTTTCACAAATAATCCCCCCGATTTTGATCTCTTATATTTATCACACTTTATCCAAGCGAAGTGTGAACGTATCGCTATATTATCGTTATTAGCAAGGTTCGTCAACAACATTATGAATCTTCTGACTATTAATTCCAGTCGAATATTTTTCTTTTCAATCAATTTGTCGCTTTAAACCGCTAAACTACGCTGTTTTTACAATTTGATTTCTTTTTCTAACATAACAAAAAATTTTTTTACAATTTAGCGAAGTTATTTTTCCGACATCTAATTTTAAGTAATATATGTAAAAACTAAAAAACCTGACAGTGAAAATGTCAGGCCTTATAACAGGTTTAATTCGCTCTTACTTTTTCAAGTTTTCTACTAGCCAACTACTTTGAGTAAAGGGATATATTAGAAGTTTGAGTAACGTCTTAAATTGCTGAATAAAAACAACCTGCGAGTGCTTTAGAAGTATTACTCCCTTTATGGTTAGACGTGCAATATTCATTTATTTCTTGCTAGTAGATCTACAGAAAGTGTTCATTTTAGTCCCCCTTTTTACATTTAATGCATATGATGCATATGAGATTAGTGCCGTTCCCAAAAAGGAGGAATACCATGAATAATGATAAAATCGATTTAAATCAACCTTCTTATTCACAAGAACATCAAAATGCAACTACAGGAAATATTGATACAATCATTTCTAATCTATGTGACAGTCTATTTGAATTTGCTCTGGATTTCACCCTAAATGCCTTAGAGTATACAAAAGAAATGGAAGAGGAATTAGAATATACAGATGAATTCAAGAAACAAGTGAACGATTTAATTTTTGAAATAGAAGAAATTAAAAATACTTTAGAGGAGTAATGTCTAAAAGCGCTGTTCATAGTCATCGGATATATTCATCCCCCACTATTTTGTACGTCCATTTTCAATCAATAGAGCCTCCACTCACCATTGCCCCAAAATTTGCTTAATTATTTAGTGTTTTAAACTACTGAAATGGTCACTTGTTAAAAGTACTATTTTAACAAGTGATCGGCCAGATCCACGACTTCTAACATCATGCTTTGTTTTCAGTTGTAAACCTTTTTCTCCAAAAGCTTTATAAGCCCTAACCCAACGTTTGATTGGAGTTGGAGATGGAATCCCATATTTTTGCGCTAATAATAGGTATCCTAGATTTCCTTTTAAATACTCTTGAACAATCTTTAATTTAAAGCCTTGGCTATATTTCGCCATACAAAAACACCCCAAAAGTTAGATTTATTACTCTAACTTTTGGGGTGCAGCACCTGAGTACCTGGGCTTAAGTTTTTTCTGTGTGTTAGTAATAAGTGTTTAAAAAACGAGTTTTAATAAAATTATATCATTGCCAATCCTCTTGGTTGTTAAGACAGTGCCATAATATTGATGTTAATGAACCTGCAATTACAAAAACATTACCTTTTACACCAAAATTAATTAAATGTTTTGCAGCATCTTTATATTTACCTTCATTTAACATTTGGTAAAGCAAAGTCCATGCTGATGGTGCAAGAAATGCACCAAAATAATCAGCTACTTTACTATTTACACATCTATCAACAGCAACATTATAAGCCACAATAATACCTGATTGATCTTTATTATTAATTCCTTCATTTAAGGCGCCGCCTTTTGATAAATTAAAATCAATAATATCTTCTACAGCTTTCTGATCTTCAACAGTGCTTGGTCCATATTTATTTTCAATTTTTTCAAGATCAATACCGATAATTTTACCGGACCCATCTTTAATAGATGCTTCTTCCCAAATAAATTTTAATTGTTCTTCGACTTCTTCAATTCGTTGTTCCTCAGTTGTGAATGGACTTTCCTGTGCATTTGCAATAGGACTAACTATAAATGCATACATCATGACAGATACAATAATAGTTGCTAGATATTTAATTTTTTTAAAAATGTAAAATCCTCCCTTTTTTATAATATATTTTATATCTGTAACTATTCCAATATAAGTATGGAAAATAAAGCATTTATTGTAAAATATTAAAATGTTATACTTATTTAAATAAAGAAATCTTAAAAGGGGCGTCTTTTATTTTGGATATTAATATTCGAAAAGCTATTTTAACAATCGTATTTTTCTTTTTAATCTTTGTTTCTTTTGTTGCATATGATTATTTTAAGTTTGATAAGTTTGAGTGGTGTATGAACTTTTTAAAAACCTTCATGACCTTTTTCTTTATGTTCCTTTATAAATGGGCGTCTAATGATAAAAAACAAGTGAGAAAAGACCAAGACGGTAATTAAGCTATCTTGGTCTTTACATTTTACTTACTACGCTGTGCAATGATAAGTTTCAAACCTTCATAATCACCATTTGTCATAGTTCCAGAATCGAATTTATCTAACCACGACTTATCTATTACCTTTTTGTCTACAGATTGTTTAATGTAGTCACGTACTGCAGCTTTTGTAGTTTCGTTTGTGAATTGCATTTTATCATCATCATTTTCAGTTCGTTTATCTAAGCCGTTTTTAATGTCTAATTTGAATTGTTCCTCTGAAATCCCCATGCTCTGCAAATACGAAAATAGATCTCTATGTGTTGTACCCTTTAAATTGTCCGTAATTCAACGGTGTGACTTAATGTCGTTACCTGTTCCATCTAGCACAACAGGTATTCCAGTACTTTTAGCAAGTTCTCTTAAAAGCCAAATATAAGCAGCGTAATCCTTTTTAAATTGCTCCTTATCATTTGTACGAGCCAACTCTACTTGTGCGTAGCTAAGTGGATTACCTTTAGGGCAACAACCGTACTGCACACGATTAACTGGCGCAACTTGTACAATTTACCTCCACCGCCTACCCAATGTGATGTGAACGCATTGGCATTATTACGGTTCATGTATGCAATTTCATTTTCTAAAGCATTTGAGCCACAGTTGTTTGGATTCCCTGATTCATGGGCAATGACGTATTTAGCAGCTGTCAAAGCGTAGTTTGGCAATCCTGACATCAAGCGTTGTTCGATAATATAAGTCATTTGCTCCCACCTTCTTTATTAAATTTTTCAAGTGATTCTCCAACAATTCCTGGCATATCTACACCTAATGTTTGAAGGTTTTCTGCGATTGAACCACCTTCTTTGTATAGAAATAATGCTAATGTGAAGCCTGTTAAATAGAAGTCTAAGCCAAAAATCAAATCAAGTAGAATAACAAATGTAATAGCAACCAGTTCTCACGAGACAAGATAGTGAATCAATTAGCTGTTGCTGAATTAGTAGAAACATTAACAAACAAGGAGGTTTTATAATGGCTAAACTATATTAGGATTTAATTAAAGAGAATTTGCCAACAGTTGATCAGGTGCCGTTGTTGTGGCGAGAAGCTGTACAAGCATTACTCAATAACGAAAACAAGTAAACGCAGCATAAGCTAGCGTTATTTTTATGCCTTCCACAGATTGTAGAGGGCTTTTATTATACAAAAAGGAAGGTGTCTTATGGACATTGCACAATTAATTCAATATCCATTTTTATCATTAGTACCAGCAACGAATGCTAGTATTTTGTTTTACAAGGGAATTTCTGTGCAGTATGTTTCAGAAAGACTTGGAAATGCAGACGTAGATACAACTATTCGTATTTATACACACTTGATTAAAGAGCTCCCGAAGAGGATGAAAAAAATACAATGAGTGTACTTGCTGCTTTATGATTTTACACAAATTTTACACTTTGCTATTTACAAATAAGCATGAACATTGATATGATTGCATTTGCTTCACGTGGTTCGTAACCATCCCACGTAAAAAAACTAAGGAGAAATAAATATGAAAATAAAATTTTTAGCAACGAGTGGCATTATTGCAGCACTTTACATTGCTATTACATTATTAGTCGCGCCATTTGGTTTTACAGAGGTGCAGTTCCGAATATCGGAAATGTTTAACCATTTAGTTGCATTTAATCCACGCTTTGCTGTTGGGATTATTATTGGTGTATTCATCTCTAACCTCTTTTCACCACTTGGCATCTATGATTTAGTTTTCGGTGTAGGCCATTCGATGATTACTCTTGGGTTGTTCATTCTTATTTGTAAATTTGTCAAAAATATTTGGGCACGTTTAATCATCAATACATTGTTATTTACATGCACAATGTTCATCATTGCATTTGAATTGAATTTAGCGTTAGAATTACCATTCTTCTGGACATGGTTAACTGTTGCTGCAGGTGAATTTGTTGTCTTGGCGGTTGGTGCACCGATTATGTATGTATTGAACAAACGCTTAAACTTCAAAAATTTAATTTAACTGACGGATCTTAATAGAGTAGTGTTTAATAAAAGGAGGAACGGTTTCACCGTTCCTCCTTTTTGTTGTATTCAATTAAAGAATAAAAATCAATAACATAGCTTATGTTTAATTCTAATATTTTTCATATAAATAAAATTTAATACTTACCAAAAGAGTGTTGCAATGGATAATCAGAAAGAAAATAATATATTATTTTAAATCCTTTTCATTCTCATCACCTAATTTCCCCACGTAATCAATCAAAGCATGAAGAAGTATTAAAGGTATAATGGAATTCAATGCGACTGCAAGCATCCCGAATACAAAGCCAAAAATGGTTGTCCGAATGACACCAGATAAACTCTGATATGTATGTGCAAGACCAAATATTATGGAGGTACACAATAGAACGAACCAAATTGACCACTCTGTAAATAATGTGTTAAATGCAAATATAAGCAATCCACGGTAAATAATTTCTTCTGTGACCCCCGCTGTCCATGCCACTTGATTCCAAATAGCTTTTTCTTTCTTTGTAACAGGTAGTAACTCAGTAAACGCTATTTGCTTCATTTGTTTTTGCTTCGTTATTTTCATCTTATTTTTAACTTTATCACTTATAAAATATCCAATCGCATAATATAAAAGTAAAACACTATATAATAGAGCTACCCCTATAACAATATATGTAACAATTGTTCCTAATGCTTTTGTGTTAATACTAGGCATTATTACACGTAGTTCTTCTAATGTAAGTTCAGAATTTACCACTACTATTAAAATAATAAGTGTTGGTAACCACAAACCTAGCATAACAATCTTATAATAGTGTATCCTGCTTGTTGGATTAGTCAGAACACGTATTTTAAATCTTTGATATAACCAATAACCTATAATTGGTTCATATAAAAGAGTAAACCCAATGAATCCCCATAATAGTATATTCATTTTGTTTTATACTCCTTTAGCATGTACTCTAATTTTTCAATTAACCATTCTTCTTCTTGTTTACTAAATGGTGACGAAAATAACATTCTATCCACCTGTATCTCCATTAGTTTTGGTTCTGTTAGTAATCGATTAAATAGTTCAAGTGGTAGTAGAGAAAAAAACTCTTTGAGAATAGTATGTACTTCGGTATCCGTAAATTGGTTCTTATAAGCTATTTTCAATTGATTGATAATTTTTATTAACTGTGCATCGTAACGAACGTTGTGACTATTTGATACTGCATAAATTTCATCTACAATTTCATTTGGAAAATAACCTTTTAACCATCGCTGCTGAGATTCCATGTGTAAATTATTTTGAATTAATGCAATAAATATCTCTGGTTCGATTACCTGATTTGATTGGGCTAGCGAAATTGTATATTCAAGTAGTTCAATATTCTTTTTAATGTCCACCAATTTATGAAGCAATTTCTCCTTTTGGTACTCTAAAGATTCTGTTATGTCCCATTGTGATTGCCTCATTAGCTGTTGAATATCTTTTAACGAAAATCCTAACGTTTTTAATTCTGTAATTTTTTGTAGTGTAATGATATCCTCATTTTCATAAAATCTACGTCCCGTTTCCGAAATGTAAGATGGCTTTAACAAATTCATTTCATCATAATAGCGAAGAGTTCGGATCGAGACACCTGTCTTCTTCGAAAATTGACCAATCGGATACATCTATATTTCTCCTTTTCTTTTAATTCATTCATTATAGTTTCTAACGTAACGGTAGAATCAATAGTGATTTTGCTTTTATAAAGAATTAAAGAGTTTATTATTAGTTATAGCCTTCTTAAATTAGCTTGCCCGTTAGTGACACTAACATTGTTCTTTATTTTTAAACCAACTTTATTTAACGGCTTTATTGTTTGCGAACAGTTCGTCTTTTTTTCTTTCTGCAGACGTCGCCAATGATGACGAGGAACAAGTGGCTTTCTTTGCACAGACACCTTGACAATATTCTGAAAATATTCTACAATTCATTTCAATAAATGCTAGGAAAAAGAATAGTAGCAAGCGCTAGTACTTAAAGAGAGCTGATGGTTGGTGCAAATCAGTAGTACCTACTTGTGAATGGACTTTGGAGCAGCCTCATCAAATGTGAGGACGAAGTTACTCCCCGTTATCGGAGTACGAAAGCGCGCAATTATTGCGAATGAAGGTGGCACCACGGTTACTCGTCCTTTTTACAGAAGGATTGTAGTGGCTTTTTTTTATGGGAAAATTAGATAGAGGAGTCGAGAGAAGATGAGTACAGTAGCAGAGAAAAAAGGATATTTTGGTGAATTTGGCGGTAGCTTTGTTCCTGATGAGCTTCAAAATGTTTTAAGTATTTTAGATGAAAACTTTCAAAAATATAAAGACGATGAAGACTTTAATAAAGAGCTAAATTATTATTTCCGTGAATATGTTGGACGCAAATCTCCACTTTATTTTGCTGAAAATTTAACAAAACAATTAGGTGGCGCAAAAATTTATTTAAAACGTGAAGATCTTAACCATACTGGTTCACATAAAATTAATAACGTTCTTGGACAGATTTTATTGGCCAAGCGCATGGGTGCTCATCGTGTTATCGCCGAAACAGGTGCAGGTCAGCATGGTGTAGCAACAGCAACTGCTTGTGCAATGTTCGGGATGGATTGCACAATTTATATGGGTTTAGAGGATACAAAACGCCAAGCATTAAACGTCTTCCGTATGGAGCTTCTTGGTGCAAAGGTAGTAGCTGTTGATAAAGGTCAAGGGCGATTAAAGGATGCAGTGGATGAAGCATTTGCTGATTTAGTAGAAAACTACGAGACGACTTTCTATTTACTAGGTTCTGCTGTTGGGCCTCACCCGTTCCCTTCAATGGTGAAGCATTTCCAATCCGTTATTAGCCGTGAAAGTCGCGAACAAATTTTAGAAAAGGAAGGCAAGCTACCAGCAGCAGTACTTGCTTGTGTCGGCGGCGGTAGTAATGCGATCGGTGCGTTTGCAGAGTATATTGCAGATGAAAACGTTCGCCTCATCGGTATTGAGCCAGATAAGGCTGCCACATTAAATGAAGGAACACCGGGTGAATTACACGGCTTCAAATGTTTAGTACTGCAAGATGCAGAAGGCAATCCATTACCAACCTATTCGATTGCCGCTGGACTAGATTATCCTGGAGCTGGTCCAGAGCATAGCTATTTAAAAACAATTGGTCGTGGAGAATACGTAACGGTGACGAATGAAGAGGTGCTTGAAGCCTTCCAAGTGCTATCAAAGGTTGAAGGCATTATTCCTGCACTTGAAAGCTCCCACGCCGTGGCTCATGCACTTAAGCTTGCGCCAACATTATCTCCAGAAGAAAGCATTATTATCAATATCTCTGGTCGTGGAGACAAAGACGTTGAACAAGTATTCCAAATGCTAAATAAATAAATAAATAAAGATAAAGATAAAGATAAAGATAAAGAGCGACTTCCCTTTGTGGAAATCGCTCTTTAATCTATACGAGTGAACCTAATTTCGGATAAATTTCTGCTACATTATCTCGAAGCCTAGCTTTCAAAAACTTTCCAACTGATGTTTTTGGTATTTCATCTAAAAATACCACATCGTCTGGTACCCACCATTTTGCAAACTGGCTTTCTAAAAATGCAAGAAGCTCCTCTTCACTTGCTGACATTCCTTCCTTCAATACTACACAAGCTAACGGGCGTTCTTGCCATTTGACATGCGGAATTGCGATAACTGCTGCTTCCAGCACAGCGTCATGAGTCATTAATGCATTTTCTAAATCAACCGAGGATATCCACTCCCCACCCGACTTAATTAAATCCTTCGTACGATCTGTTATTTTGATAAAGCCATCCTCTGTTCGTACCGCAATGTCCCCTGTATATAACCAACCGTCTCGATAGGCATCATTGGTACGCTCATCCCGATAATACTCGTGAGAAATCCACGGACCTCGTAAACGTAACTCACCCATCGTCTCTCCATCCCACGGCACTTCCCCATTGTCATTGATAATACTCGATTCAATACCAGCCATCGTCATTCCTTGCATTGCTCGCGATTCAATACGCTTTTCAATAGGCCATTCATTCATCCAAGACATATAATTTGATAACGCTACAATTGGAGTAGTTTCAGTCATTCCATACACGACAATATACGGAATGCCATATTGCTCTTCAAATGTACGAATAAGTCGAGTAGGTGAAGCTGACCCGCCACAACAAATAGCACGTAACGAACTTATATCTCGCTCTCGCTTCTCCTGTTCCTGCAACGCACCAATCCAAATTGTCGGTACCCCAGCTGTTAATGTAACCTTCTCCTGCTCTACTAAATCCAATATGATTGCTGATGTGAATTGTGGACCAGGCAATACTTGTGTAGCACCTACATTGACACTAGCAAATGGTAGGCCCCATGCATTTGCATGAAACATCGGTACAATTGGCATCACGACATCACGCTCAGAAATGCCCATTGAATCAGACATACTCAGCATCATACTATGTAGCACTAGACCTCGATGTGAATATACAACCCCTTTTGGATTTCCTGTTGTAGCACTTGTATAGCACATTCCAGCAGGCTCCTCTTCCCCTATATCCTCTGGGAATTGATAGTTTTCATCTGCTGCTGCTAATAGATCCTCATAGGATAAGGCATTCGGTAATGTCGTTTCTGGCAAAGTATCCTCGTCCGTCATAATAATATAATGCTTCACTGTCTTAAGCTCAGGCGCAATGTTTTCGATGATTGGTAGCAAGTCCACATCAATCATTAAAATTTTATCTTCTGCATGATTAATAATATAAATTAAATGCTCTTCTGATAAACGAATATTCACCATGTGCAAAATAGCGCCGGAACATGGCACCGCAAAATAAGCCTCTAAGTGGCGATGCTGATTCCAAGCAAAGGAGCCAACCTTCATTCCTCTTGTCATCCCCAGCTTTGTGAGCGCATCCGCTAAGCGACGCGTTCTTTTCGCCCATTCTCCATATGTTAAACGGTGAATCTTCTGTGGACTCGTCCGAGAAACAATAGTCTTTCTAGCAAAATAGCTTTCTGCTCGTTTAATAAAGTTTGTTAATACTAACGGCGTCTGCATCATAAAAACCATCCATCCCCTCTTCTTGTGAACTCCCTTTTTTACCTTAGTGAAAAATTAACAGTTAATTTAATTGAATACTATTAATATTCTGAATATGATTATATTGGAAAATTATAAATTACGCTATATATTCCAATAATTTTCTTTTTATTGTTAACTTTTTCTAAAATAACTTATCCACATAACGTGGGGTTGATTTCCGTTCCGACTGGGCGCATTGTAGCTGCCGCTTTGCTTTCGCTACAGAAAACATTTGTTGTTACTGTCGCTTCGCTTTCGTACAGATAAAACATTTGCCGCTGCCGCTTCGCTTTCGCACAGAAAACATCCGCTTTGCTGCATGGTCTCGGGCCAACAGATGTCTATTGCGCGAAAGCGTGAGTGCAACGTAGCGGCAGCAGCACGATGTTGGTCATGAAGGCGTTATCACAGGATGTGATGGTTTTTAGCCTTCGTTCCCCTATTGCTGATCCCCGAGGAGTCGCCCAGTCTCCACTCCAATCAGCTTTTATATAGATACGTTTACCAAATGTCATCCCAAACTTTAATAATTACCCGTCAAAATAAAAAAGACGAAGAAATTAAATTCTTCGTCCGATTTTTAGGATTATTTATTTATGAACAAGCTTTTGTTTGCAGTTTGATTTTTAATTTTTCTAGCATATCAACTGTCATTTTTGCTAAGTCATACTGTGCTTTAAAGCCCCATTCTTTTTGTGCCGCTTCTACATTTATAGAATTTGGCCAGCTATCTGCTATCGCTTGACGTACTGGATCTACATGATAATCCATACGGAAATGTGGCAAATGCTTTTTAATTTCTGCCGCAATTTCAGATGGCTCGAAGCTCATTGCAGTGATATTAAAGGCATTGCGATGGATTAGTTTGCTACTATCAGCTTCCATCAAATCTACAATAGCTTGCAATGCATCTGGCATGTACATCATGTCCATGTACGTACCTTCTTGAATATAAGACGTGTACTTTCCTTGCTTGATCGCCTCATAGAAGATTTCTACTGCATAGTCTGTCGTTCCTCCTCCTGGAGGAGTTACGTATGAAATTAACCCTGGGAAGCGGACACCACGAGTATCTACACCAAATCGATCGAAATAATAATCACATAATAGCTCACCAGCAACTTTATTTACCCCATACATTGTTGTTGGACGCTGTAATGTATCCTGTGGCGTATTATCCTTCGGTGTCGACGGACCGAACGCGCCTATTGAGCTCGGCGTGAAAAATTGCAAGTTTAACTCACGTGATACTTCTAACGCATTCATTAAACCACCCATATTTAAATTCCACGCAAGCAATGGATTTTTTTCCGCTGTTGCTGATAATAACGCTGCTAAATGCATCATTGTATCTGCACCAAAATCTTTCGCTAAATCATGCATTCTTTGTCCATCTGTCACGTCCAATACTTCAAACGGACCTTTAGAATGCTCAAGCTTCCGGATATCTGTCGCTAATATATTGTCCTCTCCATAAATACCACGAAGTTTTTCTACAAGCTCAGAACCTATTTGACCTAGCGCACCTGTAACCATTATCTTTTTCATTTCTCCAAACCTCCACCTGTGAACAATTGTACTTCTCAAGAGTACATTAATATATAAACAAACATTGATTTAACAACGCTTCTGATGATTATCATTATAATTTGTTCATATTAAAAATACAACCATAATATTTAGAATTTTGAAAGATAGACAGTAAAAATCCTTTACTATCAGTATATGAGTCCTACAAAACATTGTGCTAGACAAACATACAAAATACATATGTACACCCAGAAAGTACATATGTTCATTTTTTTATAATAGCATTGTACATTGAAATGATCCTTGCCCCTACTTGCCCCAAAAAAAGACCCCCCTTGTATTCAAAGAAAGGTCCTTTTGTTCTTATTAAATTAAGAAGCGCTTTACGGCTATTTGTAAAACTTTCGATACTTTATGTAGTTCTTTAATATAATCATGGAATTGCTGCTGCGCGGTTAACTGATCAGTAGTTAAAGTAGCTACATGTTTAGTTGATGCTGCATTTGTATCCGAAAATGATGTTAACATTGCCGCATCATCACTAACTTTTTTCGTATGGTTAGCAATTTCTTGAAGGGTTGCAGATACTTCCACTATATACGGCTTCATTGTATGTACTTTTTCTAAAATTTGATCAAAGCTTGTTGCTGTATCCCCGGTGACCTGTACGCCCTTTTCAGTTGCGACTAACACTCCATCCATCATTTGCACAGCATAGCTAGAATCTAAATGAATGTTTTGTACGATGGACGTAATCGTTTTTGTTGAGTGGACTGTCTGCTCCGCAAGCTTTCGTACTTCATTGGCCACAACCGCAAATCCTTTACCGTGCTCCCCTGCTCTAGCAGCTTCAATAGATGCATTTAAGGCTAGGAGATTTGTTTGCGCTGTAATTTTTTCAATTACCTCAACCATTTGATCGATTGTAGCTGCTCTTTCTACAAGATTGAAAATGGCAGTATTCGATTTTTCAACTGCACGTTTAATAGCTTGTATTTGTGTTAAATTTGCCTGTACAATTTCCGTACCACTTTCTGCATCACGTGCAGTTTTATGAGCAAAGTTTTCAACAACCTGTACTTTTTCTAAAATCACTTGCACACCATTTAGCACTTCCTCTAGCGATGCTGTATTGGAAGCTAATTTCTCAGTAGAAGCAGCAGTTGAATTTGAAATGGACTGCACATCCTTTGCAATTTTACGTGTCGTGTTAGACGATTGCTCGGAGGATTTCTGCAGTTTCCCTGTCATTTCTTCAACCTCATGCGCACTATTTGATACTGTGTGAAGTAGTCTTTTCACCTCTGTGACCATTTGATTGTAAGACAATACGACTTCGCCAAGCTCATCCTGTGCCACATAACTAGCATTCGCGGTGAAGTCACCCTGCTCTGCACGCTTTAATAATGACTTCAATTGGCGCGTTGGTATATTCACAGCTTTTGTTGCTATAAATCCTATACAGATGACTAGCAAAACAACAAATAAACATACTCCGCCTAATAGCCAATAACCAAATTGCACATCTTTCTGATATGTCTGTTGCTGTTCCGTAGCCTTCTGAACCAAATAGTTTTGAATTTCTTCTAATAATGAATGACTTTGCTGACTTACAGGCAAATACGACTGCGCATAAAGTGATTGTTGTTCATTGTGCCCCAATTGCTTATAGCGATTAATCAAGTCTACTTGCTGAGCTAGCAAGGTCTTCAATTTCTTCATCTGATGGTTCATCTTTTTATCGATTTCTACACTTTCTAAATGATTTAAAGGCTGCTCAGCATTTATTAAAATGTCAGACATTTCTCGATAATCCCTAGCTGAACTCACTAAATAATCTAATTGTCGTTGTGATTCTTCTAGTTCATTTAACCATCCGATCGGCACAAGTCCTTCTGTATAGCTTTCACTTGCATGCCATGACATTTTCCGTAAATAATCAACGCTAAAAATACCTAGCAATACATTCGATAGTACACAAACAATCATCAGTACAAGTAGCTTGTCCTTCACCATTATGTATCGAAAAAAACGCATCATCTTCGGCTCCTTCTCCAACTCTTACCAATAATAATAGTATGGCAATATAAAGCTAGTGTTTTGTTTTTGTAAAGATTTCGCGAAGAGTTATGAAATTTATCCCATTACTTCTACTATAATAGGTGCATATTCCCCTCATGGTAACGTGATATTAGTCCTCATAATACCTTTAGGAACACGCCCATACGATCCGGAAATTACCTCCACATTATGGTGAAGAGCCTCACTCCCCTGCAACCTTCCATTCTTACCAATCGTCGCCTATTAATAGTTGGTTTATCTTCATTCAGTAGAAAACTCTCCTTTCGAAAGGTAGTGAGATGAATGCAGATATGTTAAACCACAATGTTTTCTGTGCGAAAGCGCAGTGGTAACGTAGCGTCAGCAACAATTGTTTTTTCTGTGCGAAAGCGCAGTGGTAACGTAGCGTCAGCAACAATTACAACAAGGCGAAGTTGATCAAAAAAGGGGGTGTTTGAATGTTACAGTTCAAGAAGTTAGATAAAAATTTAGTCATTAGCTTGTCATTGCTCGGTATTATTAGTTGTCTCTTTGTCCATTCCAGTAGCACGGTGTTTGAGCAGTATACAAGCTCGTTCATTATAAAGCAGCTTTTTTATTACCTAATCGGATTTTTCATTATGTATGGAGTAGCAACACTTGATATTGAGCAGCTAAAAAAAATAGGCTGGCCATTTTATTGGGCGATGGTCTTGTTAACATTTGGCTTATTCATTGCCCCCGAAAGTATAGCCCGCACTGTCAATGAAGCGAAACGTTGGTACCATATTCCTGTGTTAGGATCCATTCAGCCATCAGAGTTTTTAAAGTTGGCGTTTTTAATCGTGGTCAGTAAGGTTATTGTTGCGCATAGAGAAAAATATGTGCGCCCTACCTTTTTAACGGATATGCGGCTACTCTTAATCATCGCTGTTATCACTCTTCCACCTACGCTTGCTGTTTACAAGCAACCTGATACGGGCATGGTCATGCTTTATATGTCGATGATTGTACCGATGCTTTTCTTTTCAGGTATACAAAGAAAATTGCTAATCATTTTCACAGCTATCCCAGTATCAATTCTCAGCGTTATGGTTATTCTTTATGTAAAATTCAATGATTTTTTTACAGATAAAATTTTAAATAAATTATCAGGGCATCAAGTATCTCGCATTTATGGATGGTTGCAGCCTAATGAATATCCGGACTCATCTTTTCAAACAAGGCAGGGTTTTTCGGCAATTGGTTCAGGACAGTTTACCGGAAAAGGTTACATGAACAATGATGTCTATGTCGTGGAAAAGCATACAGATTTCATTTTTGCGAACATTGCTGAAGAGCTCGGGTTCATCGGAGGGGCATTTGTCATTGTTCTTTTATTCTTTGTTATTTACCGTATAGTTCTTATTACAGTAGAAGCAAAGGACCCATTTATGACGCTGATGGGAGCCGGTATTGCCAGTTTATTAGCTTTCCAAATTACACAAAATATCGGTATGACCATTGGACTTTTACCTGTAACAGGTATGACATTGCCATTTTTAAGCTATGGTGGTAGTTCACTCATCTCCAATTTCATGTTAATGGGCATTGTGATGATTATCTATAATTCATATAGCGGCTACATGTTTAATAAAACAAAAGAGTAAGGTGAAGGGTATGAACAACACTATTAAAAAGAGAATTTTATTATTGCTATTCCTAGCAGGAGGAGCTTTGTTCATACTCCTACTCCGCCTTGCCTTTCTTATGCTATAAGACATTCAAAAAGCTGTCTCAAAAGTTTTTACGACTTTTGAGACAGCTTTACTTTTAGATTTTATATTATGCCTGCACTTTATGAATACTATCAATCACAACTTTTATGATTGTATCAAGATCCTCTTGTACAATATTAAGTGGTGGAGATAATGTTAATACGTTATTAAAGCCTGCAACAGTTGCACCATTTTTACCTATAATAACACCCTGCTCCTTACATGCAGCAATAATAGCATTTACTTTATCTACTGGTAAAGGCTCCTTCGACGTTTTATCTGACACTAACTCGATGCCCAGTAATAAGCCTTTGCCTCGAACATCCCCAACGTTCGGGTGATTACCTAATGCTTGCTGAAGTGTTTGGAGGGAAGTTGCTCCAACCTCAGTAGATCTTTCAAATAATGCTTCTTGCTGAAGAATCTCAATATTTTTTAATGCAACCGCACATGCGACTGGTGACCCACCAAATGTATTAACATGGCGGAAATAGCCGTATGCATCAGAGCCAGTGAATGCCTCATAAATTTCTCGTTTTACCGCTGTAGCTGATAATGGTAAATAGGCACTCGTAATCCCTTTGGCCATCGTAATAATATCTGGTTTTACACCGTAGTTCATGAATCCAAACGGCTTTCCTGTTCGACCGAAGCCACAAATTACTTCGTCTACAATCATTAATGCTCCATGTTTTTTACATACTTCTTCAATGCCCTTTAAGTAGTCCTCAGGAGGCATAATGACGCCCCCACCTGTAATAATCGGCTCTAAAATCATCGCGGCTATTGTTTCACTTAGCTCCCACGTCATCGTCTTATCGACAGCCTTAACGCTTGTTAAATCTATTGGAGCAAGTGTATCACTTTCGTGTTCTCGATATTGATCTGGTGGTGCTACATGAATAAAGCCAGGAGATAATGGTTCATATTTATATTTGCGTTCCGCTTGCCCTGTCGCAGCCAATGCTCCGAAAGAATTCCCATGATAGGCACGGTAGCGAGAAACGATTTTATAGCGAGAGCTTTCTCCTTTTTGTTGATGATACTGACGTGCAATTTTAAACGCAGTTTCATTAGCCTCTGACCCACTATTAGAGAAGAAAATAACATAATCTCCACCAAGCATTTCATTGATTTTTTCTGCCAGTTCAACTGCTGGTAAATGCCCCTGCGATAAAGGAGCATAAGCGTTTTTCATCATTTGCTCATGGGCAACATCTGCTAATTCCTTGCGTCCATAGCCTACATTTACACACCATAAACCTGCCATTGCATCGATGTATTCAACACCATCTGTATCAACGATCCTCGCACCATTTGATTTTTCAACTACATATGTCGCTTGTGGATTGTAAGGTTTCATTGAATGCCATACATATTGTTCATCTTTCTTTAAAATATCACTTTTAAGATTTACTTGAACCATATCTATACACCCCTTTAAGTTATTTTCACTTAGTCACATCGTTATTGCTTGGAAACGCAAATGAACTTGCCGTATCCTCTGTTTCATCAGGCCAGCGTTCCGAAATCGTTTTCGCTTTCGTAAAGAATCGTGCTTGGTCCGGTCCAAACATATGCCCTTCACCAAACTTAGAGCGCTTCCATCCTCCAAAATTGTGATAGCCAACTGGAATCGGAATCGGAACATTAACACCTACCATGCCTACTTCAATTTCTTCCTGGAATTTACGCGCCGCCGAACCGCTGCTCGTAAACATTGTGACACCATTTCCAAGTTCGTGGTCATTAATTAAATCAATAGCTTCTTGTAAGGATTCGACGCCTACAACAATGCGAGCAGGGCCAAAAACTTCCTCTTTAAAAATAGTCATTTGTGGAGTTATGTTATTTAACAATGTCGGTCCAAGGTAAAAGCCTTTAGACGTTTCGCATATTTTCGGATTTCGGCCGTCCGTTACAAGGTTAGCCCCTTCTTCAACAGCATCATCGATATATCGAAGAATCGACTCTTTTGATTGTTGCGTAATAACTGGGCCAAAATCTACCTCGCTATCTGTATATGGACCAACCTTTAATTTCAAGATTTTGTCCTTCAATATTTCTGTAAAGCGTTGTTCCGTATCTTTCCCAACGACGATTGCTCCAGAAATAGCCATACAACGCTGAGACGCCGCTCCAAATGCTGCACCTAAAAAGGCATTAGCTGTTTGCTCTAGGTTTGCATCGGGCATTACAATCATAAAGTTCTTCCCGCCACCAAATGCAGCGACACGTTTATTGTTCTTCGTCCCTGTTTGATAAATATATTCCGCAACAGGTGTGGATCCAACAAATGAAATTGCTTGTATCTCTTTATTTTCAAGCAGTTCATTAACCGCTTCTTTATCACCATTAACGACTGTCCAAATTCCATCTGGCAGTCCTGCCTCTTTCCATAACTTACTTAAATATAATGCCGAGATTGGCACACGCTCAGATGGCTTTAAAATCACTGCATTTCCTACTGCAACCGCCATACTTGTAATTGCCAATGGCACCATAACAGGGAAATTAAATGGAGCAATTGTAGCAACAACTCCAAGTGGGGCTTTTGTAGAGAAGGCATTAATATTGCCGCCTACATTCACCGAGTATTCTCCCTTCAGCATTTGCGGGGCACTGATTGCCATATCTACGGATTCAATGCCACGAACAATTTCGCCCTTTGCATCTTCCTTCGTTTTCCCACTTTCCTCACAAATGACTTCAATGAGCTCATCCTGTTTTTCTACTAACAACTGACGGAAACGATGTAAAACCTCAACCCTTTTGCCAATCGATGTCTTTTTCCATGAAGGGAATGCTGCCTTCGCTAGCTGGATAGCCTGCTTCACTTCATCTTTAGTTGCTAACGGTACTTGCGCAATGATCTCTCCTGTTGTTGGATTATACACGTCTGCGTAGCGACCACTAGTACCGGCTGTTTCAACACCATTAATAAAATGTGATAATGTTTTCATTTTTTGCTGAACTGTCATAATTTCCCCACTCCTCGTTTATAGTTATTCAAAATCCAACTCTTCCTTTTGGAAAATAGAGCTAGCTTCATCTACCGGGTTAGGCGACTTTTTCTTTTGTGTAACTAAATAGAAAATCATCACTACTGCCACTACAATGCATGTGAATAAAATTTGTGAACGCATCGATTCAATAAAGAACATGGCGATTAGTAATGCTGTTATAACCAAGATTGTGAAATACGTTAAATACGGGAATAACCACATTTTCACTTTTAATAGCTCGGGATTTTCTTTCTCCATTTTCCGGCGCATTTTTAATTGTGAAAACGCAATGATTAAGTAAAGAATCAATGTAATTGCACTACATGAACTAAGTAAAAACATAAACACTTTATCTGGTGAAACATAGTTCATAATAACGGCAATATAAGAGAAGAATGTCGCTGTTAATATGGCATTAACAGGTGCACCCTTTTTATTTAATTTCAAAAATGCTTTTGGGGCCTCCCCCTTCTCCGCTAAAGAAAATACCATTCGAGATGTAGCGTAAAGCGCAGAGTTTAAGCAAGATAAAACCGCTGTTAATACAACAAAATTCATAATTTGTGCAGCTGCGGGAATTCCGATGTAATCCAACACTGCTACATAGGGACTTGTTAAAATATCCGAGGAATGCCAAGGTAATAATGTGACAACTACCGTTATCGATCCCACGTAGAAAATCAAAATACGCCAAGTAATTGAATTCGTAGCTTTTGTCACCGCTGCTAACGGTTCGTCAGATTCCCCTGCCGCAATGGCCACAATTTCTGTGCCCATAAAGGAGAAAATAACAATAACTACCCCCATCAAGACTGCTCCAAAACCATTCGGTAAAAAGCCACCCTCACCGATCAAATTAGCAGTACCTACTGCATTAAAATTAGGTGCGATACCAAAAATAATGAATGCACCTAGTCCAAGAAAAGCTATAATACTCGCAACCTTAATAAGAGAGAACCAATATTCAAATTCACCAAAAGCTTTTACGGAAATGACATTTGTTAAAGTAAGTGCGACAGTTAATAAAAGACTTAGTAACCATAAAGGAATCCCGTCATACCAATATTGAATGATTGCAGCTGCTGCAGTTGCCTCTAAAGCAATAGCAACAACCCAGAAAAACCAATATAACCAACCAATCATAAAACCTGCCCACGGACCAATGGCTTCATGTGCATAATGCGCAAAAGACCCACTTGTTGGATTGACAGCTGCCATTTCTCCAAGCATTCGCATGACAAGAATAACGATAATACCCGCAAATATATAAGATAAAATTGCGCCAGGGCCGGCAAGGTTAATTACTGAGCCACTTCCCATAAATAGACCTGCTCCGATAACCCCCGCAATCGCGATCATCGTCATATGCCTTTTCTTTAACCCTTTCTGTAATTGCGTTTGTTGCTCCATATTCAGCTCACCTCTTTTATTAGATTGGATTACCGCTTACAAAAATTTTACATGTTACATAGAAACGAAGGTATAGACAAACTGTAAAATTCTATGCATTTGTTTTAAACATAATGTAAAATAGACTAAACATTCTAAAAATACAATATTTAAGTTAATTTCAGCAAAAATAACACATCAATGAGAAAACTAGATAAATATCTATGTTAAAAGGAGGGAGGGTAACATGAGTCAATTTAAGCTTCAAGTGAAGGATGTATTAGAAAACACATACTTCCAAAATGCAGAGGTCGTAGCTGGTGAAGATGGTTTATTACGAATTGTAAAGTGGGCTCATGTCATTGAAATTATACAAGTAGATAATTTTCTAGCTGGTGATGAATTAGTTTTAACAACGGGGATCAGCCTTCAGCACAGCATCGAAAACTTTATCTTTTTCGTAGAATCTTTAATCGAAAAAAATTGCGCGGCACTATGCATTGAATACGGGACTTCCATACAGACCATCCCGGAAGTGATTGTAGCTCTTGCTAACCGTCATAGCTTCCCTATTATCGTTTTTCATGACACGGTTCCTTTCGTCCGTATTACACAAGATTTACATAGTCAAATTATGAATCAACAATATTTAATGATCTCTACTTTAGAATCCTACTCTCAAACATTAAATAAAAATGCTCTATTAGGACAAAACGCAGAAGAAATTTTACAAAATATGTATTATGAATTGAAGACACAAATCATCTTTTCTATTAAAGGTCGAGAGCCTATCTTTTTTCCAAATATGCCGCATACTAAGCGCCAACAACTAGTTACGCTGGAAAAATCAGCAACCGTGTTTAAAAATGAGCCTATCTTTATTTTTGATCAGCATTATGCAGATTTAACGCTCTATAGAGAAGATGGTCTATTCTCAGAGTTTGAATTACTTATTTTAGACCGTACAGCTACTGCCTTGGCACAGCTGTTAATGAGAGAATTTTATATTGAAGAGAAAAGGGACATTGAGGATGCCTCTTTTTTAGGAGATTGGATCGATCAAAAACTATCGAAAGAGGAAATTTATAAATTTATCGTCAGCTATCATTCTAGCTATAAGCTTTCTAGCGGGGCCGTTTTTATGTTAGCAATGCCTAATGCAGTCTCTAAAGTACAAGAGGATATTGTCTACAGCAAGCTCTACTATCGAAATCTTTTTGAGCAAAATGGATTTATACCATTTCTATACGAAAGGAAAAGCTATGTCATTTTTATTTTACTTCATAAGAAAGATAGTAAATCGAGTCGCGAATTATTAAATACATTAGTTTCTTCCCTGCTGAAAACTGATTTTTATAAAAAACAAATGATTCAAGGGTATCAAGTAGCCATTGGCAAAGTCGTAGCAGACGTAGAGGAAATACCGAAGAGTTATCAAACTGCACTCGAAACATTGTATATTTGCAGTAAAGTACAAACTACATCTTACTTTTATGATGATTTACATTTGTATCACCTCATCTATAAATTACAGATGCAAGTAAATTTGCAGGAAGTGATTCAAGATTATTTACAGCCCGTTATTGAATACGACAAAAAAAATAATAGTAAGCTATTAGAAACGCTACAAGTATACTTGCAAACGAACGGCTCTAAACAACAAACCGCTAATCAACTGTTCATCGTACGCCAAACGCTCTACCATCGTTTAAAAAAGCTTGAAAGTCTTTTAGGGAAAAATTTCATGAAGGGGCATAATCGAATTACGCTTGAATTTATGTTGCTCGCCAATTCTTTAATTGAGGATAAAAACTAACTACATGTTTATGATTGATCAGCGATGTTGCAAGAATAGCACGCTCAAAATCGCTATGAGCGTGCTATCAGATTTTAATTTTCGGTAACTACTCCACTATATAATGCTGGTCTGCGGTCGTCATAAACTGGAATTCTGCCTCGTACTTCATCGACAATCGAAAAGTCCACGTCAATGACAGCTACTTCCTCGTCCTCTGCACCAACCCAAAGCACTTCGCCCCACGGTTGAATAATCATTGATTGACCATTAAAGTTTTCTACTTTTCTCGATATACGATTAACAGCGATCACGAAGCATTGATTTTCGATGGCACGTGCTTGCAGCAATGTGTTCCAATGATCGATACGTGGCGTCGGCCATTGTGCCGGCACGAACAATACTTTTGCGCCCTCTAAAGCGTGAGCACGTAGCCATTCTGGGAAGCGAATATCATAGCAAATCACACCTGCAGCCTCGATATCACCAAGGGCAAAGCGATTCATTTCATCCCCTGCTTCTAAATATAGATGCTCGTCCATCAATCGGAAAAGATGTGCCTTGTTATATTCACCTACTAACTCACCATTGTTATCAAACGTATACATCGTGTTGTAAAATTTATCGCCCTTCTTCGTTGAAACAGAGCCTCCAACAATATGTACGCCAAGCTCTTTCGCTAGGTTTGATAAAAATGCTTTCGAACGTTCTCCATTCACATCTGCAAGCTCTGATAATTTTTCAAGCGCATAGCCTGTATTCCACATTTCCGGTAATACAATAATTTCTGCACCTTGTTTTGCCGCTTCACGAATCTTTTCTTCCGCACGAGCAAAATTTTCTTCTACTTTGCCAAAACCAACATTTAGTTGGATACACCCAATTTTCATCTTAATTCCTACCCTTCTCCCAAAAGTATTTCTTTTACTGCATTTGTGCTTTTCTATATTTCATTATACTACAATTGAAAATGATATCGCTGTTGTCTGAGCTTAGAGCAGCTTTGGAACAAAAACAAAAAGGCCAGGATCTCAGCAATAAAGTGAGCCCTGGCCTTTTCGCGAAAGTGAATCTTACTAATCATTTTTGCTCTTAGTTTTAGATTCTATTAATTAGTACGATTAAGTTTAATAAAAGTTACAGTAATTAAAAAAAAAATTAAATATTATTTTAAAGGGCTTAAAAGTAATGTCAAAACCTATGTTTTATGGGCATTGTTAAGATGCCTCAGATGTTGTTACAATGACAAGGCATAATTACGTTCGGAATCGGCTTTGTACTTAGGCTCGCATGCTCTCTGTTTGTATTTTGTGCGTCCATCTTTGTAAATTGAGACTCTAGACAATTAGTAAAAAAAGTAATAATATTTGCATCAATTATTATTTTTTAAAAAGGAGAACATGCATGGAATTCTCAAAAAAACTACAGCAACTCCCGACTCAATTTTTTGCAGCATTGGTGCAAAAAGTGAATAGTGCTTTAGCAGAAGGGCGCGATGTTATCAATCTCGGTCAAGGCAATCCAGATCAGCCCACTCCCCAACACGTTATAAAAGCGTTACAGGAGGCAGCTGAAAACCCTCAAAATCATAAATATTCTCCATTCCGCGGCCTAGTAGAATTACGTCAAGCAGCTGCAGACTTCTACAAACGTGAATACAATGTTGATATTGACCCTGAAACTGAGGTAGCTATTCTTGGTGGTACAAAAATTGGTCTTGTTGAGCTGCCATTAGCGGTTTTAAACCCCGGTGATACAATGTTATTACCCGATCCTGGATATCCAGATTACTTATCTGGTGTTGTATTAGGTGATGTTAATTTTGAAGTCATGCCACTTTTTGCAGAAAATGATTTCCTGCCTGATTATCATGCTCTTTCTGATGACGTAAAAGAAAAGGCTAAGCTACTTTACTTAAATTACCCGAACAACCCAACTGGTGGTACTGCAACACTTGAATTTTTCGAGGAAACGGCGCGCTTTGCTAAAGAACACAACATGATCGTCTCACATGATTTCGCTTACGGTGCAATTGGATTTGACGGCAAGAAACCTATTAGTTTCCTGCAAGCGGAAGGTGCCAAAGAGGTCGGCATCGAGATGTATACATTATCTAAAACATATAATATGGCAGGCTGGCGTATTGGATTTGCAGTTGGTAACGCTGATATTGTTGCGGCTATTAATCTTATTCAAGATCATCTATTTTGTAGTCAATTCCCTGCCGTACAACAAGCAGCAGCGGTTGCCCTTACAGCATCACAGGATTGCGCAAATACGCTAAGAGCGACTTATGAGCGTCGACGAAATGTTCTTATCGAAGAAGCACAGCGAATTGGTTGGCAAGTAACCTCACCAAAGGGCTCTTTCTTTGCATGGCTCCCTGTTCCATTAGGTTATACAAGCGAGCAGTTTGCTGATGCATTGCTCGATAAAGCTGATATCGCAGTAGCTGCAGGCAATGGCTTCGGTCTATACGGTGAAGGCTATGTTCGTGTAGGTTTACTCGTAAGTGAAGAACGCTTACGTGAAGCGGTCAGCAGAATTGAAAAATTAAACCTATTTAACTCATGAGCATTTGATTCCCTCTATCAAAAAAACTGTCCCATCAGCTCACGCTTGCTAAGGGACAGTCTTTTCATCTCACTATCTTTTGTGGTAGCTCTAGCCCTTCTTCTATTGGATAACATTGGTCATAACCCGTTTCTTCATACCGACACACCCCCCCACTAATCGCTCATAGAGCCATGAAAATGCGTTTCATATCTCCCATCCCACACATAGTTGACTCTCACTAACATTCCCACCCATCTCCCTTAATGGAATATTGTAATAAAATAAAAAATTTTAAAAATTCCATTGACTTACCATAACCAATAATTTATATTAGTCCTATCGGATTTACAAAAAAATATTTATAAATCTCTTATCAAGAGTAGCTGAGGGACTGGCCCTATGAAGCTCGGCAACCTCCTTTTTTAAGGAAGGTGCTAAATCCTGCAAACGATATCGTTTGAAAGATAAGAGAGGACACTTTTTTATGAGCCTCTCTTAATTTTTTAAGAGAGTTTTTTTTATCTTCATTTACATGAAGATAAAAGCCTCCGGCGGATGTCACGGATTTTGAAAGGAATGAATTGTGCTAGCACAATTCAAAATCCGGACAGCAATTACGCCAAGGCGAAATTGTTTTTTATACAAACCGATAAAACAACTTTGGAGGTATGTCTCATGAAAAAGAAAAACAAAATTTTACTAGGTTTAGCAAGTCTCACATTAGTAGCAGCATTAGTAGGTTGCGGTACTAAAGAAGATAAAGGTAGTCAAGGTAAGGCTACTAATGAAAATAAAGTTGTAGTAGGTGTAACTTCTGGTCCACACGAACAAATTGCAGAAGTTGCTGCAAAAGTTGCCAAAGAAAATGGCTTAGAGGTAGAACTAAAAACGTTCTCTGATTATGTTTTACCAAATACATCGTTAGCCGAGGGTGATCTTGATGTAAACAGCTATCAACACAAGCCTTTCCTCGATGCATTTAACAAAGATCACAAAACAGATTTAGTGCCAGTAGGAAAAACAATTTTAACTCCAATGGGCATTTACTCTGAGAAATATAAATCATTGGATGAAGTTCCTGATGGTGCTACATTCGGATTACCAAATGATCCAACAAACGGTGCCCGTGCTCTATTTGTCCTTCAAGAGGCAGGCATCATTAAATTAAAAGAAGGTGCAGACTTAACAGCTTCTACTCGCGATGTGGAAGAAAACAAAAAGAATTTTAAATTCATTGAATTAGAGGCTGCACAAATTCCGAAGCAGCTTAGTGAAGTAGATGTGGCAGCTATTAATACGAACTTCGCTCTTGATGCTGGTATTGATCCTAAAAAAGACTCCATTCTTTTAGAATCTACTAACTCTCCATATGTAAACTACATCGCGGTACGTTCTGAAAACGAGGATGACCCAGCGATTAAAAAATTTGTTGAAGCCTATCAATCTGATGAAGTACGCAAATTTATTGAAGAGGAATTCAAAGGTTCTATTATTCCAAGCTGGTAAGTAACGATGAAGGGCCTTTCATAAATTAAGAATCTGCGAGACTCCTATAGGAATGCTAGCAGATTCTTGCTTTATAAAAGGACTTAGAAAGGAGATATCACAGTATGATTCAACTAGAAAATATAACAAAAGAATTTAAAACTAAAAAAGGTATCGTTAAAGCAGTAGATGGCATTAACCTACATGTCAAAAAAGGTGAAATTCATGGGGTTATTGGCTACAGTGGTGCAGGAAAAAGTACCCTTATTCGCTGTGTTAATTTATTAGAACGTCCAACAACAGGAAAAGTATTGATCGACAATGTAGATATTACTTCCCTTTCTTTAAACGACCTTCGCGAAACACGTCAAAAGATCGGCATGATCTTCCAGCATTTTAATCTCTTAAAAACAGCGACCGTTTACAACAATATCTCGGTCCCATTAAAACTTCTAGGCTATAACGACTCTGAAGTGAAAAAACGCGTTGCAAAATATGCAGAAATTGTTGGCCTAACAGAGAAATTAGATAGTTATCCTAGCCAGCTTTCGGGTGGTCAAAAGCAACGTGTCGCTATTGCACGTGCCCTCGCCCAAGAGCCTGAGATTTTACTCAGTGATGAAGCGACAAGTGCTCTCGATCCTGAAACAACTGACGCTATTCTTGAGCTTCTCTTAAAAATTAACCGTGAGCTGGGCATCACTATTTTACTCATTACACATGAAATGAATGTTATTCAAAAAATTTGCGATGATGTATCCGTTCTTGAATCAGGGACGGTTGTGGAATATGGCTCTGCTATAGAACTATTTTCGAAGCCTCAGCACCCAACGACACGAAAGTTTTTAAACACTATTTCTCAACGTAATTTATCTCCTTCCCTTATCGAGCAATTAAATCTTTCCGGAAGTGTGATTCGTTTAACATTCCTTGGTGAAAGTACCGGGAAGCCATTACTTGCAGAAGTGAGCAAAGTTTATGATGTACAACCAAATATTTTAACAGCCAATATCATTGAATTAAAAAACGGCATCGTCGGGAATATTGTCGTGCATCTTCACGGTGAGGCACATATCGTAGAAAAGGCACTTAAATATTTTACAGAAAACGGGGTAGACGTTGAGGAATTAGGAGGCGAATTAAATGAATAGCATTCAAAGCTTCTTTGCAGACTGGTCAGATGTTATTGGGCAATCCATTATCGAAACCTTTCAAATGGTCGGGATTTCATTATTGTTCTCTATTTTAATTGGGATCCCTTTAGGGCTTTTAATCGTTTTAACCCGACCAGGGCAATCATTTGAAAGTAAATTTCTCTATCAATTTTTCAATTTATTTATTAATATTATTCGCTCTGTACCGTTCATTATATTACTATTCTTCATTTTACCGTTCACGAAGCTGATCGTTGGCACAACTATTGGTGTAAAAGGTGTTATTGTGCCGCTTGTTGTTTATACAGCGCCTTATATTGCGCGCCTTATGGAAACGGCACTTTTAGAAGTTGATCCAGGTGTTGTGGAAGCTTATACAGCAATGGGTATTAAACGTCGTCACATCATTTGGAATGTCTTACTACGTGAGGCTCGTCCATCCATTATTTTAGGCTTAACAATTGCCACAATCGGTCTGATAGGAGCAACAGCAATGGCTGGAATGGTTGGTGCTGGTGGTTTAGGTGATCTCGCATATCGTTACGGTCATTTACGCTATGAGGTCGATGTGATGTATGCGACAGTGTTTATCTTAATCATCCTTGTTCAGATTATTCAATCAATGGGTAACCGCTTTGCTGCGAAACTAAAGAAAGATTGATAGGAGGATTACGATGACAAAAACAACACATGGTGATCTACTGTTAAAAAATATAAATGCACAAGTCCCCTTCCCTATTTGCTTTGCAGATTTAGAAAAGGCTGTTGCAGAAAAGATGGAAGCTGGTTCGTTTGGCTACATTCGTTCAGGTGCTGGGGGTGAACAAACATTACGAAATAACCGTGCCGCCTTTGAAAAATACTCTATTATTCCACGCTTTTTACAGGATGTTTCAAGTATTGATACATCGATTGAGCTGTTCGGAAAAGTACATCCAACTCCGCTCTTATTTGCTCCTGTTGGCATGAACAAAATGGCACATGACGAGGGAGAGCTTGCCGTGGCACGTGCGGCTGATCAGTTAAAAATTCCTTATATTCAAAGTACAGTTTCAAGCTATGCACTTGAAGATGTGGCACAAACAGCCCCTACTGCTACTAAATGGTTTCAATTATATTGGTCAACAAATGAGGAAATTGCATATAGCATGGCCGCCCGAGCCGAGGCTGCTGGTTTTGAGGCTATTGTTTTAACTGTAGATACCGTCATGCTTGGCTGGCGTGAAGAAGATGTTCGCAATCAATTTTCACCTTTAAAACTTGGGTATGCTCGAGGAAACTATATGAATGATCCTGTTTTTACTGCTTCTTTACCAGATGATTCATTCGAGTCATATGTACAGGGCGTTTTGCAAAATGTGTTCCATCCTACATTAAATTGGGAGAATGTACGTGAATTAAAGCGCCGTTCTAATCTCCCTATTTTACTGAAGGGAATCTTACATCCTGAAGACGCAAAACTAGCTATTGAAAACGGCATTGACGGTATTATCGTATCAAACCACGGTGGTCGCCAATTGGATGGCGTAATTGGTTCACTCGATGCCCTTCCTGATATTGTGAAAGCTGTAAAAGGACGATTTCCTGTTATTTTAGATAGCGGTGTGTATCGCGGTATGGATGCTCTTAAGGCACTCGCTTTAGGAGCAGATGCTGTTGCCATTGGTCGTCCCTACGTCTACGGACTAGCATTAGATGGGCAGCAAGGAGTCGAAAAAGTAATGACGAATTTATATGATGAATTAAAAGTTTCCATCGCTTTAGCGGGGGCAATATCAATAAAAGGACTACGTGATATCACATTAGTGAAAAAAGATGGAGCGTAAATAAAGCTTCCGGCAGTTTGAGATGGAGATAAAAGATTTATCGGAATAAATTTGTGTTTTATCGGAACAATTTTGTGATTTGTCGGAACAATTACAGATTTTATCGGAATGTTTCACCGATTTATCGGAACATTAATATAAATTGAGGCTGGGACAAAAAAGAAAAAATGTTAGACCGATTGTATTGGTCTAACATTTTTTTGATTTAGGAAGGAATACTCTAATCATCGAAGCGAAAAAGTTATTATCTATTTTCGCTATTTTTCAAAATAATCGAGTTCTGTCCCAGCCTCAATTTTTTATTGAATTACGCCTAGCTCACGGCCGACTTTTTCATAGATTGCTAGAGCGTCGTCCAGCATTTCTTTTGTATGTGCCGCTGTAGGCATGTTACGAACACGTCCTGTGCCTTTTGGAACCGTTGGGAAAACGATTGATTTAGCATAGACGCCCTCTTCAAATAAACGACGTGAAAATTCCTGCGTAAGCTTTTCATCACCAATAATACATGGTGTGATTGGCGTTTCAGATTCACCGATATTAAAGCCTAGCTTAGCAAGACCCGCTTTTAGATAATCGCCATTTTCCCAAAGCTTATCGTGAAGCTCTGTTGAGTCAATCAGCATTTGCACTGCCGCTGTAATCGCAGCAACATCACCTGGTGGTAATGCTGTTGAGAATAAAAATGGACGAGAACGCACTTTCAGCCAGTCAATTAAATTTTTCTTACCTGCTACATATCCACCAACAACACCAATTGCTTTAGAAAGTGTACCAATTTGGAAGTCGATTTCTTTTTCTAAACCGAAATGCTTCACAGTACCCTTTCCTTTACCTGTTACACCTGAACCGTGTGCATCATCAACATACGTTATTAAATCAAACTCTTTCGCAATCTCAACGATTTCTGGTAATTTTGCAATATCACCATCCATTGAGAATACGCCATCAGTAATGACCATGACTTTATTATATAAGCCTGATTCTTTCGCTTCCTTTGCTTTCGCACGTAAATCATCCATGTCAGAGTGATTATAGGCAATGATTTTCGCACGTGATAAACGACAGCCATCGATAATCGAAGCATGATTTAATTGGTCTGAAAGAATCGCATCATTTTTATCCATAACAGCTGAAATAGCTGCCATATTACAGTTAAAACCAGATTGATAAGAGATCGCTGCCTCTGTTCCTTTAAACTCAGCAAGCTTTTCCTCTAATTTTACGTGTAAATCAAGTGTACCGTTAATCGTACGGACTGCTCCAGCCCCCACACCGTATGTCTCAATTGTTTCTTTGGCAATACGCTTTAAATCTTCATTCGTTGCTAAGCCAAGATAGTTGTTTGAGGATAGATTAATTAGATTTTTGCCACGTACCTGAATAATCGGTCCGTTTGCTCCCTCTACTGGATCAATTTCGTTGTATAAGCCTTGATTGCGTAAGGCTTGTAGGTTTTCATCTAAAAATGCATTCAATACTTTTGACAAGCGTATCATCCTTTCCTAGGAACACTATTCTAGTTCCTAGTGTAGCACAAGCATGCTATTAGAAAAATTACTTTGTTAATCTTTCGAATAGTGGGGCAGTTTTTTCTCGCCAAAGAGATGATGATATACAATTATCTATTAATCGACGCACTGTATACTCTGCTTCCGCATAACGTTTCGAATAACCCATTGCATCTTGCATTGCTTCTTTATAATTTGCTCGAATATCTTCAATTTGCGCCTCTGCTTTCTGTGAAATTGCGCAATGTTTCCCTATATCGAAAATTTCATCCCCTAGTCTGCCGTCCTCTGGATCAAAGATATGAGGATCCGTACTATCAAAGATGCAGAAATTTAATTCCGGGATAAGAACCATATCAACAGAGTTTGCATCCAACCCACACCAAATAATTTGCGCATCGAGCCCTCTCGCATTCGCTTCGTCTGCCAAACCTTTCATTAACGAAGATTTACCTGTACCCGGCTTTCCTTTGATCATCAATCTCCGAGATACATTTTTCGTTATACTATCTACTGTATTTTCGGCCCCCCTCGGTGTTAATGTTCCGAGTAAGCGATGCGTGCGCACACCTGTTTTGTTTAAGACCATCGATTGGAAAACATCTGCCTTTAAATTTTCAACCTGGTCATTTAATGCCTCCCAGTTCATACAGCTCTGTGTGACTACTTCCCAATCATCATGAATCTTTATAGCTTTAGTAAGAGACGAAATACACTTCACACGCCATGACTCTCGTTCCGTCATCGTATTAGCAAGCTGTTCGCCAACCTTTTCAAGCTGAACTTCTTCTAAACAATCATAAAATGACATCACCCGATGCTTTGTGCCAAGAAAAGTGGGTTCAATCCCCCACTCCGATGACCATACAAATAATCGATTACAGCCTTGAACGTATACTGCCTCTACAACATTCTCCAGCAAAGCATGCTTAAACCACTCCACCGCAAAGCCTTGTTTCACATAAAAATAACCTAGCTCTTTAATAAGCTCTGATCCTTTAAACGTAGGCGCACCTTGCAAAATATAAACTAATTCTGCCTCATCCATCAGTTCTTTATATAAATGTTTAATTCCTTGCCCAGTCAGTGCGTGCCCATAATAATAGGTCACATTTCCGTTCAATAACGCTCCCCCTTTATCTTATGCCTTGCATTATATGAAGGAACATTTTAAAAAATGAAGAGCTACTTTTATTTTTTATAAATAAAAGTAGCTTCCTATTTAATAGAATTAGTTAAAACAGGAATATCCAAAATGAAATCGAATGTTTAAGTTTGGAGGGAGATGTATGATAAAAAAAGTTGGGATTGTTTTGTTTGCAATTGGTATAGTAATGATTTTTATAGGTATGCCTTATTTATTGGGTTATTCAACAAATGAATTTTTAAAGTATCCTTTATATTTAGGTTTGTTAGTAACGGTTATATTTGCTCCTACTCCAGCAAAAAGAAAGTAATGTTCTTGAATTACTGGTAAGTATCTTAGCCGAGCAGCCTTCACTCTGCCTAAACACTTCTTCCACTTGGAAGAGTATATTACGCTTCATGAAAGCTTCATGATATATCATTAATAACCAACTTAACGCACTTCATTATAAGGACTCAATAGAGGGTGAAAAAAATATGGCCTTCTCTTTTTAGCAACAACATTCACTAAAAGAGAAGGCTACGAATTTTGCTCTTACTTCATTAAACCTTTAATCAGTCGAGCTGAGACATAACAAACTTCACCATTATCTAAAAAAATAATTCTTTCCTTTGAATCGATATTTTTAATTTTGCTTCTATTTACAATAAATGATTTGTGACAGCGATAAAAATCTTCATGTAAATCTTCATAATCCTTCAATCGACCGTAAAATTCAAGATGTTCATTTTCTAAATGTAAGATAATTTTATGTGAGCCTGGGGAAGCTTCAAAAAAATAAACATTTTGAAAATCAATATTATGAGTACGTCCTGTTGTTTTGATTTGAAATTTTTGAACGTTATCTTGTTCCCCTATTTTTAAATAACGTCGATGCGCTTCTTTCAAAGTAGATAATAATTTATCCTTTAAAATATCTGGATTATCTTTAATTATAAAATCTAACGCAGCTAGTTTGTAAATAAATGTGAGATAACTCATTTCTGCATGTGTTGTAATATACACTAGATTGGCAATAGGGTCTTTTTCTCGAATCTTACTACCTAATGAGATACCTGTAATTTCATGACTTAGGTCAATATCAAAAAAATAGCAATCAGCTTTACCATTTTCTAAGAATGATAGAACCTCTTCAGGATTTGTAGTGGCAAGCACAATTTTCATCCCATTGTCCTCTATCATAGCGTAGTTTTCGATTGTTTTTTTTACTCTCTCTAATTGAACGATATCATCTTCACAAATAACAATATCCATCTTATCTACTCCTTTTGAAACTCAACTTCTTGAATAAAATAAGGAGAACTAATTTTTGTGTTCAAATTGACGTTATGTAAATCATTTGTCATTTGACGTAAATAAGCTAAGCCTAGACCTCGATTTTCTCCTTTTGTTGAAAAGCCTTCTTGATAAATTTCATGTACCTTTATAGCTATTTTCTTATCAAATGTGTTACTCACAACTAATAAGATCACCTCATCTATACGTATAAACGCCATGCGGACTTCGCCATTTTCAACTCCTCGTGCAGCTTCAATTGCATTATCTAGAAGAATGCCGACCATGCGATTCAAAACAATTGGGTCTACATCAATATCAGTAATCTCCTCAACAATTTCAATGTAAAACGGTACATGATGTGATTGGGCTTGTAAAATTTTCGTTGTTACTAACCCTTTCAAACTATTTATTTTCAAGTTATTTAGCATCATCATCGCTTGCCGATTTAATTGTTGTTCATCATGATTCGCTTCTAAAATATGATCATAGAAGTATGTATGTAGACCTTCGTAATTTTTATCATCAATAAATGTACGCAATGTAGACAAAATATTAATATAATCATGTTTAAACTTGCGCATATCTTGGTTAATTTGTTCAATTGATGCAACATAGGATTCGAAGTTTTTCATTTCTTGTTCACGTTGCTTCATTTTATATTGTTTAAATGCTAAATATAGAACGACAAATATACTAATTGAGAGTAATACAAAATAAATTAAGAACATCGCTAAATTATTTTGAACACTCTCATAAAAATTATCATGGTCAATTGCCATGATATTGATGTACATAAAAACGACTGTAGCAACACCAAGGAATACGGAAATATACGAAACAAAGCTATAGAATACCCAGCGACTGATTAAATATTTCACAATTTTTTTGTAACAAAAAGCAAATGTTATACCAAATACTATATAAAAAAAGAAATAACTAATTAATGATAGGTACTCATTCCCTATCCCATTAAACAAACGAAAAGTCAGTATATTAGAAATATTGTCGCCGATTACTAAAAAAATCAGTGCCATAAACACATGAAGAATGCTCATAATAACTTTTGTTTCTCGATAAATCATGATTGCTAATACTGATAAATAATACAAAATGGATATCGGTCCAAAAAAAGGGAATAATATAAAGGTTGGTAAAAATATAACAAATAAAATGATTAAAAATTGTTTTTTGGACCAATATAAGTCTAGTACATATGTGCCGAAGAATAATAACATTGAAAACTGAACAATGGCCATTAGTATAAATTCAATCGATAGCACGTCTATTCCGCACTTCCTTTAATAAATTTGAACTACATAGCCATTATATATTAAAATTCTGTATTTTTCATTTCTTCTGTCAATTCTATTTCATCCATCCTGCACACATCATATTAATACTGCTCTCCGCAATTCCAATAAATACTGCTGCACTAAACACTGCAAGAGATTTTAAATACTTTTTCATTTCATTTCCTCCTTTGATTTTAACCATGAATATATAATAATCAATGTTTCAATTAACATACCTGCTACTATAAATTTAGAAATTACTATGGGTAATACTATAATTGCTATGCTAGTTATCAAAAATCTTGTATACATTTTTTTTCGTAAATAATTTATATGCCTAGCACTTCTTATTTTGTTTTTTTTGTGAACCAATAGGCGCTAATAATGTAAGGACCCCAACACAAACTAAAAAAATGCCCCAAATAATAATTAAAGAAAAATTATTAATATGAAAGAAATATGTAAAACTGAGAAATAAAATAGTACTTGTTACTAAACATGTTTTAAAAGAAGTACAATGTATTCCAAAAGCTACTTGTCGAAAATAGAAAAATCCAATATGAACTATAGCTAATTGCCATGCTATTCCTAGAATAAAAGCAAGTAAGTAAATAATAACGAACTTCTTAAAATCCATAAGAAAAATACGTAATCCATGAATTAATTTAATTTCATCAAGCTCTGAAATATCTACAATTTTTTTATACTGGCCTAGTATTGTTTGTTCTTTTAACGTGTATACCATATTATCCCTCCCTGTTCTAATTTTATTTTAATAAACTAAAACAGAATATTCACATTCTTCCCACAGAATGCCATTTTTCTGTAATATACGTATTACTTTTGAAATATTTTTTCCCTGAACGTATTATTTTTCATCTTCAACGTAAAGAAGCCTTGGAAATTAATCCAAAGCTTCTGCTAATCCTAGAGTTAAAATTGAAGGTACCTCATCTGGGTTATTCATTCTTAATAGTTGATAACCAATTCCAGCTACGCCATTAAACAACCCTTTTGCCTCAAAGTCAAATACATTTTCTACTCCATAACTAGATTTCTCAAAAATATTGTTTAAACTTTCATTCACTAAAGATAAAGCTTTATCTTTCAATTGATCATCTTCTAATTTCTGACCGGCTAACAAGTACAATTCACTATCGCCTAAATTACCATCTTTTAAAGAATTGTTTTGTTTTTTCGCTTGTGCTTCTAACACGGTGAACGCATTTTGGATCACATCCGTATATTTTTTGTTATCATTTAATACATGAACGATTCCTATGCCTGTCGTTCCGTGTGTCCAAGCATGCTTGTATTGTAGATCTTTGGATCTTAAATCTTTCCAACCTTTACCTTGAACAAATAACTCTTTTTCGTACTCTAAAGCTTCATGTGAAAATTCAATTAAACTTTGATCGTTTAAGGCTTTTCCAGCAGCATATAAAGCTAATCCAATCCCAGAAGTTCCGTGTGATAGACCGCCTAATCTTGTATTTACATGCCTATTTATCCATACTCTTTTACCATCTTTTATATCAGAATTAGATAGTAAATGTTGAACGTATACCTTGATAATTTCTTTGTAAATTTCCTCTTTAGTTTCCTCATATAACGTCGATGCCAAACTAATAATCCCAGCTGAACCACTTAAAAAGTCTAATTCTGCATCATTTTTTACTTCTTCTAGGATCTTAGATTGAATTTTTTTAATCTTTTCTTCATATTTTGGATTTGGATCGTTTTCCTTCATTTTGTGTAGTGTGTACAATAAAGAACATTCTCCGAAAAATGCTGAAATTAATCCTTGTGGTTGTTTAAATGTTTGGAATGCTGACTCAATAGCTGCCTGGGCTACAACTTTATATTTTTCCTGCTTTGTTTCTTTATAAAGCTGTGAAAAGAATAAAGCTATTCCCGCCAAACCATCATATAAATTTATACTCATTGGCATGACATTCCAACCATTCTCATCACTTTGGATAGTCAACCATGATACTGTCTTTTTATCTTCAGACCAAGTTGCTTCTTCAATTAAAGAATCTCCTATTTGACATGCAAACTCTTTCAACGAAGGTTTTGTTGCACTAGATTGAATTAAAGTTGTCTCTGTTTCTTCCTCAGTTTTTACTTCTTGTGCATCCATTCCTATAGCGAGGATAAGCCATCTTTTTTGATCTTGAATTTCTTTTTCAGATAAGTTGCTAATTTTTTCAGTCACTATTTCTAGCCCTGTTTTCTTAAAGAAATTTGGAATACTCTTATCGTGACTCGTATATAGATTTTTGCTATTAACTGTTGTGTAGAAATATGGAATATCTCTTTGTAATAAGTCTTTTAATTCATGAGGTATTACTCGACTATCTTTAAATGGATATAGCCATAGACGTTCAAACATTTGCTCTAACACTACTGCTTTTCCTGAATAATCAGGATGTGTCGCCTCCATTAAAAAATTAGCATAATGTTGCGTAGCTCTTAAGATTATTCTAATTTTGCTATTTGCAAATTTTTGAATAGGTCCTTCAATCAAATGCTTCTTGAACTTTAAAATGAATTGCATAATTTGTTCGTATCCATCGACAACCTGAGATAAATAAGCACGAGCATCTACTTTTTGACCATTTAAGTATGGAATGTTTTTAGCTCCTGTTGTATAACCTTCTTTCAGCTTAAAGACCATTTCATCGGTATTTGCTTGATCTATTTGCAATACTTGGAACGGCAACTTCTGGCTTTCTCCATTTAAAGCACTTAAATCGATACCTTTACCATCTGCATTTTGGAATAATGACTGAGGCAATAACCCTGTTCCTATTACAGATTCACTTTGAGTATACTTCAACTTAACTTCAGCTGTATCCGGGAAATCTAGTTTTGGATACTGGTGGAAAATAGTCTCTAAATCAATTAGATATGGATATTGTCCGTTAGCAATGATATTTTCATAATGCATATCTGCACCGCTAATCATGTGCATTAATCCTACGAGTTGTCCAAAACGTGTGTAATATTTCTTTACTTCTTCTTCTGAATCACATGGTTTTTGAATAATACATTCTTCAAATCCATATTCTCCATAATCTAATACTTTATAAGTTGGCAAGCTAATATTAAAATTATGTTTATTAATCCAAAGAATCAATTCATTATATTTTTCAACAATGTCTAAAGATTTTGGCTTATACATAATAGATTTTTCATTTGAATAATTTAGCTTAGCAACGGTTTGTCCTTTTTGATGGGTATCTCCTAATCCAATTTCAATATTCAATAATTTTGCATCTGTTAAATCAAACTTCCTATTTAAATCTATCCAGCTTTCATTTACTCTTTTGAATAAAGATGAAATATTATTAACAAAAAATTCGGTGCGTTCTATACAAGCTCTTGTTAATAATGGATACTCATCATAAAATCCATACAAATGTTCTAAATTTCTAACATTTTTAATAATAAATGATTCGAATCTTTCCTCAGATGTTTCTCCTTCTAAGTTTTCTCGTAACTTCTCAATTTGTAACTCTAATGTAGCCGTTTTTGAAATAAGACCTACCAGCTCTGTTGCAATAGCATCAGCTAGGGATTGTTTGATGTTTTTCCAGTCGTATCGATCTAGTGTTAGTTCCATTTTAATAACTTCTTCGATTTGATTAATAGCATATAGAACAAAAGGATAAATGAATTCTACTAAAACTGGCCTTTCTAATTCATGCTGCAATTCGCTATATAACTTTGCACCTTCTTCTATCATATTTAAGTTTAACTTCTGAGTAATGTAATTTTTAAATGCATCATTAGAATCGACATTAACAATATTCAAAAATTCTTCTTTATTATATCCCTCTACCTCTAATCTTTTTTCGAATAGTGATGGTTTATTTGTGTATACAGCTGGAGCCCATTCGTTTTTAAATATATTTGATTGCTCAATTTTATCTATCAATGAACGCTTTTCAGATGTGTAAATTGTTGCTTGAAATTTATCAGTGTTAATCATTTGTTTTAACAATGGAATCACTCTCTTTCATAATTTTATAAAAATAATCACGACCTACTTATCTGTTTTATTAAATAGGCCCTGATTATTTTTAAAGCGAGGAGTAAAACCCCGCTTTAAAAATATCTGTATTTATAGCTAAGAGATTAGCAAATTTTCAAATTGTATGATGTTGGTGATCCTGGAAATGTTGGAAGTGTTGGAAATGGCCCAGTTATACAATATATCGTTGTTTCTGGTTTTACATCTGATGCACCTTGAATTTGTGCTAATTCTTCTTCTGTTAATTCACCAAAACTTTTACCTGATGGATGAACTGGTACACTGTTGAACTTTTCACGTACTTCTGGATTCTTCCACGCTGCGATAATGTCTTCTTTTGTTACGTTTGTGTTTGTCATATTCATACCTCCTTTGTTTTTTTGTTCTTCATTGTTTCTTACAAAACTAACTTTAAATCATTCGAAAAATTATTTGCACTTCGCAAAATTGCACAATTTTTAAAATTTAGATTTTTTGTTTTTTATAGGTTCTTTTATACAAAATAAAAAAGTCTTCTCAAAAACTTAATAAGTTTTTGAGAAGACCTGTTTAAATTTAAGAAATATATGGATTGGATCGATGAATTGGTGTCACTGCCTCATATAAATGCTCATTAGACATATACGATGAAGCACCGTGTACCATTTTCAACTCTTCTACTGACATTTTCTTCATATTTTCATTACTCGCATTTATTTTATGTGATTTATTTCGAAAAATACTAAATTTCATAATAACTCCTCCTATCGGTTAAATTGAATTAGTTGTTTAAATGTTAAGCTATCTGATTTTAAAACGCCTTTTGGATAGATTTTCGCTGCTATTGCTGCAAATAGAGCAATAAACGAAATCATGACGAATAGGGAAACAACAATTTCGACTGGTGAAATCGTGTTATAGACAATACGGATTATTACACTCATTGGCGCTGTAAATGGAATATAAGAAGTTATATTCGTCATCATTCCTTCTGGAGAATCCGTCACAAAGAGCAATTCTACTGTTAAACTTGCCATTAATAAAATCACAATTGGCATCGTTGCGCCAGATAAATCATCTGGGCGACTTACCATGGATCCGACAATCGCAAACAAAGTTGCATAGATAAAATATCCAATGGTACAGAAAATAAGAATATACCCTGCTGTTCCCCATGTAATAGTTTCCATCACAGTTTGTACAACCGAGCCTTCAGGAACTTCAAAAATACCTACGTTTGCCCATAATAAAAGGGCACCTATAAAAATAAATAATTGTGTTAAACTAGCTAAACCAATGCCTAAAATTTTCCCGTACATCATAGGGACTGGCGCAACTTTTGTAATCATGACTTCCATGACACGTGAAGATTTTTCAGATGCAATCGCTGTTGCAACGTTGGTACCGTATACTGAAATAGAAAAGAACATAATAGTTATTAAACCGTAAATAATAATCCACGCATTTGGTTCTGTTTCATATAATGGTTGAACACTGCTTTGGAGTGGTGTATTCAATGCTTGAAGGACATTTGTATCAACCGATTGTGTAGCAACAATTGACGCTACTTTCTTTTGTTCAATATAAGATTCTAACGTGAGTAACACTTCATTGTTTACTTTTGGCATATAGATATCCAATTGCATCATATTCGCCTGTTCTTCTAATACAAAGAATCCTGTTAATTCCTCTGCTTTGATATCTTCTTTTAGATCTTCTATATTTGCATTGTCTACTATTTTCCAGCTTCCACCTAACCCTGTTAACTCTTTTTCAGATGGTTCTAAAGATGTTTGATTGACGATTTTATACGTTTCATCTGGGCTGTTCTTAGTAAAGACTTTCATGATTGTTGGTGAGACAAAGAGAAGTAAACTTAGTGCTACCAAACCAATCGTAATATATAAATATGCCTTTGTTTTAACAGCCTCTTTAAAAACGGTGTTAAATACAATACTAAAATTTCGCATTTATGCTCCTCCTGTCCGTTCAATAAAGATTTCATGTAAACTTGGTTCTTTTAATGAAACTCCTTGTAACTCAAACTTTTCATCCACTTCCCGAATCGTTTGATGAATTTTTTCATTTCGTGAAATACGCAATTTATAACGATTGTTTTCTTGTGTAAATTTGTATTGTTTCGAAGCCAAGTAATCTTTAATGTTAGATGTGGTATCTAACTCTAGGTAACGATAATCATAAGATTTTTTCACATTTGCTAACTGGTCTGAAACGATTAAATTCCCGTCTTTTAAAATACAAATTTGGCTACAAAACGATTCAACTTGCTCCATTTGGTGACTACAGAATATAATCGTTTTCTTTTGAGTGATTAATTCTTTTACAACGCTTTTTAACATATCCGCATTGACTGGGTCTAACCCACTGAACGGTTCATCTAATATGATAAACTCCGGATCATGTATAATTGCTGTAATTAATTGCACTTTTTGCTGATTCCCTTTAGATAATTGTTCTGTACGCTTCTTCGCTGCATAGGAAATTTCAAGCTTCTCTAGCCATTTGATAGCCTCTCTTTTAGCCTCATTTTTTCTCATTCCCTCTAACATACCAAAATAAATAATTTGATCTAAAACATTCATTTTCGCATAAAGGCCGCGTTCTTCTGGTAGATAGCCAATTTTCAAGTTTTTCTTGGAGAAAGGTTTCCCTTTCCATAAAATTTGGCCACTATCTTTTGGAATTAACTCTAACATCATTCGAATAGTAGTTGTTTTTCCAGCGCCATTTCGACCTAGCATACCTAGAATTTGGCCTTCTTCTAGCTGGATGGAAATATTATTCACTGCTTTTTTATCACCAAAGCTTTTATTTAAATTTTCGATTTTAAATGTCATAAAGCACCTCTCCTAATTAACCATTTTTACGATAGCAATAACAACGATTCCAATAATTACTCCACCTAAAAGACTTAAAAATTTCTTCATATTATTTTTCCTCCTTAATTGCTTTTAAAGATCCATAAGCATTTACAATTCCTGCACCTACTTCGTTTCTAGGAGCACTTACTTTGCTTACACCTTCATATAAATATTTTTTAATCTGATTAACACTAGGTTTTTTATTATAATTTTCTTGATATTCCGCAATAATTAACGCTGCAACTGCACTTACTTTAGGAGCAGCTAAACTTGTTCCTATCATGAATTCATAACCATGCTCAAAACCTGCATATTGACTTAATTCAGACTGTGGTATGTTTAAAGGATATGTTGTAATAGTCATTGCTTCTAACTTAATATTCCCTAACGTTTTATAATCTTCACCATAATCTCCTGCTGGCGCTGCAATATTTACTTGAGGGCCAAAGTTCGAATAGAATGCTAATTGATCTAAATTATTAGTTGCTGAGACTGTCACAACATCAGATAATCCACCACCTGGTAAATGTATCTGTACATCATTCGGTTCTCCGAGTTGCTCAGATAAATCTTTAGGATTACTCATGTTATAGCCATCTGTACCAGCAGAAGCAATAATAATACTACCTTCATTAATAGCGAATTTTGCAGCTCGTTGATACGCTTTAATAACAGCTTGATCCTCTTTATTTTTCAACGATTTATATGTTCCTAAACTCAGGTTAATAACATCCATATCATCTTTGGCTGCTTCTACAATTGCCTCTATAATCCACATAGAATCTGCAACATCTGTATGAAATACCTTATATGGTACTAGCCCTACATTCGGTGCTATACCCTGTAAATTACCATTGGCGGCAATTATACCGGCAACCATCGTTCCATGCCCTAAATAATCTTGTGTTGTCGTAATGCCAGGTACAAAGCTTTTTCCAGGATCAACAATATTTGAAGCTAAATCGGGGTGATTAAAATCTATACCACTATCTACTACCGCCACTTTTACAGTATGATTTCCTTTTTCAATCCCATAACTTGCCCCATTATTGGTAACACGATTGATATCCCATCTCCAAGAATCGTAAAGTGAAGCTGTTTTTTCTTTTATAGCTTGAGGGACCATTGCTGTTTTTGTTTCAACTTCTATTACTTGTTCTGGTCCACTCCATTCAATAAATGAATCATATTTATCTAATGCGTGATTACTTGTGTCTCCCTCGACACTAAGCATTTGGATTTCTTCAATAAAATTGTATTCTAAAGATTTTTTTTCTAATGTCTTTATGATTTCCTCAATAGGAGCACTATCTTTTAAACCGTATAATTGGGTTTCTTCTGCTGCTTTCGTTTCCTCTTGTGATGTTATAAAAAGTAATCCTAATGATAAAAGTAAACATTTAAACGACCATTTCTTCATTTTTTCCCTCCTCTAATTGTTGAGTTGTATAAAGACGATAATAAAATCCTTTTTTATTTAGTAACTCTTGATGATTTCCAATTTCTACGACTTCGCCTTTATCCATAACGATAATCCGATCCACATCTCTTATAGTACTTAAACGGTGTGCAATTAAAATTTGAGTGGAATCTAAAGTTTTCAAATAATCTGTTATTTTCTTTTCTGAAACAGTATCTAATGCACTTGTAGCCTCGTCTAAAATTAATATTGATGGATCTTGAGCGAGAGCACGAGCTAAAATCATCCGTTGTCGCTGTCCGCCTGAGAAGTTTATTCCGAATTCGGAAACTGTAGTATGATAGTTTAACGGAAGCTTCATAATTTCTTCATGAATGTTTGCCCTATATGCAGCTACCACAGCCTCTTCTAAAGGCATATCTTCCTTAGCTAAAGCTATATTTTCATAAATAGTTTTATTAAATAGTCGGGCTTCTTGAAAAACTACCCCCATATTTTGTCTAAGTTGTCCTAATTCATATTCATTTATAGACTTTTGATCAACATAAACGTCTCCTTCGGTAGGCTTATAAAGACCCAATAAAATCTTTACTAATGTACTTTTTCCTGAACCAGATGAACCTACTATTGCGAGTCGTTCACCGGGGTTAACTTTAAAAGAAATATTTTTTAGAGAGTGTTCACTAAAGAAATTATGTTTATAGGAAACGTTTTTTAATTCAATTTCTCCTTTGAGGGACAGATTTTTTTGAACTTCACCTTGCTTTTCTTCTGTTCCGGTGATCACATCATATAATTTTTGAATATACGTTCCTAAATATATAAGTTCACCATAACTATTTCCTAAAGAGATAATTGGAGCAATAAATGCTGTAGATAAAGCATTAAACGCTAAGACCATCCCAAGTGACATACTGCCATTTATCAACGCTTTCCCACTTAACCAAAGAAGTAAGACAGGCAATATAAATTGCAAAGCAGTAGCTATCGTATTAATAAACATTGTCCAAATAGATCGACGTTCCGCATACTTTATTTGCTTTTTAAATACTTTATGCCATTGTTCATAGACACTTTTCTCCATGCCCATTACCTTAACGTCACCAATACCATTCAAACTTTCTGAAAGAATACCTTGAACTCTTGCCTGATGAGAAACTTCTTTTTCCGCTAATTTTCGTGATATCTTGGTACTCGATATTAATGTTACGAAAATAAGAATACCTAAAGATAAAACCACACCCATTAGTTTCAGTGAATACGAGGCCATCATTACAAGATAGGAAATTAATAAAACAACATCAATAAAAACTGTAATTACTTTGGTTGATAATATCTGCCTAATATAAACATTCGAATTTGCCCTAAATAGTAATTCACCAGTAGAACGGTTTTCAAAAAATGAATATGTTAATTTCATTAATTTACTTACAAAGTCTGTCATTAAAGATTTATCTACTGCTGTTTGTAATTTAGCAATTAATATTCCTCGCAATCCTGAGAAAACGAAATAACCGCTAAATAATAGAAGAACGCCGTATCCTACTAAAGACAATAAATTTTGATCTTTCGGAACAAATAGCGTATCTGTCATCCATTGAATAAGCCATGGAACACCTAAAGCTACAACTTGAGCTATAAGTGATGTAAAAACAATTGCTGCCACTAATTTTTTACTTTTTAAAATATAGTTTAAGAAATAACGAACATGTGAAGTACCTTTTCTTAATTGGAAATCCTCATTAGGACTCAAGGTTAAAGCAATCCCTGAATATTTACTTTCGAACTCCTTAAACGTTATACTCTTTCTTCCCTGAGCCGGATCAACAATAATTGCTTTTCTATTATTGATGCGCTCTAATACAACGTAATGTTTATTTTCCCAGTGCAAAATAGCTGGTAATTTTATATTTTTCAAATCCTCGGCGATAACTCTGTAACCTTCTGTATTGAGGTTATAACTCTCTGCAATCTTAGTAATTTGATACAGAGAGGTCCCTCCTTTAGAAACTCCATAAATTTCTCGAAGTTCAGAAAGAGATATACAATGACCATAGTAATTAAGTAACATCGCTAACGAGGCTAAACCACATTCACTATGATGCATTTGTTCAATATACGGAATTTTTCTCATATGTGCCCCTTCCTTCTAGATAACAACCTCCACATTATCCCAATTAGTATTTAACACCACTAAACCTTTTTGATATGCTAAAATACCAATTTGAACTCTAGATTGAATATTTAGCTTTTGCTTAATTGACGCTATTATTTCTCCCACTCTTCTGCGACTAATAAATAACGTTTTTGAAATTTCAACATCTTTTAGTCCTTGTGCTACTAAAGCTGCTACTTCAGATTCTCTTTGACTTACTTCAACTTTCATTCCTTCATAACACCTTCTTACTTAGTTTTTTCACCGATAGATTGGTGTTCATTTTAAAAACTTTCGCTTAGTCAATATCTTTGCATTTTCAATTTGTAATTATTTTCTGTTCAAATGCTTTAACGATGGATTCTATATAATTTGGTACTTTAAAATGAGTATTAATTCGGTAAAGTGATTGATCAATTTCTTCAGCCGATAGCTCTTGTGTACGTTGGATAAATTCAAATGAGTGTCCTACCGCTAACTCTTTTAGAATCTTTTTATCTACCTCCCTTAAAGAGACATCTGGTATATCAGGTATATTACCTCCAAATTATTCCAGTAATATTAAAAATTCGTCAAGACTTGTATTTTTAGTAACACTAGTCCACCTTTTTTCATCTTTTAGGTGATGGTAGACCTCACCCATCCTTGAATCCACAAGTAACATGATGTCTATTTCTGGACACTTTAATTTCTTCAAACTATCAATTGTCATTGTAAAATGTTGATTAGTTGCTTCCACTACTACAATATCAAGGCATTGCTCTTTAATTTTTTTCATCAAGGTTTGATCAAATATAGGAGTTTGAATTTGATAAGTATCTACTTGCCAAGTTGAACGCCTATCACGAATAGCTATTTGTAATGCTTCAATAAATAAAGTAGAAGTTGAAACAATTAACACTTTCAAAACATCCCCCCCTTTCCGTCTGAGAATTACCTTAACTACACTATACTTTTGTTTTTCTTTTTATTGTTTAAGTGCTCTCCAAAACTAATTAATTGCACATTATTGTTCTTTTTTAATAAAAAAATACGTTCATGCAATCATGAACGTATACTTTCTTATTTACAGGAGATCCCATATGCGTTTTTACAATGTAAAGGAAAAGCATTCAGACTATCGAGATTGAACGGATATAAAGGGCTTTTCCGACTTAGCCGAGCAATTTACCGAGCTACCCGAACGAACTCTTTGCTTACCTGAACATTTTGCCAAGTAACCTAAGTGTTTCTTCCACATCGCCAAGCGGATTAACCATAAACCAAGCAATCTTTTTCTACTGTCACTACTTAAAAAACCAATAAAAAAACTACCCAACATATCATGCTTGGGTAGTGGTAATTGGTGCGAGCTTTGCCTTTGTTGCAGCAACTAAATCATCTAGTTGTAGGTGGACTTGCATGCCGATTTTTCCGGCACTCACAATAATCTTTCCTTGCTCTTGAGCTGACGCATCAATGACAGTAGGATAAAGCTTCTTCATGCCGACTGGAGAGCATCCACCTCGTACATAGCCTGTATAGCCGAGTAACTCCTTAACCGGAAGCATGTCGATTTTCTTCTCTCCTACAACCTTTGCAGCAGCTTTTAAATCAAGCTCTTCTGCTACAGGAATAACAAATACAAAAAGCTTTTGTGCACTTGCCTTTGCTACTAATGTTTTGAAAACCTGAGAAACCGGGTGACCAATTTTTTCAGCAACCGAAATTCCGTCAACTTGGCCGTCACCTGTTTCATATTCAATTACTTCGAACTGAATTTTTTGTTGTTCCAATAATCTTATAGCATTCGTTTTCGCATGCTTTGCCTTAGCCATATTAAAAAACTCCCATCTGCAGCATTAGGCTATCATGGAGAACATAGAGTCATTTCCTGGTAGATAGCCATCTTTCGCCATTTGAATATGAGTGGTATATTTTTCAGAAGCATATTTAAATGTTCGCGCCTTATATGCCTCTGCATAACTCTTACCGAAAATTGTATCTGCAAATGGATCCAATTTCAATTCCTTCGAAAAACGTTCAGGTACTTTAACTTCAATTACTTCACGTACAAAAGCAGGCTGACTGTCGTCTAGTTCACTTTCATCTAGCTCTTGACCATTTTGTATTTGAGCATTTGCACTCGCCGCTACACGTAAATCCTGTGGTGATGGCTGCGAGGGGGCTAGCGCTGTATTCCTCACCTGATCTAATATTTGTAACGTCTCCACATCTACATGCTCTAGCTGTGAATACGCAAGAGCTTCAGCTTTTTGCGTTTGCTCATGAGCGAGCACATTCTTTTTCGTTTGTTGCAAATCTTGAATGATCGCTTGTTGTTGAGGCGTGACTTCTTTAGATTCCTCTTTTTGTTGTTCATAGAGTTCTTGATCTGTATGCCCTAAAAGTAAATTTTCTAGCTCAAGCAATAATGGATTTTTCTTTGGTGGAAAATACATTGCATTTTTTCGATATGCATCACCTGCTTGTTTTCGCTGTAAAATCTTTTTACGATTATAGTGTGATGACAGTCTTTCTTGTTCTATTAAACTTGATAGTTTCATATGATTCACCTCGGCTTTCTTATTTAATATGCGAGTTAAAAAATAGATATGATAATTTCTTCTCTGAATAGTTTCTGTACCTTAATTATCGGAATTTTCTTTATCAAATTCAAGAGCAAATTAATACTAAGCTCCTAACGAAATAATTCGCTTTCGACAAAATAGGTACAAAAACCTATAGTTAAATTTATTTTTTCGTTCATTTATTACTGCAATATATAATTTCAATAAAAATTATTACTGTTATTACTTTATAAATGGTGTTAATTCACCACTAAAAAAACAGCCCTTTAGCAAGGACTGTTTTCTATCTATCTTTTTTAGGTTTAATAAGTATACTTTTATAGGCTAGATAGCCAAGCCATGCTCCTAGCGTATTTAAAATTAAATCATCTATATCTGCTGAGCCAACCGTAAAAATAAACTGGATAGTTTCTACCGCTAGGCTTGAGATAAAGCCTATACAAATAACGATCCAAGCTTTGCGGCACTTTTTTGATAATAGTGGTAGTAAAAAGCCCATTGGGGTAAATATTAATAAATTGCCGAGTAAATTAATAATAATGATATCAACATTAAAATACTGAGCGTAATTTATATAGCGAAGAATTGTATCAAAGGGAATAAAATTTGTCGTTAATCGCCAGTTACTATAATCAAACAGCCCTAATTCACCAAGAGAATATTCACCATTGAACAACATAACGACCACATTCACTAGACGATCAATGACTAGTTTATAAAAAGCTATTACAGAATAGATACAAAAAAAGATCCACCCTGCTATCTTTATCGGTAAATAATATGTATCTATTAATGAACGATAAGGTAACGGTAGCTTGGCTCCACTATGTATACTATTTTTTGTCATGCCTATACCACCTACTTCCCTATATCCTCACATAATTTTAATATTCCCTGCTTCCCTAAGCAAGTGGTAATAATAAGATGGATAAAGCGTTATAGCATACTATCGCAAATTGTATAGCCTTCACGTCTGTCCGATCTCGCTTAGAAAAGAGATGACTGAACAACATGTCAAATACAACACAAAATAAAAAAGCTGCCTCAATTATTAGCTGAGACAGCGTTATTTCAAGGTTTTATACTGGATTTACTCCATGCTTACGTTCTGAGAATAATAAGTACTTTGACATATAAAGCTCTAAACGTGATTCAAGTGCTTTTCTTAAATCATTCGGCTCAATAACATCGTCAATGATCAGCTCTGAAGCTAGACGATAGACATCGATTTCCTCTTGATATTCTTTGCGTTTCTCTGCAATAAAGCTTGCTTGCTCCTCTTTTGGGAGTTCAGCAATTTTATTGGCATAGACTGCGTTAACTGCAGCTTCAGGTCCCATTACAGCAATTTGTGCGTTGGATAATGCAATACAGCAGTCTGGCTCAAAAGCTGGACCTGCCATTGCATACAGCCCTGCACCATATGCCTTTCGAACAATGACCGTTAATTTAGGAACGGTTGCCTCGCTCATTGCAAAAATCATTTTCGCACCATGGCGTATTATCCCTGCTTTTTCAACCTGTGTACCAATCATAAAGCCTGGTACATCGGCAAGGAAAAGAAGCGGAATATTAAACGCATCACAAAGTGAAATGAACTTTGCAGCTTTATCAGCTGAATCGTGGAACAAAACGCCTCCCTTTACGCGCGGTTGGTTGGCGATAATTCCAACGGGTTGCCCATTAATGCGTCCTAGCCCTGTAATTAATTCTGGAGCGAATAATTTTTTTACTTCACAGAACGAATCTTCATCAATAATACGTTCAATTAGCTTATACATATCAAAAGGAACGTTTTGATTTTTCGGTATTAGCTCATCAATCGATTTTTCAAACGAAGCTGGTGGTTTTGGAGCTTCTACCTTACTACGCTCTGCATAGTTATTCGGGAAATAGCTCAAGTATTTACGAGCATAGGAAATAGCTTCCTGTTCTGATTTAGCAAGCACATCTCCACAACCGGAAACAGAACAGTGCATTTTCGCTCCACCCATTGTTTCCAAATCTACCTTCTCGCCTATAACCATTTCCGCCATACGAGGAGATCCTAAATACATCGATGCATTGCCCTCTACCATGACAACGATATCGCAGAATGCAGGGATATAGGCACCACCTGCCGCAGAAGGGCCAAACAGTAAGCATATTTGAGGAATTTTACCTGAAAGCTTTACCTGATTATAGAAGATGCGTCCTGCTCCTCTGCGACCTGGAAACATTTCTAATTGGTCAGTAATACGTGCACCTGCTGAATCGACTAGATACAGTAATGGGCAATTTAGCTTTTCAGCTGTTTCTTGAATACGAATCATTTTTTCTACTGTACGTTTACCCCAAGAGCCAGCTTTAATCGTCGAATCGTTTGCTAAAACACAAACAGTACGACCATGGATTTTACCGATTCCTGTGATAACGCCATCTGCTGGTAGGTCCCCTGCTAAGCAGTTCGCGTACAAGCCATCTTCGGATTGAAGCCCATCATCTAATAATAATTCGAGTCGTTCACGTACAAATAGCTTTCCTTGTTGTGCATTTTTATCGTGATATTTTGGCAGGCCACCTGCTAAAATTTGTTCCTTCATTGTTTTCGTCGTATTTTCTGTCGGTACATTGCTCATAGTTAATTCCTCCTTTTGCCCATTCGGTTACGCCTTAGCACAGATAATTAATAAATATAACTAGATCTCGGTTCATTATCATAACGTGAGGTTGATTTCCGTTACGGCTGGGCGCTTTCCTGGGGGGCGTTCGATGAGCCGCTTCGCTTCGCTGCAGGGTCTCATCTGTAACGCTAATCCCCGAGGAGTCGCCCAGCCTTCACTCCAATCAACTTATATGCATTGTATATGTTTCAAACTTCTGATGATGGACCAAAATCTATTAAAAATACTTGTATGGCTCATCACCCTATCGTGGATTTGATTTCTTTTACACTTAGCGCTTCCCTGAGGGCTCCCCAAGAAGTCACTAGCCTCCACTTTTGATGATACGCCTATTTTTAAAATCCTACTTTAAAACTATTCAAAATCTATCAACAGAGCTTTTATTTCCCTAAGTATTGCGGTGTTCGCTTTTCCTGGAAAGCAAGTAAGCCCTCTAATCGATCTTCTGTAGGAATCAGAGCATTATATGCAAGTGATTCGATTTTTAAACCAGTTGCTAAATCGACTTCAACACCTTGATTCATGGCGATTTTCGCCTGTACTAAAGAAAGTGGAGCATTTTTTGCCATTTCAAGTGCAAGCTGCTGTGCCTTTTCAAGTACTTCATGTCCCTCATGAACATACTCTACAATGCCGTAACTTCTTGCTTCCTCTGCATTTAATCGACGCGCTGTATAAATTAATTCCTTCGCTTTTCCAATACCAATTAGTCGCGGAAGTCGTTGTGTACCTCCTGCCCCCGGGATGATGCCGAGAGAGGTTTCCGTAAGGCCTATCTTGGCATGGGCAGCCGCCAGGCGAAAATCACAGGCTAAGGCTAACTCGAGTCCGCCACCAAAAGCGACGCCATTTAATACGGCAATAACTGGTTGAGCGAGAGCTTCTACTTTTGCCACTGTTGCTCCGATTAATTGTACAATCTGCTTTACTTGTCGGTCTGGCATCCCTTTACGCTCTTTTAAATCTGCTCCTGCGCAAAAAGCTTTTTCTCCTGCCCCTGTTAGTAGGACAACTCGCAATGCCGGATCACCGTTTATGTTGTCTAGTGTCGTGCTAAGTTCTTGGAGTAGTTGTACAGACATTGCATTCGCAGCTTCAGGTCTGGAAAGTGTAATAAGCCCAATGCAACCATCTAATAATTCAAAACGAACGAGTTGCGTCATATTTGACTCGCACTCCTTTCATTACGGGCAATCGCCATTTGTTTAGAGGCAACTGCCTTCCCTAGTTTCTGTTCCATAAACAGTGCAGCCTCTAGCACTTTATTCAGTTCTACACCCGTTTTAATACCCATTCCATTTAATAAATACAATAAATCTTCCGTAGCCACATTACCTGATGCTCCTTTGGCATATGGACAGCCCCCAAGTCCACCAAGCGCACTATCAAACTTCGTAATGCCCATTTCTAAAGATTTAACGATATTTGCTAGCGCTGTGCCACGTGTATCATGAAAATGCATCGCAAAATTTTCTACAGGGTATCTTTTTAATAATTCTTCTAAAAGGCTTTCCACCTGTGTCGGTACACCAACGCCAATCGTGTCACCAAGAGAAATTTCATCGACGCCCATTTCCAGTAATTTTTCTGTTACTCGCAAAACTTTTTCTGGTTGTATGTAACCTTCATACGGGCACCCAATCACCGTTGAGATATAGCCCCGTACGTTTTTATGCGCTGCCTTTGCCCCGTCCACAACTTCCTGTAATATCGGAAATGTTTCATCGATTGATTTATTAATATTACTTTGGTTATGGCTCTCACTTGCCGACATAAAAACGCTCACTTCGTCTACTTCAACCTGCAATGCACGTTCTAAGCCACGCATGTTCGGTACTAGTGCCGCATACGTGATATCTTTTTGGCGTTTAATGGCTTGAAGAACCTCCACTGCATCAGCCAGCTGTGGAATCCACTTCGGATGCACAAAAGACGTTACCTCGATATAATTCAATCCAGTTTGACTAAGTAAATTTACTAGCTGTACTTTATCGGCAGTTGCAATATGCGTTTTCTCATTTTGCAAGCCGTCACGAGGACCAACTTCCTTTAACGTTACATGCTTTGGTAGCTGCATAAAGAAGCCTCCTTATTCGATTTCTAAAATATCGTCATCTACGTTAATGAAATCCCCTTCATTCGCAATGATTTTTGTAACTACGCCATCTTCTTCTGCTGCAATAGGAATCTCCATTTTCATCGACTCTAAAATTGCCACATCTTGTCCTGCAGTCACTTTCTCGCCTTCTGCTACAACGATTTTCCATACTGTTCCTGCCATGCTCGCTTTAACTGTTGCCATTGTAAATCCCTCCAAATGTATGAATAACGCATCCGCACTCATTGTTTAAGTGCGAATGCTTTTATCAATTTCGCCTTGGCGTAATTGCCGCTGACGCTTCGCTTTCGCGCAGATAAACAATGCGTCCGGATTTTGAATTGTGCACAGGCCTGCACGAGGGCCGACACGATGTCGGTCATTTCGGTAATGCCACAGGACGTGGCGTTTTTACCGATGCAGGTCAGTTAGCCGTTTTCGCAGGATGCGAAGGTGTTAGGCTAACATCCTTTATTCATTCCTTTTAAAATCCGTGACATCCGCCGGAGGCCATTATCTTCATTCAGCAGGAATCTGCTGAATGAGGATAAATATTCTTACTTCGTCTCTGCTAATTGAGGTAAATAATATTCATCCACAAATTTAGTTGTTGTATAGCCCTTTAAAAATTGTTCATGTGTCACTGTTTTCAACAACATCGGAATATTTGTTTGAATACCTTCTACTTTATACGCGTTAAGTGCCTTAATCAGTCTTTCACACGCAATTGCTCGTGTTTCTCCCCACACAACTAATTTGCTAATCATGGGGTCGTAAAAAGGTGTTACCGCAGTGCCAGCCTCTACGCCGCATTCATGGCGAATACCTTCACCTGTAGGCAATTCAAATGCCGTAATGGTGCCTGGAGAAGGGAAAAAGGTTGACGGATTTTCGGCATAAATACGTACTTCAATCGCATGTCCTTGTCTTTGTATACTATCGCGAGTAAATGCTAGCGGTTGTTTTGCCGCAATTTTTAATTGCTCCTCCACAAGATCTAGCATTGTAATTTCCTCCGTCACCGGATGTTCCACTTGTAGGCGCGTATTCATCTCTAAAAAATAAAAGTTTTGCTCCGCATCTACTAAATACTCAATCGTACCAGCATTCACATAGCCAATATGCTGAACTGCCTTAACTGATGCATCTAGCATTCTTTTTCTTGTTTCCTCAGAAATGAATGGAGATGGCGCTTCCTCGACTACTTTTTGATTTCTACGTTGAATCGAACACTCACGTTCAAATAGTGGTACGACATTGCCTTCATGGTCTGCAATAATTTGTACCTCGACGTGGTGAGGATCCGCAATAAATCGTTCCATATACATCGTGCCATCACCAAAGAATGACTGTGCACGCTTTTGATTCCCCTCAAAGGCTTTTGCTAATTGCTCGGCATTTTCAACGAGCTGCATGCCGATCCCCCCACCGCCAGCAGAGGCTTTTAACATAATCGGATAGCCTAGGCGGGAAGCAATTTCAATAGCTTCCGTGACATCTTTTACCGGTGTCTCTACACCTTCAACAATTGGTACACCGGCAGCTTTCATTGTTTTTCGAGCTTCTAATTTACTACCCATCGAAGCAATTACGTCCGCGCTTGGCCCAATAAATACGAGGCCCGCTTCTGTACAACGTTTAGCAAACTCAGCGTTTTCTGATAATAAGCCATAGCCAGGATGAATTGCGTCAGCGCCGCTTTCCTTCGCAACTTCAAGAATAAGATCAATATTTAAATAGCTTTGGGCAACAGGTGGCTTTCCAAGGCAGAACGCCTCATCTGCATCCTTCACATGTAAGCTTTCAGCGTCTGCCTCAGAATACACTGCAACTGTTTGAACATTTAGTCGTTTGCATGTTCTTATAACACGTCTAGCTATCTCTCCACGATTGGCAATTAACACCTTCTTGAACATAAGTCTGACCCCCTTCTTACTTCACTGTAGGAACAAAATTTTCTCGTAATTTAAACTTTTGTACTTTTCCAGATGCAGTCATTGGATAGTCCTCGATAAAGAAAATATGTCGTGGTATTTTATGTCTAGAGATTTTATCCCGACAATAATCTCGAATCTCTTCCTCTGTTGCCTGCTCTTCTTCTCGCAAAATAATCCAGGCTGCCGCTTCCTCTCCATAAACAGGATCAGGAACACCTGCAACCTGTACATCCGCAATTTTTGGGTGTGTATAAAGGAATTCTTCAATTTCTCGAGGAGATATATTTTCACCGCCACGAATAATCATATCTTTTAAACGCCCTGTTACACGTATATAGCCCGCCTCATCCATTGTTGCCAAATCCCCAGTATGCAGCCAGTTATCCTCATCTATTGCAAGAAGCGTTTCTTCTTGGTTATTATAGTAACCTTTCATGACTTGGTAGCCTCTCGTACATAGCTCCCCTTGCTCATTCGGCGCAGCTTCTTCGTTCGTACCTGGAATGACAATTTTAACTTCTAGATTTGGCAATGCGCGGCCAACTGTTTCCACCTTTAACAGTAGCGGGTCATCAGCTCTCGTTTGTGTAATAACAGGTGAGGCTTCTGTTTGCCCGTAACAAATCGTAATATCCTTCATGCCCATTTTGTCGATAACTGCTTTCATAACCTCGATTGGACAGTTAGAGCCAGCCATTACTCCAGTACGCAACGTCGATAGATTAAAAGACGCAAAATTCGGTAAATTAAGCTCACTAATGAACATCGTTGGTACGCCATGTAACGCGGTACACTTTTCTTTTTCAACCGTTTGTAACACCTCAGTAGGTGAAAACTCTTGTACTGGTATCATCGTCCCACCACTAGTAGTAATCGCTAATGTTCCAATTACACAGCCAAAGCAATGGAAGAATGGGACAGGAATGCACAAGCGATCTTCGTAAGTTAAACGCATACATTCTGCAATATTAATCGCATTATTGACTAAGTTATAATGCGTTAACATAACACCTTTCGGAAAACCTGTTGTTCCTGAAGTATATTGAATATTAATAACATCATCATAATGAAGTGCTTGCTGTCTTTGATCTAATTGCTCCTCTGTTATTTGCTCTGCAGCAGATAACACATCAGACCAGTTTAGCATTCCGGGATATTTTGTCTCGCCAATTAAAATAACATTTTTTAATAAAGGTAGTCGCTCTGATTGCAAATTACCTGGTTCACAATGTTCTAGCTCTGGACATAACTCTTGCAGTGTATTTATAAAAGAATGGTCTCGATAATTTTCAATTAAAATAATCGTTTTTGCATCGGATTGCTTCAATAAATATTCCAACTCGCTTGAACGATAATTAGTGTTTACAGTGACGATTGGGGCTCCCATTTTACCTGTACCAAATTGCAGCTGTACCCATTCTGGAACATTAGTCGTCCAAACTGCAATATGCTCACCCTTCTCTATTCCAAGAGCCATCAACCCTCTAGCGACTAAACGACTTTGCCGATTGAGCTCCTCATAAGTCATACGTAAATCCCTATCTGCATACACTAATGCTTCGCGTTGTGGATATTGTTTAGATTGTTCATCTAGCAATTGACCAATAGTTTGATACACAAGTTCTGCCATGAAAATCCCCCTATGCTATTTAACTTCTTTCAGCATTCATCTCACATCTCTATAGGTGGTGAAATGAATGCTTGTTTAAGCTACTTTCCAGTGGATGTCCAAACCTGCTGAAATAGAGGAACTCAGTCTAAGAACGCCACGTCCTGTGGCAAAGACTGAGTAACCAACATCACGTTGGCCCAAAGCCTCCGGCGGATGTCACAGAATCGGAAAGGAGTGCTTTGTGCTAGCACAAAGCCGATTCCGGACGCAATTATGCCGAGCCATAATTGATTATGATTAGCAACCAATTAGACGAGAAATAACGAGACGTTGAATTTCAGACGTTCCCTCACCGATTTCCATTAACTTAATGTCACGCAGATGACGCTCTACGTCGTATTCTTTCATATACCCTGAACCACCGTGAATTTGAATTGCTTGATTACAAGTGCGAAAGCCCATTTCAGAGGCAAATAATTTTGCCATTGCCGCTTCCTTCCCGAATGGTTTCTTTTGATCTTTAAGCCATGCCGCCTTATGTACTAACGTACGTGCAAGCTCTATTTCCATTGCCATATCGGCTAATTTAAATTGTATTGCCTGAAGTTTTGATATAGGTGCACCAAATTGTTCACGTTCTTTAGCGTATTTTAATGCTTTCTCATAAGCTGCCTGTGCAATTCCTACTGATAATGCAGCAATGGAAATACGCCCACCGTCTAACGTATTTAAAAATTGGCTAAATCCTCGTTTTTCATCCCCTAAAAGATTAGCCCTTGGTACACGAACATTTTGCAAAATAATCTCACACGTATTGGAACCACGTACGCCCATTTTGTCGTAATTGCAGTTGATCGTTACGCCAGGAGTGTTAGTTGGTACAATGATAGATGAAATAATTTTTTTACCATCTTCACGTTTACCTGTCACTGCTGTCACAATAATTTGGCGTGCAAAGCCCGCGTTTGTGATCCAGCATTTTTCACCATTAATGATGTAATCATCACCATCAATTACAGCTGTTGTAAGTGTTCCACCAGCATCTGAACCTGCATTTGGCTCTGTTAGACCAAACGAACCTAATGTTTCTCCCTTCGCTAACGGAACAAGCCATTCTTGCTTTTGCTCCTCTGTGCCGAAATTGTAAATAGGCGAAGCACCTAAGCTAACTGCGGCTGCATAGCTTAATCCTGTGCCACCACATGCACGTCCGATTTCTTCAACAGCAAGTGCATAGGAAACAGTATCTCCGCCTGAACCGCCGTACTCTTCAGGAAACGGGATCCCTAATAAGCCTAGCTCTGCCATCTTTTTAAAGCTCTCTATTCTCATCGTCGATGTCTCGTCAGCCTCACGAGCATACGGTTTAATTTCTTTTTCAGCAAAATCACGTACCATATCTCGAATCATCTCTTGCTCTTTCGTTAGTTCAAAGTTCATCCCCAGTCCCCCTAATGTTTAATTTGCCATAGCAGATTTCGTTCAGATGACAGCTGTAATAAATCAATTATGCCTCGGCATAACTCCGTGACATTTGCCGAAGGCTTTGGACCAACGTGATGCTGGTCATTCAGTCGTTGCCACAGGACGTGGCGGTCTTAGACTGAGTTCCTCTATTTCAACGGGTGGTTGGATACGCGTTGAAAGAAGTTAATACCGACTAGTCGGTTTGTTTTAAATATTAATAAAACCAGTCGTTGCTGGCTTCCCCTTGACCATAAATTGAACTGCTTCGTCCATTGCTTGTTCAGTGACAATCGCACGCAATATCATATCCGTAAATACTTCTGTAATTTCCTCCATTGTTAATGGACCTGATTGCTTAAACCATTTGTATGTCCAGTTAATCATCCCGACAATAGCCATCGTTACAATAGTACAAGGTAGTTCTGTACGAAAATCCTTTGTTTGCTGGCCTTCCTCTATGACTCTTTGTAAAATATCCCGATATTGGTCTCGTTTTTTATGAATGATTTCACTATATTCCTGTGCCAAGGAATGACTTTCCTCGTAAAAAACCGTAATATGCGCTTGATACATATCAAACACTTGTGTTAGTGTTTGCAGCATTGCACATAAACGTGTAATCGGTGTCTCGTATTTGTCATATGCCTCCTGTGACTGTTTAATCACATACGAAATAAATACATCGTGAATTTCATACAACAGTTCATCTTTCGATTTAAAATTATGATAAAATCCACCCTTTGATGCACCAATGTATTCAACAATGCGATCAACAGTTACATTGTGATAGCCATCTTGCTGAAATAGCACTACAGAAGCGTCAACAATGCGTTGTTTTAATGTTTTCTTTACCATAGGCATCTATCATCCTTCTTATAACTCTTTACTCAATCACTTCTTATAATTAGAAAAGGTTGTAGGTTATCGCATAATGTATGTTGATTTCCGTTCCGACTGAGCGCTTTCTTAAGGGCGTCCAGTCTCTATGACATACGTTTTAACAATATGCAATGCCACCCTATAATTCTGTTGACAACCCCTTAATTTTCCTAATTATTAAAAAACTATGACATCATTAATATAGCATTTCTAAAAATTAGTGTCTAGCGCCTGTATAGAATATAATTATTTTTTCGAGAATTTATTTTACATAAAGTAGAATTATAAAAACCACTACAAATAAAAAAACCTACAATTACTGTATGCTTTCCATCTTATTTTTATTACTAAAATCTCAAAAAAATTCTCTAGTGCTGTACAAAAACACTAGAGAATCTACAAAACATAGTTATGAAACTTTTGGTATTCTACGTAACCACGAGATGATGATTGCAATAATTAATGCAAAACCTAAATAGCCCATTGTTGAATAAACCTTTCCAACTAATGTCGTGAACCCAACTAAACTCGCAACAAAGCCTATTAAACCAATTACCACGATTCCTATTTTAAAACATTTATGGTCAGGCGCTATAAAACGTACTGTAAAGGCGTAAAGCATTCCTACAGCCGTATTGTACATCATGCCTAATAAAGCAATAGACATTAAAATCCCCACTACAGGATGAATTTGTTTGGCTAGCTCTAATGTTGGCATTGCTGTCCCACCAACTACGTCCATTTTAACGAATAAAGCAATATTAATAAGTATGATTAAAACACCGAGCATAATACCACCAAGAAAACCGCCTAAACCAGCAATCTTACGCTCTTTAACCGTCCCCCCCATAACAATTAGCATCGCCGTACCAGCAGCTATGTTATAAGATACATAGAGGAGTGCACCTACTAGCCAATTGGAAGCCGCAGATGATTGCTCTTTCGCTAACACATTCTGTTCTGCAATTGTTAAGTCCATTGTGAAAATAGAGTAAATTAATATGATAAAAACAATCCCCATTAAATATGGCGTCACTAAAGCTATTATTTTAATAATGTTTTTCACATTTAATAGCAGCGTTAAAATCGTAATGATTACCATGAAAATGCTGCCGATCATCGGGTTCATACCAAACATTTGCTCAAACGTTGACCCTGAACCCGCAAACATAACAACCGCTACACCAAATAAGAAGAACGTTATGACTATATCTAATAGTACGCCAACATAACGCCCACCGATTTGATAGATTACTTCTTTATGAGATGTCGTTTGTGAATCTGCCCCTAATTGCGCTAGACTCATCCCTAAAAAAGCAAAGGCGATTGTTGCGACAATTCCTCCTGCTATACCGTAAAGACCAAAACTCGTAAAGTATTGCATAATTTCTTGTCCTGATGCAAAGCCAGCACCAACGATTAATCCTACAAATGCGCCACCTATCTGCCAACTTTTTTTCATAGAACACCTGCTTTTCTATTTAAATCAATTATGCCTCGGCATAATTCCGGGACATCCGCTGGAGGCTATAGGCCAACAAATGTCTTTTTCGTGAAAGCGTAGCGCCAGCAACAGCACTATCCTGATCATTCCGGCGTTTTCACAGGATGTGAAGTTCTTAGCCTGAGCTCCTCTATTTCAGCGGAAGTCACATTATTTATAAGTTTTCTGTGCTACTGTAAACAAGTCGATCGTCTCTCTATTTACTTCATAACCGATACCCGCTTTTTGAGGAACTTCAATCAGACCGTCATTCACCACAACTTCTGGGTCGATAATGTCTTTTTCCCAATATCGACTGGAACCTGCTGTATCGCCAGGTAAAATAAAATTCGTTAATGTAGTTAACGCCACATTATGTGCACGACCAATACCCGACTCCAGCATACCGCCACACCAAACAGGAATGTCATTCACCTCACAATAATCATGTATTTTCTTGGCTTCAGTTAAGCCACCAACACGTCCAATTTTAATGTTAATAATTTTAGTACTGCCCAATTCAACAGCTTTACGTGCATCTTCTAATGAATGGATACTTTCATCTAAGCAGATAGGCGTATCGATTAATTTTTGTAAAGCTGCGTGATCAATAATGTCATCTGACGCCAATGGCTGCTCAATCATTGTTAAATTAAAAGCATCTAGCTGTTTGAGCGTTTCAGCATCTGTGAGACGATAAGCTGAGTTCGCATCCGCCATAAACGCCACATCTGGGAACGTCTCACGTAATGTACGCATTACTTCTACATCCCAACCCGGTTTGATTTTAATCTTCATTCGTTTATAGCCTTCATTCACAAAACCATCTACTAACGCCACTAAGTCCTCGATTGATTTTTGAATACCGATACTGATCCCAACTTCAATATTGTCCTTTTTGCCACCAAGTGCAGCCGCGAGAGATTGATTCGTCTGTTGGGCGTAAATATCCCAAATAGCACCTTCTATCGTTGATTTCGCCATATTATTTTTACGAATCGGTTTAAATAGCTCATTGACCTCATCTGGATGCTGAAGTTCTTTATTTAAAATAAGAGGAATTAAGAAATCTTCTAGCATGTGCCAGTTCGTTTGTAATGTTTCCTCGTTGTACCAAGGAGAATGAAAGGCAACAGATTCTCCCCAACCGATTGTTCCTGATTCATCTTTAGCCTCTAAAACTAAAAAATCCTTATCATTAAATGTGCCAAAGCTTGTTGTAAATGGTTCTTTTAATTTCATCTTTAAATGTCTAATGGTAAATTCCGTTATTTTCATATTGCTTTGCCCCTTCCAGTCCTAAAGTTTCTAATTTAACAAGAACATACTCGTTGTAATTTTCTTGCTGTTGCAATTGAACAGCTGCATAACCTTGTGCAAACAATTGTTGTAATAAGCGTCTCGTTTTGAAGCGCCAGTCCAATGCTAATGTCGGGTCTTGCAACTTCAATGCTTGAAAATCCTTTGGTACAGGCAGCGTATATAAAACGCTGTTATATTTTAAATTTTCAGTTATTTCCAAATGTAAGAATCCTTGTTCATTTTGTACACAGATAGCCACAGGTATGGCATTCTTTGCATCTATTGAAACGCTTTTATTGACGTAATCAGAGGCTATATACCAGCTCACCTCAAAACGATCAGAAGGTAACCCCTTATTTAACCCATCCTGCATTTCTCCATAGCAATTTTCTATATACGTATAACAAATGCCATTTAATTTGGAGAGATTAAGATAACCATTACGTGTTTCCAGCGGATCAAAGGTCCATACCATTAAATCATAGCCCCGCTCTATAGCAATGGCTTGCTGGGCATATTTTAATTTTTCACCGATTCCTTGAGAGCGGTAATTTTCGGCTATCCCCAACATATGGGAGCACAAATAGCTTTTTCCCTCTCGAAACCCCGAAAAGCCATAGCTAAAGCCAACTAATTTTTCACCATCATAGGCACCCACAACGATCCCACCGTTTTTCACAGCAGTTAATGTTTGATGAATAGGAATAGAAGGCATCCCCCAAATGTTATATTCCAATTGCTGAACTTGTTCCAGCTGCTCGATTGTCTTTATTTCCCTTATGTCAATCATCCTATCACTTCTTTCTATATCTTTATCCTATATGAACGGCTCGTTCTATAAAGTTCGTAAAATCGCTCTCGTAATAATGTTTACTCCTGTAATAAGCCGCTCTCGATTAAAGGTCATTTTCGGATGATGTAAGCCTGGTGTTACACCACAACCTAAGCCAAGCATTGTTGCTTTAAGGTTTGGACGCTCATACGTATAAAAATGAAAATCCTCTCCTCCAGGGGTAACGACTGGTGGAGCACATGCGCTTTCACCAACCACGTCAACAATAGCGGAATTCATATGCTGTAAGGCCTCATCATTCACTAATGCTGCAACGATATGTGCATCTACAGTTAAAGAAATTTTGGCTCCATACATCGCTTCAACCGATGCCTTTACACGTTCAACACCATCCGTGAGAGACTCCATTACTTCATTTGTTTGTGCCCGTGCATCAATGCTAAATGTTGCTTTCCCAGGAATAATATTTGTAGAGGTTCCTCCTGCATTAAATTGCGTCATTTTGACTGACGAAGAGACATTAGGGTCTGTCCAGATTTTTTGTAAGCCTTCAATAATTGCGGACCCTACCTCAATGGCATTAATGCCAAGTTCAGGTCGTGCACCATGAGCCTCTTCTCCAATAATAGTCCCCGTAAAAAGCTTTGCCGCACCGTGGTACAAGGCCGGGGCGTACGTTCCGTCCCGTAATTCTTTCAACGGACGAACATGGACACCAAATAAGTATTCTAGAGGATCAATAAGCCCCTTATCAACGAATGCTCGAGCACCTTGTGCTTTTTCTTCAGCAGGCTGAAAAAGAATACGTACGGCACCGGGAAGCAAATGCTCCATATCCTTCAACACTAGTGCTGTCCCAATAGCCATCGTCATATGACCATCATGACCACAAGAATGATTCGCCTTAAATTCACCATCTACTTCCTGCCATAGTGCATCGATATCCGTACGAAATCCAACGCTCGGTGTTCCTTTCCCAATATCTACATACAGTCCGGTCATATCTTCGAATAACTGAGGCTCCATCTGTGCCTCCTTCAACAAATTGGCGATGTATTTCGTTGTCTGCTTTTCCTGCCAGCTAATTTCCGGATGCTCATGTAAATGTGTAAAAATCTCTGCCAATCTCGGCTGTAAGTTAGGTAATACTTGATTCATATTATTCAACTCCATCGATTTGCTAAAAAGCTATTTTGGAAATCATCATATTTTACGCGTTGATTTTCATAATAGTCGTGATCCTGTGCAGTCATACCTGCAATTAATGTATTTAAAAATGAAATCAGTGCTGGCATTGCATCAATCGTAGACATTTCTTGTTGTTCATTTATAAAAGTAATCGTCGCATATTGTGTAATAGGTGCAATTTTAGAATCTGTAATGCCGATGATTTCACAATGTTTTTCTTGAATTTCAGCTGCAAATTGAATCGGCTCTTTAAAATAGCGATGGTACGATAAAATAATGACCACACTATCCTCATCAATTTCTTGTAAAGCTCTAATGATTTCACTTGTATCAAAATCTAAAATCACGACGTTAGGACGTAGCATATTTAACGTAAAATACAACCATTGTGCCGCTAAATGGGACGAACCATTCCCAACAATATAAATTTTTTTCTTCGTATGCAGCCAGACGGAAGCACGATTAAAATCTTCTTCGTTAATGTTCTTTGCAACGTTTAAAATGCTAGATGCATCCTTTTCCATCGTTTTTTCATAAAACCGCGGCGTTTCAAAAAGTGCCTGTTTTGATTGCAAATAATTTTGCAAGCTACTAGTATTTCCTTCATTGAATAAATGCATCGTTATCTCACGTTGCAACTCAGCATAACCCGATAATCCTATAGCGTAGCAAAAGCGGATAACTGTCGTTTCACTTACCCCTGCCCTATCCCCCACATATGCAGCTGAATGAATACCTGCAGTCTGCATATTTTTGAGAATAAAGACAGCTACCTTCTGCTGACTCTTTGAAAGTTCCTGGTATTTATGTTGAATGACTTGGTGAATTGTTTGATTATCCATCAAAGAAGTACATCCTTTTTTATTTTATTTTTGAAGTTTGAACTTCATTCTGCATGATACATAGCCTAGCACAGTTTTTTTCACAATACAATATATTTTCTGAAAGTTCTGTTTATATATTCTGAAATCAATGAAAATGGCTGTTTTTTAAAAGATTGTTGCTTTTCAATCAATCGAGTGGGTTTGTTCAATAAGCAGGAATGAATTTTAGTTAATCTTCAATGGTAGATTTGTTTATAATTGGAACTCCTGTTCATTTCGAACGTTTTAAAGTAAAGGAGCAGGAAAGTTATTATTTAATTTAGGAGGGATTTAGTGGGTGTTTTTGAACCATTGTATATTTTCTTCTTTTTAATTTTGCTTGGTTTGATTTATATTCTAGTAACTATCTATACAATCTGCAAATTTAAATTTAATATGATTGGGCTACTACTGATTATTCTTTCTATATCTAGTTATTTGTTAATTGGTAAATATTTGGTTGATGCCGGTAATTATGCAGATAAACATTCTTCATTATTCGGGTTAGGCTTTCTTGAATTGACACTTCTATCATATCCGTATATTTTTCTTGGATTATTAGTTGTTTTAGGAAAAAAGGGTGAGCGTAGTTAGAGGCGGCTTTCGTAAAAAATTCGGTTTGTGGAAAATAAAAAAGCAGAGTTAATCTTAAGAAATTAACTCTGTTTTGCTGACTTCAAGATTTTGTGTAGCATTCTAACGAATTAGGTTATTGCCCTACACACCTTGAGGAAGGAGAGTTCTCTCGTTCTAAAAAATTGTAAACAAAAAAAGCCAAGGAATAAATCCTCGACTTTTTCAGGTGCCTAGCGACGTCCTACTCTCACAGGGGGAAGCCCCCAACTACCATCGGCGCTAAAGAGCTTAACTTCCGTGTTCGGTATGGGAACGGGTG